>CALGYB010000220.1 GCA_937935075.1 uncultured Roseiflexus sp. | reverse complement strand
TCCAAACCATGCACATTCACGCACTATGTCACACTGCGCTTCTGACCTGTAGCCGATGGCGCACCGAAGCCGCCGCCGCCGGGCGTTTCGATGCGCAGGATGTCGCCGGGTTGCAGGTCGATAGTGGTCTTGCCGGGAAGCGTGCGCTCCTCGCCGTCGCGCAACAGAACGTTGCGTCCCCGCAAGCCGGGAGCGCCGCCATGCAACCCGTAGGGAGCATACACCCGGCGTTCGGTCAACAGGCTGACAGTGACCGGTGCGCGGAATTCAATCTCGCGCACCAGGCCATCGCCGCCGCGCACGCGCCCGGCTCCGCCCGAACCACGGCGCAACCCGTAGCGACGCACTACCAGCGGAAACTGCCGTTCCAGCGCCTCAACAGGCGTATTGAGGGTGTTGGTCATATGCACCTGCACGCCGCCAAGACCAGGAAGCGTCGGACGAGCGCCCATCCCGCCGCCAAGCGTTTCGTAGTAGGCGAACGAGACGCCGTTCTGCGCGATCCCGCCAAACGTCCAGTTGTTCATGGTCCCCGCCGAAGCGGCCGGGATACGGTCGGGAAGCGCTTGCGCCAGCGCGCCGAACACCACATCAACGACTCGTTGCGCCGTCTCGACATTGCCGCCGGCGACGGCAGCCGGAGGGTAGGGCGACAGAAGGCTGCCAGCCGGAATACGAATATCGAGGGGCGCAAACGCACCGGCAGACGATGGCATATCGGGCGGACCGAGGCAGCGGAAACAGTACAGCACTGCCGATTCGGTCACGGCGCGCGGGGCATTGAGCGGTCCACGACACTGCGATGCTGTTCCATTAAAATCTACGATGGCGTGATCACCGCGGATGTCGATCCGCACACAGATCATCAGCGGGTCAGAGGCGACGCCATCATTGTCCAGCATGTCTTCGAAGGCATAGGCGCCGTCCGGTATTGCGGCGATCACTGCGCGCATATGGCGTTCGCCATACGCCAGGAGCGCATCCATATGGCGCGCCACCCAATCCGATCCATGGCGTTCCGCCAGTTCCGCCAGGCGTTGCGCACCGACGCGATGACAGGCGAGTTGGGCGGCCAGATCGCCGCGACGCTCATCGGGGGTGCGTGAGTTGCGGCAGATCACCCCGATGACCGCCTCATCGGGAACACCGCCGCGTGCGAGGAGGGTTGGCGGGATGATCAATCCCTCCTGATACACCTCACGGCTCATCGGCATCGAACCAGGGGTCATGCCGCCGACATCGGCATGGTGCGCGCGAGTCGCGGTGTAGCCAATCAGCGTTGCCCCGGCATACACGGGAGCGACGGTGGTGATGTCAGGAAGGTGAGTGCCGCCGAGGTAGGGATCGTTGAGCACGACGACATCACCCGGCGCAAGGACGAACTGCGCCAGCGCCGCTTCGACCGAACGCGGCATGGCGCCCAGATGCACCGGAATGTGCGCCGCCTGCGCAACCATCCGGCCCTGCGCATCGAAGACGGCGCAGGAAAAATCGCGTCGCTCCTTGATATTCGCCGAAAGCGCACTCCGCCCAAGCGCAGCGCCCATCTCTTCGGCAATCGCAGCGCACCGGTTGTGAAAGACCTCAAGATCAACGGGATCGATGGCGGGATGAGAAAAATACGATGACATATGCGAATATCGTCACTTGAATTTAACGACTGGCATGGTACTATAGCATTGATAGGATGGCTATCTCAGGAACTCCTGCCAGACATCGAACCGGGAAACGTGCAGACTCCAGGCGTGCCGGGGAAAACCGCCACACTGCCGTTCTGAACAAAAAGGGCGTGTTATGAGCGGCGGAAAACCATTTCGCATTCTGCTCATTGAGGACGATAGCATGATTGCCAGCGTCATTGCGCTTGGAATGCGCACTCTTGGCGCGCCCTACCTGCTCGATACCGCCTATTCCGCCGAAGAAGCGCTCGACCTGTTCGAACAGCATGCCTATGATCTTGTGATGAGCGATTACAACCTGCGTGGTATGAACGGATTGTCATTGCTCACCTCAATCCGGCAGCGCAAGCCTGATACGCCTACGGTGCTCTTCACCGCATATGACACCCCACAATTGCAGCGGCAGGCGCGCGAAGCCGGTATTAATGATTATATCGCCAAGCCGTTTCTGATCGAAGATTTCGTCAATCTTGCACGAAACTTGCTCCCCATTGCTGCTAACGCAATTGGCGCGCGCACCCCATAAACGCCGCTACCTCTTCCGTCTCCGGCGCCGCAGCCAGAGCGCTGCAATCGCGGCGATCACCAGGAGTACCGCCCACGGCACCGGTGTTTCATACACAAGCGCGATGCTGTAGGCGCTTCCGATCAACACCGTCGCAATCGCCACAAACGCCAGAATGGTTCCCTCCCACCCTGGTGACGGTTCTGGCATATGCATTCCTTCTCTATTTGTCCCGAATCGACAAGCGGCGTATAATCGGCGCGGCTTTCGTCGGGATATGCGTGTGCGCCGCCGCACAAGCGGACGGCGCTCTTTTTGTGCAAGGTGCAAACCATGACGTGGTTCGTCGAACTGCTCAAGAGCAATGCGCTCCTGCTCCTCTTTATCGTGGCCGCGATCGGCTATCCGCTTGGTCGCATCCGCCTGTTCGGACACAGTCTTGGCGTCGCTGCCGTGTTGTTTGCCGGGCTGGCGATCGGCGCACTCGATCCAGACCTCAAGTTGCCGGAGGTCGTCTATACCCTCGGACTGGTGGTCTTCGTCTATACCATCGGGCTGAGCAGCGGCGCCGGATTCTTTGCATCGTTTCAGCGCAAAGGATTGCGGGATAATCTGCTGATCGTCGGCATGCTGATCGTCGCAGCGCTGGCCGTCGCTGGAGTGCAGTACGCCTTCGGCTTGCGTCCGACTCTTGCTGCCGGGCTGTTTGCCGGAAGCCTGACCAACACCCCGGCGCTGGCAGCCGTGCTGGAACAGATCAAAACCATTGCGCCCGCCACTACCCGCGATCAATTGCTGACCGACCCGGTGATCGGGTATTCGATTGCCTACCCGGTCGGCGTGATCGGTATGATTGTGACGATCGCCACGCTTCAGCGCATCTGGCGTGTGGATTATACCAGCGAAGCGCAAAGCCTGCGCGACCTTGGCGCGGTGGGGCAGAAATTGGTCAATCGCACGGTGCGCATCACACGCCCGGAGATCGGTCTGCTGACCGTCGATGAACTGCTGCGCGCCAAGCAATGGCGGGTGATCTTTGGCAGAACGCTGCGCAACGGTCAGATGACGCTGGTTGATGGCGCCACCCGTCTGCAACCGGGGGACATGGTCAGCCTCATCGGCACAGAGGAGGAGATCGCCGAAGCAGCCGCCTTCCTCGGCGACATGACCAACGAGCGCCTGGAACTCGACCGCAGCAAACTCGATTTTCGGCGCATCTTCGTCTCCAACCCGCAGGTTGTCGGGCGACCGCTGCGCGCGTTGCAGTTGCCGCAGCGCTATGGCGCGCTGGTGACGCGCGTGCGGCGCGGTGATATGGAATTGCTGCCCCACGGCGATATGGTGCTGGAACTCGGCGACCGCGTGCGCGTCGTCGCGCTGCGTGAACGCATGGACGAGGTGAGCGACTTTTTTGGCGACTCGTACCGCGCCCTGAGTGAGATCGACATCCTGACCTTCAGTCTGGGGCTGGCGATGGGGCTGGCGCTCGGTATGATCCCATTCCCACTGCCCGGCGATGCCACCTTCCGTCTCGGCGTCGCCGGCGGCCCGCTGGTGATGGCGCTTGTGCTGGGGGCGCGCGAACGCACCGGACCGCTGGTGTGGAATATTCCCTACAGCGCCAACCTGACCCTGCGCCAGATCGGGCTGGTGCTGTTCCTGGCAGGCGTCGGCACGCGAGCCGGTTATGCGTTCGTCAGCACCTTCTCGCAGAGCGGCGGGGTCGTTCTGTTCGTCGCCGGTGCGATCATCACCTGTGGCGTGGCGTTCCTGACGCTGTGGATCGGGCACAAACTGCTGCGTATTCCGATGAGCCTGCTGATCGGCATGCTCGCCGGTTTGCAGACCCAGCCGGCAGTGCTTGCATTCGCGCTCGAACAGACGAAAAACGATGCGCCGAATATCGGCTATACCACCGTCTACCCGATGGCAATGATCGCCAAGATCCTGCTGGCGCAGGCGCTCATCCTATTTCTGCGGTGAAAACACGTTCAGATGCGAACCGTCGAACTGCGGCATAAACTGATAGATCGAACCATCGACGCCGACATCAAGCAGTTTGACAGTCCAGGTCTGATACTCGTTTTCCGGGATTGGGATGCGGCAAATAAACCGCCCCCGGGCATCGAACGCATGGACTGCTAACAGCACTCCGGCGCCTTCGGATATGCCGCGTTCGACCTGCACATAGATGTTCCCGACGGCATCTTCCTGGAGAAAGCGGATCGACAACACCTGCGGCGCACGCACATCGATCGTCTGGATGGACGTTCCGGCTGTGTCGAACACCTCGACAACACCTCTGGTTGCGTCAACTCTCTCGACCGTGTACCGGCGCCCGCTCGCACGCCCCACAATCCCCGGCAGACTACCCGAGAGCATGACGCCGGATGGTTCAGAAATCGGTTCGAGCAATCCGCGCACAATGACGCCGATTGGGCGGTCACCGTTCTCACTCGAAAGGTACAACGCATCACTGACGATATGCAGCGGTCCGCGCGGCTGCTCAACGATAACCGGCAGACGCCGATGCAGATGTCCTTGGGGATCATACTGATCCAGGATTCCCTGCGTATCATCGAGCACATAGAGGTTACCCGCATCATCAATGGCGACATCGGCAGGCGCAGCGGGTTCCTGGACAGGAATGGTCATCCGGTAGGTCCCATCGGCGGCAAACGCCTGCACCCGGCGATTGACTGTATCGCATATGAAGATGTTTCCCTGGCGATCCACCCCGAATGACTGCGGTCCGAAGGCGCCAGCACGCCGGGGAACGTCCACGCTTTCACGGGTGTTGCCGACGGGAATGACAACTGATAGCGTTTGAATATACCCCTCGCACACCGCCGGCAGCATCTGGTCAGGCGTCGGCGACGGCGGCGCGGTTGCGGCGGTTGGCGAAGGCGGCGAAGGCGGAACCATCGTCGCCAATGGCGACGGAGGCGAGGATGGAACGACAGGAACGGTCGGCATCGTCGTTGCCGGCGAACCAGATGCCGTCGGCGAGACCTGCGCAACCGGCGACGACCCATCAGGTTGAGCGCAGCCTGTGACCACAATGACACTGGCAATTGCCAGGAAGACAATGGCGCTGCGCCGGGCGTTTCCGCTTCGCCAGAGGGAATCGGAGAGGATCAGAACGCCTGCGCATAGCAGCGGCGCACCGGCGACCGGGAAGAACGAAACGGGCAGCATGGGAATCACCACCTTTCAGCCTCGCCGCGCGAGGCGCATCTGCGCCGTTTCTTACGTCTATTATATCCCGATTCTGATCAGGAAACCATATGATGACCTCACTGCAACAAGCAACCACGAAGGTCACAAAGGGGCACAAAGGAAATGTGCTTCAAGCTTATTCCCCTTCGTGCGCTTCGGGTCCTTGGCGGTTCAGCCTTCCATGACCTCACGGCAACAAGCAACCACGAAGGTCACCAAGGGACACGAAGGAACTGCGCTTCATGTTTATTCCCCTTCGTGCGCTTCGGGTCCTTGGTGGTTCAGCCGGTGTGCAGTAACCACGAAGGTCACAAATGGACACACCACGACGCACCCGCCGCGCATCTCATACCACATGGCGGTCAGTCAGACAAGATGTTCGAGCGCCCGGTTCGCAAGGCGTAACGGTCAACGCACACCGGCAGGCGTGTCGTGGACGCATGACTGCGCCCTGGCATCAGCGATCCACTCGCCCGCCCGGCGGCTGAAGCCGCAGGCTACGGGTGCAACGCCCGCCTGCGCAGGCTTAACCGGGCGATACCGGATAATTTTCTCAGAAACCATTATTGTCCGAATGACCGCGCACATAATGCTTCGTGTCCCGGCGTCCTGGCGTTGTGACTGTAACGCGAAGGCGCAGTGGCGCAAAGGCGCCTATACCAAGTGGCGTTCAGTCAGACAAGTGGCAGCCCCGCCGGGCGTGAGTGCGGGCAGGGCGGCGCACTGCCCTCAACCCTGAGCAAGGGCTTCAGATCGCAGCGCCTGCCCGTTTGCACATAATCCTGTAACCCGGCGCGCCTGCGCTGCATCATATAGACGATCTCAATGTGCCGGATATGCCAGGAGTGAGCGTATGATGGAGCAACCATCGATCCAGGTTTCGACGGGCGATCAGAGCCGGGCTGCAGCACGCCCACGTTTGCAGTTTTTCCCCATCTCATTCTTTGCCGCAGTGCTCGGTCTGACGGGAACGACGATTGCGGTGCAGCGTGCGGAACGCTTGCTGGCGCTTCCGTTCGCCATCAGCGGCGTCCTGCTCGTTGCGTCACTGGCGGTCTTTCTGGCGATTGCAACACTGTATGCGCTGAAGGCGGCACGCTACCCCGATGCGGTCAAGCGGGAATTCGCCCATCCGATCAAGATCAATTTCTTCCCGACGATTTCGATCAGCCTGCTATTATTCAGCATTGCGTTCATGCGGCTGAACAGCGACGTTTCGCGCGCCTTCTGGATGATCGGCGCTGTCGGACATCTGGCGCTCACGATTGCAATTCTATCCGCCTGGATGCAGCGAACAACGCTTCAGATTCAGCATATCAATCCTGCCTGGTTCATCCCGATGGTTGGCAATATCATTGTGCCGATTTCGGGTATTGAGCACGCTTCGATCGAGATATCCTGGTTTTTCTTCAGTATTGGTCTGATCTTCTGGCTGGCGCTGTTTATCCTTTTCCTGTATCGTATCATCTTCCACAATCCGCTCCCTGAGCGCCTTACGCCAACGCTGTTTATCATGATCGCACCGCCGGCGATTGGATTCATTTCTTATCTCCGATTGATGGAACATGAAGTAAGCGGTTTTGAACTGGATGGATTTGCCAGGATTCTGTACTATTTTGCGCTCTTCATCTTTCTGACGCTGCTTACACAATACCGTCAGTTTGTGAACATTCCCTTCTACCTGTCGTGGTGGGCGTATTCATTCCCGATGGCGGCAATCACGATCGCAACCGTGTTGATGGCGGCGAAAACGAGCATGCCTCTGTTCCAGGGGCTGGCGTATGCGCTCCTGATTGCGCTGGGAGCGTTGATCGTTCTCTTGCTGTTCCGCACGATTGCGGCAATCGTTCAGCGGAAGATTTGCGTCGAGGAGGAGTAAGACTCCAGCGCCTCGCCCGCAGCGCGCCAGCCGCTCTCGATGGCGCCATGCACGGTCTGCGGGTTGCTGTCATACGCCGTTGCTTCGCCGGCAAAGAAGAGCGTCGCTCCCTCCGGCATCGCCAGGAGGCGTCGCGCGACAGCCGCACCTGGCGGAACGTGCGCATATCCGCCATATGCAAAGGGGTCGGCGCTCCAGGCGACACGTCGCGCCGCAACGCATCGCTGCGCCAGATCGTCCCGTCCCAGCAGCGTTTGCAATTCGCGCAAGCCGATAGCAATCGCTTCCGCTTCGTCGAGCGCATCGAGCGTGCGTGCGCGCTCCGCAGTGGCATAGGCGATGATAACGGCCGCATCACGCGCCGCGTGTGCGGCTGGCCACCAGCGCGCCGCAAGACCAGTATGCGCCATGAAGGTCAGGTCGGCATCCCACATCGGTTCATCGAAACAGTAGAGCAGTTTGGTCGCTGCTTCGACGCGCAGCGCGTGGATCGCCCACTGCTTCGATGCGCTGAGTGGCGGATCGAACTGTGGTACGCCGCGTTGCAGCACTGCCGCCGGGATCGTCACAATGCAACAATCGGCGTGAAACACGCCAGCATCGGTTTCGACCATAACTCCGCCAGGGGCACGGCGCACCACGCGCGCAGCCGCGCCGAAACGAATGTCGAGACCGCCGGCGTACCATGCGAGCAGCGGCGCGTACCCCGGGCGCAGACGATATTCCCGCTTCCCGGCATGATCAACACGCAATTCATGCGACAGATCGGCGCAACTCAACGTCTCGACCGGCGCACAGCACGTTTGCGCCAGCAACACGTCCGCAACGTGCAGCGCCTCATCATCGAACCCGTTGTTGCGCAGATAATCTGCCAGCGACCGATCCGGCACATCGAGCGACATGTCGCGCAACCGGTCGAATGCCTGAAACAACGCCGCGATCAGGGTGCGCCGGGCAACCGGCAGCGCATCGAGCGCACACGCCGGACCGCCATCGCTCCAGCGCAAACGTCCATACCGGTCAATCGGGATGGTTTCGATGCGCGCAGCAGCGGCAAGCGCATGAGTTGCGGCATGTTCGCCGTGGATGAACTCTGCGCCGTATTCGACAGGAAACGGCGCGAAGGTTTCATCGGTCCAGATTCTGCCGCCGATCCGATGGCGCGCCTCGACCACCTGAACTGTCACCCCTGCGGCGTGCAGTCGTCGAGCGGCGGCAAGACCGGCGGCGCCAGCGCCAAGAACAAGAACGTGCATGGAGAACACCGGGTATAATGCAACCGGCTGAACCACGAGACGATGAGCATACCATGGAAATTCGCCTTGCGACAGCGGCCGATGCGCCGGCGCTTGCCCGACTGAATGCCGCATTCAACGGCGTACAGATGTCCCCGGAGTGCATGGCGGAGCAACTTGCCCGGTGCAGCGGCGTCGAATCTGCATTGATTGCCTGCAATGACGATCAAGCCATTGGCTTCGCGTGCCTGCGCCTGATACCATGGCTCTGTTACAATGTGATGTATGCAGAAGTGACCGAGTTGTTCGTGGTTGAAGCGTTCCGGCGGCGCAGCGTGGCATCGGCGCTTGTGGCGCGCGCCGAACAACTGACGCGCGAAGCAGGCGCAACAGAACTGTGCATCCTCACCGGGCGCGATCATGTTGCAGCGCAGGCGTTCTACCAGACCTTGGGATACGCCAACGAGGATGAGATGCTGCTGATACGGCATCTCTAAAATAGACGCTCCAGGGAGGCGACAGATGTTCCAACCATTGCGCGCGACGATGCTGATGGTTGTCGCGGCATTCTTCTTTGCAGGGTGCGGCGCAGGCGCGCCGACCGTCACCCCCACGCCAACGCCGACGCCAGCCGAGATCAGCGCACGCGCCGGTCAGGCGACGAGCGCAGCACAAAGTCTGGCGTTCTCGATTACGGTGACAGGGCAACCGGTGTACAGCGACCCATCGCGCGTGTTCATCCTTACGTCCATCGAAGGCGCGCTCCGCCGACCCGACGGGGCATTGGCAACGCTCAAACTGCGCAGCGCAGCCGGCGTCAGCGAGGTGCGCACCGTCTCGCTGGCAGGGAAGCAGTACATCACCAACCCGCTGACGCGCGCCTGGCAATGTCTGGCGCCAGGACAGGCATTCGATGCCGCTATTCTGTTCGATGCGCAGAAAGGAATTGAACGTCTGCTCCAGGATGGCATCGAAAATATCACCCTCGTCGGTGAAGAAGACCTGGATGGTCGCTCGACCTACCATCTGCGCGGCACGATTCCCGGCGCGCGCCTTGCGGAGATCAGCGGCGGGCTGATCGGCGCCACTCCGGTCGCTGCCGACATCTGGGCAGACCGGGAAACGCTGCGGCTGGCAAAGATCGTGCTGGTCGACAAAGCGCCCGATGCCCAGGAGCCAACTACCTGGACGCTGATTTTCAGCGCCTACGATCAACCGGTCGATGTGCGGGCGCCGATTGAGTGTTAGAGCCAGCGTCTTTATAAGCGCTCACAAAGGCGCAGGGAGTGTGCGCATGCATTCCGTTGATGATGGTATCTTTGCGCCCCTGTGCCTTTGTGTGATGAAGGATGCTGGCATTCGTATCAACTCGTGGAAGGTGTTCCTTGACGATTGAACAGAAACCGGCGACCATCAGCCCACCCCAGCCATCCGCAGAACGCGGTATCTCCGCCTGGCTTCAGCAGCCATCGGTGGCGCTTGCCCTGGTCTGCACCGCCGTCTTCGTCGGCGCCGTCGATCTGACGATTGTCACCGCGGTGCTGCCGAAGATCATGGTTGATCTGAGCGTCTCAATCGACACCGAACTGCATCGCGCCTCGTGGATCATTACCGGCTATCTGCTCGCCTATACGATCAGCATGACCTTTACCGGTCGCCTGTCCGACCTGTATGGACGACGCGCCGCCTACATGATCTGCCTGACCATTTTTACCATTGGCTCGATTGTGGTTGCGGTCGCGCCGGCGCTCGAGGAGGTCGTGCTGGGGCGGGTGGTGCAGGCGCTTGGCGCGGGGGCGCTGGTGCCGATTTCGATGGCGCTGGTGAGTGATCTCTTTCCGCCGGAGCGGCGCCCGGCGGCGCTCGGGGTGATCGCCGCCGTAGATACCGCCGGGTGGATGGTTGGGCACGTGTACGGCGGTGCGCTGATGCGGCTGTTCGATGACTGGCGACTGCTGTTCTGGCTCAATGTGCCGTTTGGCGTCATCGCTCTGGCGTTGACCTGGATGGCATTGCGGCGGGTGGTCATTATCCGCGCGACGGGCAGGTTCGACTGGCGCGGCGCGGTGCTGATTTCGCTCAGCCTGACGGCGTTCAACATCGGTATGGGCGCCGGCGCCGAGTTGGGGCAGACCGATTTCTATGGCGAGCGTCCTGGACCACCGCCCTATGCGCTGCCGCTGACGCTGGCGTCGCTTGTCGTGCTGGCAGCGTTCATCTGGGTCGAGCGGCGGGCGCGCGATCCACTGCTCGACCTGGCGCTGTTCCGGCAACGCGGAACGGTTGCAGCATCGATCATGAACATCCTGATCGGGTTTGTGCTGGCGCTGGCGATCGCCAACGTTCCGCTGTTCATCAACACACGGCTGGGATTGCTCTACCCGACCGACCCGGACATCCTGCGCCGGGGCGCGTGGGAAACCGGATTGGTATTGTCGGCGCTGACCCTGGCGCTGGCATTGCTGGCGTGGCCCGGCGGTCGCCTGGCGGGACGGTTCGGCGAACGGCTTCCGGCGCTGATCGGGCTGGCAGTGGCCACTGCCGGATACCTGGCGATGAGCCGCTGGCAATCGGACACCGATTACTGGACGATGGTCGGCGGGCTGATGCTGGCGGGGTGCGGCGTCGGTCTGGCGCTGGCGCCCACGGCATCGGCGATCATCACGGCTGCCGGACCCGAACGACGCGGCGCGGCGTCGGCGCTGGTGATCATTCTGCGGTTGATCGGCATGACTGCTGGAGTCTCGACGTTGACATTGTGGGGGGTGCAACGGCAGGACGCGCTGCGACGCGCTGCGGACCCGGCGATGCTGGCAGACTTCGACCGGGCGCGGATGTTCTTGATCGACGTGGCGGCGCAGGTAGTGGGAGAAACGTTTCTCTTTGCAGTTGCAGCGTGCGCACTGGCGTTCCTGGCGGCAATCTGGCTGCCGGGGCGCGCCGTCAGGGAAGCGTCGGAGTAACCGCCAGTTTTCCGGTTATCGTCATCAGGATGCCAAGCAGTTTCTGAAGATTATCGACGTAATACTCGCGACGATCAATGCGCACGACGTTCTGATCCAATTGCAGGAAGCGCCAGTTCGTGCCGGTAGTAACGGCGCCGTGAATGAGCGGAAGAGCGTTTCCTTCGCGCTCATTGAAGCGCTGTGCTGCGATCATCGCTGCGATGCATTGCGAGAAGCCGCCCTTGATATCCTCATTCTTCGCCTCGAATATGATCAGCGCCGGTGCACTGACGAAGAGCTGCTCCGGCGACAGTGAGACAATAAAATCACACACGCCGTTCAATCCCTGAGACGGGTCAACGGTAAAATCGACGCCGGAAAAGAAGCTGATGGCGTACCCGGTCTGTTTGCGCAATTCCACCAGGATGGGCGCAATGATCAATTCAGAGCGCCCCTTCTCGGTATTGATCGCCAGCGCGACCGAGAGCGTCTCATGCAAGGTCGCCCGAAGCCAGTCGCTGACCGGCGTTTCTGGCGCTGCGCTGAAGAGATCGGCGTCTTCTTCCAGGATCAGGTTAAAGCGACGCTTCAGTTCGGGCAGTTTGAAATCGCTGTAGGACATACCTCAATTATAGCATACGCACGATGTGAAAAGGTTAGACCGACAGTCCAAATGACTGGCGCACCGCTTTTCGTACAGCAACACATCGCCTTACTGCATCACGCGCCATTGTACGGTCGGCAGAGCGGATGCATATAAGATACGTCCTCTGGCAAGAATATCGCACAGAAATGAATCGTTGAGCGCAATACGCTGCCAGAACTCTTCCGGCGAGCGCACCAGGAGATCGATGGGAAAGGGTGGCTGGACCCGGTTCAGGATGTCAATAGCCTTGTAAACGTTGTTTCCATCATGGCGCATCACCACAAGGAGATCGACATCGGAGTCCTCTTGAGGATGACCATAAGCATAGGAACCGAATAAAATAATCAATTCAGGCTCAAACTCCTGCACAATCCGATCACTGATTGCCTCGATTGTTTTGAAAGGTATCATCATACGTTTCCCGAAGAACAGCATTCACCTTTCATTGTATCATGCCGCAGCGCGAGATAATCATCTCGAAAACGACGCTCCAACTTCGAGTACAATAGAGACGCCGGAGCAACTTACGGGCAGATGCTCGTCACCCGTTGCTCATCGCGCGTCCTGACCGGCGCCGGTATGCTGGAGCAATGGCATGAGTCGCGCAGACTGGAACATCCTCTTCGCTCTGATTGCGGCTGGCGCGTTGGCTGCCTGGCTTGTCATCGGCTGGCTTGACACTTCTCTGGCGCCCGGCGCCGGCGGGGTATGGCTGGCGCTGACGACGCTGCTCGGCGGAGTGGCGGTGCGCCTGCGCCAGGGACGCGGCACGGCGTCGTGCGCTGTGGGACCGCGCCTGCGCCCGTTGCAGGTCAGTTGTTTCGGCGCGATTGCGCTTGGCGTCCAACTGTTGCACGCCGCCGAAACCGGCGTGCTCCTGGCGACGCTGCCTGTTCTGGCGACGTCCTGGCTGCCCGCCGCCTGCATCCTCGGCGGCGTCATCGGACTGGCTGTGCTGAGTTTTGGTTCCGACTGTCGCAACGCGGCGTACAGCGGCGAATCACTGGAGGACCATGAACGTGGAACCGCGTAACCTGCCGCTCCATCATCTGGTGCGCCCCGCAGCGGGCAACGACCCGCGCCCGCCGCTGCTCGTTCTCTTCCACGGGTACGGCAGCAACGAAGAGGACCTGTTCGGTCTCACACCCTACATTGATCCGCAATTTCTGGTGCTCAGCACGCGCGCACCGCTCGTGCTCATGCCCGGCATGTATGCCTGGTTCGAGATCGGGTTCACGCCAGACGGCGCCATCGCCGTCGATGATGTTCAGGCGCGCCACGCCGCACAGGTGACGGCGCAGTTCGTTGAACAGGCGACCCGGGCATACCACGCCGATCCATCGCGGGTCATCGTCGCCGGGTTCAGCCAGGGAGGAACGATGGCGGCGCTGACGGCGCTCACGCGCCCCGATCTGACGGCGGGCGCGGCGGTATTGAGCGGGATAGTGCCCTCGACGATCATCGATGAATTGCCGGACCGCGCTGCACTGACCAATAAGCCGTTCCTGGTCATCCACGGCACACGCGACCAGGTTGTTTCAGTCGCCCACGGGCGCGCCAGCCGCGACTTCCTGAGCCAACTCGGCGTGGCGCTCACCTACCGCGAATACCCCATGGCGCACGAGATCAACCTCGACGCGCTGCTGGACCTGACAGAGTGGCTGAAGGGTTTGAAGGGTGAAGAGTGAACCTCCCCGACTCGTGAGATCTTCGTCATCGGTCTCGGGCCGCCGTCCAACGCAGGTGGGGGAACATGCCCCGCCCGCAACAGATATGGCGTGCGACCTTATAGAGCGATCAACCAGATG
>CALGYB010000219.1 GCA_937935075.1 uncultured Roseiflexus sp. | reverse complement strand
GAGGAGTTGGCGGCGGTGATGCAGTCGCTGGTGAGCGGGATCGACCGCACGCTGAAGGAGATCGGGCAGACGGTGAAGACCGTCTCCGGCGTGGCGCTGCCGTTCGACAGTATGCTCGACGATAATGAGGATATTCGCGATATTCTCGAGTACATCGGCGACACGCTGCAAACCGGCGCGCTGGCAGAGACGGCGCAGGAACACGAGGAAGCGCCGCAACGCAGTCGCACGCGCGAGCGAGAAGCGTCGCCGCGCACGATGCGTGAGCGCAGTCAGCGGTAGGAGGACACTATGGCAGTGCGCAGCAAACCGCTTGGTTCCTCGCCGCAGCGCCCGGCGCGACCGCAGCGACCGCCTGCCGTCGCGCCGCGCAAACCGTTTGCGCCGTATCCGATCGTCGAGCCGCCAGCACGCGCAGGGATCGGCGCTCCTGCCGGCATCCTGATGCTGCTCTTCGGGCTGCCGTTGTGGGCGCTTGGCGCGAAATACACCCTCGACGGCGCAGTGATCGGCATCAATATGCTGGCAATGTTTCTCGAACTGCCCGCCCGCATTCCTGCCCCAACCGGATGGTGGAACCTGTTGCTCATTCCAGTTGGGCTGCTCTTCTCGTATGTCGAATCGAGCGTGCGATTGAACCTCTTTGGCGGACCGGCGCAACTCTTCGCGCTGATCGTGCTGCTCGTCTTTACCCACGGTATCGACATCTATACCACCTACCTGGGCATCTCTTCCCTCACGGCGCAATCCTCCGGCATCGGGCAATTCCTCAATTTCTTCTGGTGGAGTCCATACCTCGCAGCAATGGTGCTGACCTACCTGCCCGAATTGCTCATTCGTGGCGGCTGGTCGCTGCTCATGGAATAGTCTGGCATATTGGGCAGTAGTGCGTCCCCCGTTGCGCAACCACGGTTTTGACAATTGTGGCGCCGCAGCGCGGGCACGGTCGCCCCGCGCGGTCATAGGCGTTGAAATGGTCCTGGTTCGTGCCGCGCGCGCCGTAGGAGTTGCGATAGTCGCGCAATGTGCTGCCGCCATTGGCAAGCGCCTGCCGTAACACTGCGCGAATACCGTCGTGGAGTGCGGCAACTTCGCTCGCGCTCAGATCGGCTGCCGGGCGGAGCGGATGAATGCGGGCATGCCACAGCGCTTCGTCGGCGTAGATGTTTCCGATCCCGGCAATTACCGATTGATCGAGCAGGAGTGGTTTGATGGCGCGTTTACGGTTTTGGAGTAACTCTGCGAGATGCTCGACGGTGAATGTTTCAGAGAGCGGTTCGGCGCCGTGTGCGGCGTCGAGCGCAGCGAGACCTGTGGCATCCAGCAGCCGCGCGCGCCCAAACTTGCGCGTGTCATGGAAGAAAATCCGGCGGCCATCCTCCAGTCGAAGCGCCAGATGGGTATGTCGGTCCGGTTCGGCATTGGCGGGATGAACCGTCAGACTGCCGGACATCCGCAGGTGCAGCGCCAGCGTCCAGCCGTCGTCGAGATCGAGGAGAATCCACTTGGCGCGACGTCCCCATCCGCGCACCTGCCGACCGGCGAGCAGCGCTATGAACTCATCGGGCGCCGGGGTTTCCACCATACGGGGCCAGTCGAGCCGCTCGACGCACGCAATGCGCGCACCGACGATCTGCATCCCCAGGCTATCGGCGGCGTGTTGCACTTCGGGTAACTCTGGCATCGTTTCGTGGACATACCATGGTCATGAGAGCATATGTTTGCATTATAGCGCACATGGCGGACGGACGCGACCATGCTACAATACCGTGTGTTATGAACCATCGCTCCCTTTCAATTCATCAGCTTGCACTGATCGTCGTGCTGGCCTGTGTGACTCTGTTCATTTCAGGTCAGCCGCAATCACTGACGCCGTCGCGCTGGACTCAGGGCAGCCAGGCGGCGCCGACCATCGGCGCAGTCGCCGTGCCCGTTGCCGACCCGTCGTCGCTGACGATTACGGTGAGCGATGGTCTCTATGAAGCCGAACGCGCCCAACTCGACGAAGAGACGCGCCGCGCCTGCGAGTATGTCGCGGCGCGTTTCGGCGGTTCGCTGGCGGCGCCGCTGACTGTTGCGTTCGTTCAGGACGCCGGATGTTCGCTGAGCGGCATCGCCTTCACCGACATTCGCAAAGTCCAGGTCTTCACGTGCGACAGCATCGGGCGCGAACGGGCAATTGCCATTCTGGCGCACGAGTATGTGCATCAACTGCAACACGACCGGTACGGACCGCGCCACCTCAGCGCCGATCTGATCCTGTCCGAAGGACTGGCGACGTGGGGTGCGGGACGCTACTGGCTCGGCGGTCATCCCGATTTCCACAGCTACGTCCGCACGCAGCGCGCTGGCGGCGTCTTTCATCCACTCGCCACACACTACGCCGGGCGCGGTGTCGCAGTAATGAATGCGCTCTATTACCAGTGGGCCAGTTTCATCGAATTCCTCATCGACCGATACGGGCGCGAACGACTCGATGCCCTGTACGTCACCGGCGGCAGCGCGCCAGGGTTGGCGAATTACCAGGCCATCTACGACAAAGACCTGGCGACGCTGGAACAGGAATGGATCGCCTGGCTGGAAGATAACCGTTGAATGTTGCACGTTCTCAGTTCCCGGTTCTCATACGAAGGTGCGGTCAGTCAGACACGATGTTCGCGTGTTCGTCGTGCAAGGAGCGCCGGTCAACACGCACCGGCAGTCCGGTGTCGCGGATGCATGACTGCGCAGTGGCAGCAGCAGCCCCGGCGGGGCTTTCAGGTCCTCAGCGAGGGCTTTAGCCCGCAGCGTCCCGGCAGTATGGCACGAATGACCGCGCATGAGTATCAGCTCCCGGTGCTCATATGAAGAACCCCACATCGCCAGCAGATCCAGGCAGACTCGTCTCCCGGCGCAGGCTGAAAAGGTTCCTCCGCTTCCTCTGGCGCCTGCTTCTGGCGTTCGTCAAACTGACGATTGTGGGAGTCATTCTGGCAACGACTGCGATTATCATCGTGTACCGCCACTACAGCCGCGACCTCCCCGATCCGGCGCAGATCGGACGTCATCGTCCGGCGGAAACCGGTTACATCTATGCGCGCGACGGAACGGTGCTCTACGAACTGGTCGATCCCCGGAGCGGCAGGCGAACGGTCATTCCCTTTGATCGCATTCCACGTGTTCTGATCGATGCAACGGTCGCCGTTGAAGACGCGGGTTTCTGGGAGAATCCCGGCGTCGATCTGCGGGGTATCCTGCGCGCGCTGGTTCTCAACTATCAGGCGGGTGATGTGGTCAGCGGCGGTTCGACGATCACCCAGCAACTGGTGCGCAACGTCCTCCTGCCGCCTGAAGATCGTGATGATCTCTCCCTTGATCGGAAACTGCGCGAAGCCATTCTGGCAATTGAAGTATCGCGGCGTTATAGCAAAGACCAGATCCTCGGCATTTATCTCAACGAGGTCTACTACGGCAACCGGGCGTATGGCGTCGAGGCGGCGGCGCAGTCCTACTTTGGCAAACACGTGTGGGAATTGTCGCCCGGCGAAGCCACGCTACTCGCCGGTCTGCCTCAATCGCCAACGACGCTCAACCCGCTGCGCAATCTGGAAGGCGCGAAACAACGACAGCGCATCACGCTCGATCTGATGGTCAAATCTGGCTATCTGAGCGAAGCGCAGGCGCAGACGATCTTCGATGAACCGCTCCGCTTCACATCCGTTGACGCCGGCATCACCGCGCCGCACTTTGTGTTCTACGCGCTGCGGCTGCTCGAAGAACGCTACGGACCGGACGTGCTCTACCGCGGCGGGTTGCGGGTGGTAACCACGCTCGATCCCATGTGGCAGGCGGAAGCCGAACGTATCGCCCGGCAGTGGATCCGTGAGGGAGGACCGGGGTACGCGCCGCTGCGCGAACGTAACGCCACGAATGCCGGGGTTATTATGCTGACCCCCGACTCCCAGATCATTGCTATGGTCGGCAGTATCGACTACAACGACCCGACGATCGACGGGCAGGTCAATGTGACCCTTGCGCCGCGCCAACCCGGCTCCGCGCTCAAGCCAATCGTCTATGCCGCCGCCCTTCAGCGCGGCTGGACGCCGGCCACGATCATCTGGGATACGCCGGTCACCTATCCAGCCGGTGATGGAACTGTCTACGCCCCGCGCAACTACGACAATGCCTTCCACGGTCCGCAGCGGCTGCGCATGGCGCTGGCAAACTCGCTCAACATTCCGGCGGTGCGCACGCTCGAATATGTCGGAATTGAGGCATTCGTGTCGCTTGCCCACCGGATGGGCATCACCACGCTGAACGATCCGAAGCGCTACGGTCTGCCGCTGGCGCTCGGCGCCGGTGAAGTGCGCCTGCTCGATCTGACGACGGTCTACAACACCTTCCGCAACGGCGGACGCTATCGTCCGCCGGTTGCTATCCTGAAAGTCACCAATGCGCGCGGCGAAACGCTCGAAACCATCAGCGACACCCCTGGCCGCCAGATGCTCGGCGATCACGGCGAGCAGATCGCGTATCTGATCACCGACATGCTGAGCGACAATGCAGCGCGCCGATTCATGTTCGGGCGAAACAATGTGATGGAACTCCCCGATGGCCGACCGGCAGCGGTGAAAACCGGCACCAGCAATGAGTGGCGCGACTCGTGGACGGTCGGTTACACACCTGACATCACCGTTGGCGTCTGGGTCGGCAACAATGACAACTCACCAATGCAGGAAGTTGCCGGATCGAATGGCGCCGGCGTCATCTGGCGCTCGATTATGGAGCGATACCACGAAGGACGCCCTATGCTGACCTTTGAGCCGCCAGACGGCATCCGGGAGGTGATGATCTGCGCCGACACCGGCGCGCTGGCTGGCGACCATTGCCCCCGCCCGATCAAAGAGCGATTCGTGGCGGGAACCGAGCCGCGCACCAGCGATGTGTCCCTTCTGACCGTGGGCGTATCCGATGATGGGCGATGCCTGGCGGCATCGTACACGCCGCCGGAGCGCGTGCGCCAGGTGACCTTCGTCGTGTACCCGCCGGCATTCCGCGCATGGGCGGAAATGAACGGCATCCCGCAACCGCCGCAACAGTACTGCCCGCCGCCGGAAATCAGCGCCGGGCGTGAAGGCGGTGACATTGCACGGATCACCCAACCCATCACCAGCACCACCGTGCGAGGTCCGCTGGTGTATGTGCGCGGCGCCGCTCTTGGCATCTATGCGCTCGACATCGCCTCCGGGCGGGATCCCGCCACAGGCTGGCGCACCATTGCGCGCGGTGAAGCGATCCGCGACGGTATTCTGGGCATCTGGCAGACGGGGGAAGAACCACCGGGAGTGTACACCCTCCGCCTGCGCGTCACAACGAGCGAAGGCATCCTGATTGAACAGCGGGTGTGGGTGCGGCTCGAAGCGGCAAGATCAGATGCCCCTTGAGGTCCAGAGCGGCGGTCATACGGGAAAAGCGGTTTCGGCGTCGCAGAGCGCTCCTCTAATAAGTGCAAGCATGGTTTCCGTCGTCCACAGCCTGATGGTGCGTCATGTTCACGGTTGGGGTAAACGATGCCGCCGGTCGCCCAGAACGGGGGTTCGGGGGGCAGTCCCCGAAAAGGAGAAGCGGCGGCGGAATGGTCTCTGCGAGCGCCAACGCACGGCGTCCCGCCGCCCCAGGGCGCCGCACAATGCCTGCACTCCCAGGAAGAGCGTGAACAGTTATGATAGTGCACCATCGAGCCTATCGCGCGAAAAGCGCATTCGCGCCCTTACCCTGACATGCGCGGATACGCTGGGACAGACTCGCGTTGGCAGGGCTATGTTCGATCAGCGCGGGCATTGAGGGCTGTACGGCGAATGGTGACCTGATGAGGTGTACGCTCGCCAGGAACCGGACGTGACGTGACATTCATGCACAGCGCAGTGCGAGAATTGTTTGATCAGGCGCTCAAGCAGAGCGATGCCGAACGATGTGGTCTCCTTCGCGCCAGATTTCGAAGCGATTCTTGCCGCCGCGTTTCGCGCGCAGCAGCGCCTGATCCGCCCGTTCGATCAACGTCTCGACATTCGGCATATCATATGGATCGGCAAGGGCGGCAACGCCAAAACTGGCGGTCACCCGTACCGTCGCCGGATTGACAGCAACGACAGTCTGTGACAGCATCAGGCGTAGACGCTCGACGACCTGCACTGCGCCGTCCTCGTTGGTCTCCGGCAACAGCGCGATAATCTCCTCACCGCCATAGCGCGCAAGGAGGTCACCAGAACGCAATTCATTGCGAAACACGCGGCTGACCGTCTGCAACACCCGATCACCAACCGGATGACCATAGACATCGTTGATCCGTTTGAAGTCGTCGAGGTCGGCGATGATCACCGCCAGCATGTGCCGATGCCGCCGGGCGCGCTCGAATTCGCGTCGTGCTGCGACGCAGAAGTAGCGGCGGTTGGCGATGCCCATCAACGGGTCGGTGATCGCCAGGTGCTGCACTTCGGCGAACAGCCGCGCGTTCTTGATCGCAATCGTCGCCTGCTGAGCGAACATGCTGAGCAGACGAACATCGTCATCGGTGAAAGTACGCTTCAGATTGCTATCGCCTGCACTCATCGCTCCGATCAGTTCATCGCCCGCCAGCAGTGGAACCCCCAACACGTTCGCAGTGGTTTCCGCTTCGCACTGAAGTGAGCGTCCATCCCACGCGCGGTAATCGTAGACAACAACTGGCCGGCGCTGCAATGCTGCTTTGCCCATCGCACCCTCTCCTAATGCCAGTCGCACGCCAGCGTAGTCATAGTCCATATTGACGCTCAGGTGCACGAGCAAATCGTTGCGCTGCGCGTCATACAACGCCAGGGCGCCGTGCTCCGCACGAATCAGCGCAATCATCCGTTCGACGATCGTTTTCAGCACATCATCGAGGTCCAGGTTCCCGGTAATATCTCCCATGATGCGATAAAGCGCATCGAGCTGCTGCATATGCCGCCACAACCGCTCATACAGTTGGGCGCGCTCGATGGCGACGTCGATATGCTCGGCCAGTTCGGTCACTAAACGCAGATCATCCTCGGTGAGGACGACACCATTTCGGCTTTCGATGTTGAGAGCGCCGATCACCGTCCCTTTATCGCGGAGCGGCACGCAAACCTCTGATACAACACCGTCAATGGCGCCGAGAAAATCATTGTCGGCGGTCACATCGGCAACCAGCGTTGGGCGTTCGCTCAGGATGGTGCGGCTGATAATCCCGACCCCGATCGGAATCCGTTCGGAGATGCACGAATAGCCAACCTGATGTTGCAGCACCAGTTCATCCCGTTCACGCAGGTAAATGCACACCTGAGTGTATCCAAAGGTTGCAGCAATCGACTCGACAACAGTGCGAAAGATGGCGGACAGACCGACCTCACGCGCCAGCGCCGCGCGCACCTGCCCCATCAGACGCAATTCCTGCGCCTGCCGTTGCGTGATGAGGTGCAGATCACGCAGGTGCTGCGCATTGGCCCGCAATTCCGCTTCGATACGGCGCCGCTCTGTCAGTTCCGTCTGAGCGGCAGCGTACAATTGTGCGTTATAGGTCGCAATCGCCGCCAGATCGGCGAAGCGCGCCAGTAACGCGGCGATCGCATGGAAATTAACGGCATCCGGCGCATCATAGGCGACCCCCAACACCCCAATGACCGTCGCGCCAACCTTGAGCGGCACGGCGATAATCGCGCCAAAATCGGTCATGTCCAGCCGCTCGATGCGTCCCTCCCAAGACCGGTAATCCTCCACCATCATCGGCTCACCGGATTGCCACACCCGTCCGGTGATTCCCTCTCCAGGCGCAATTTCACTACCTCGATTCAGCGCCATTCGTCCCGCAGTCACTTTCATTTCCATTACGTCGGCATCCGACCGGCGCAGGTAAAGATAGCCGTGTTCTGTGCCTGCCAGACGCGCAGCATTCTTCACAATCGCTTCCAGCACGTCGTTGAGGTCAAGACGGTTCATGATCGCCAGCACCGTCTGATGGAGAGCGGCGAAATATGCGTTGCCGTTGTGTGAGGACTTGTCTGAGGCGGAATGATTCGCACGGGCGCTTGCCAGCCGCTGCTCAAGCTCGCGTATGCGCGCTCTTAGGGCGTCGTTCTCGGACCGGATGGCATTGACTTCGTTCATGGAAGGGAATGTGTTAAGGGTTAGAACATATCGGGACCGGCAACCCACACGCGCCGGTACGTTCGACGAACCATCAACAATGACGTGTAACCAAGCGGCAGGGCGTATGGGGTTGGACGAACGCCTTACATTTTCTTAATTGTACCAGATTGAGATGATATTTTCATTACCAGGCGATGCCGATCATTGACAACTGCACCCTCCATCCGTACCATGCGAATACGCATTGAAAAACGCCGACGCCGCATCATGCACTCCGGCGCCTGTTGGACAACGAACATGAGCGATCCGATCATTCTCTACAACGGTCCCGTGTACACCCTCGACCCTGCCCACCCGCGCGCGCAGGCGGTCGCCATCCGCAACGGGCGCATCATTGCCGTCGGCAGCGAAGGAAAGGTGCGCGCTGCGGTCACCGGACGCGCCGAGGGAATCAATCTCCACGGTCGCGCGCTCATTCCGGCGCTCGCCGATGCGCACGTCCACCTGATTGCGCACGCGCTGGCGCGCCGCAATGTCCGGCTCGACGATGCGGCAACCCTCGATGAGGCGTTGCGGCGGATCGGCGCGGCGGCAGAACGCCTTCCCGAAGGCGCCTGGGTGCAGGGGCGCGGCTGGGACCATTCGCACTGGGGGCGCTGGCCCACCGCCGCCGATCTCGATGCCATCCTTGGTGATCGACCGGCATATTTCTCGCGGAAGGACGGGCATTCCGCATGGGTCAGCAGCGCGGCGCTGCGTCTGGCAGGCATTACCGCCGATACTCCCGACCCGGTTGGCGGCGCGATCCAGCGTGAACGCGGCGAACCAACCGGCATCCTGCTCGAAACCGCCGTCGATCTGGTGCGACGCCATATTCCTCAACCGGGGCAGGAAGAGCGTCTGGCAGCGGTGCGCGAGGCCATCGCAGAAGCGCATACTTACGGTATAGTCGGCATGCACCTGCCCACCAGCATGATCCCTGGCGATGGGCGGATGACACTCGATGATCTGCAAGCACTGCGTGAACGCGGTCACCTCCAGTTGCGCTGCCTGGTCTATCTCGGTCTCGACGGTCTCGATGCGGCGCTGGCGCTTGGGCTGCATAGCGGACTCGGCGACCGCTGGATTCGCATCGGCGGCGTCAAGATGTTTGCCGACGGGTCGCTCGGTTCGCAAACCGCAGAGATGCTGGCGCCATACGAGGGGAGCGGCAATCGCGGGATTGCTGTGCTGTCATCCGAGGAGTTGCGCAACGCTGTGCGCCGTTCGATCCATGGCGGTCTGGCGGTGATGGTGCATGCCATTGGCGATGCTGCCAACCGCAAGGTGCTCGACGCTATCGAGGCGGCGCTGCCCGGTGCGCCATCCCTGCTCATCCCCAATCGCATCGAGCACTGCCAGGCGCTGCACCCAGACGATCTGCCCCGCTTTGCGCGCCTCGGCGTCGTCGCTTCGATGCAACCGATCCATTGCACTGCCGACATGGAGATGGCGGATGTGCTGTGGGGAAAACGCTGCGCCAACGCCTACGCCTGGCGCGCGCTCCTCAATGCCGGCGCAACGCTCGCTTTCGGTTCTGATGCGCCGGTCGAGTCGCTCAATCCCTGGCTCGGCGTCCATGCTGCGGTGACCCGCCAGCGACCGGATGGTACGCCGGATGGCGGCTGGCATCCTGAACAGTGCCTGACAGTCGAAGAGGCGTTGCGCGGTTTTTGCCACGGGTGCGCAGTGGCTGCCGGCGCTGCCGGTGAGCAGGGCATGATCGCGCCCGGCATGCTCGCCGATCTTGCCGTTCTGTCCGCCGATCCGTTCAAAATCGACCCGTCGGCGTTACATGCCATCCACGCTGAGATGACCATTCTCGAAGGCAATGTCGTTTGGGAACGGTAATACCTGCAGCGGCATCGTCGAAGGATACGTCTATGAATGCCAATGCCTTGTTGCACCAGGCAATTGCAGCAGCGCGTGATGGTCGCCGTGATGAGGCGCGCATTCTGTTGATGCGCACGCTGGAAGCGGAGCCGCGCAACGAGCGCGCCTGGCTCTGGTTGTCGGGGGTTGTTGATGATCCTTATGATGTGAAAATCTGCCTGGAAAACGTTCTGGCGCTGAACCCTTCAAATGCGCGCGCGCGCCAGGGATTGGAATGGCTGCATGCGCGCATCGGGTTGCCATTGCCGCCATCGCCGTTGCCGGCACGGTCCGACGGCAGCACCGAGCGCGAGATCGACGCCAGCGCCTTCTCGCTGACCCGCCTGCGTGTGTATCGGTCCGCGCCGGCGAACGTCACGGCTGCGCCGGAGACAGGACATCGGTCTGCACCGGCGCCCGCATCCGCTCACCAGAAGAGCCTCCAAGCATCGGCGCCTGCTGCGGCGCGCCAGAGCGCCCAGCCGACGCCGGCATCGGCGCGCACTGCCGTCCAGAGCGGCAATCGTGTCGTCACCTCTGCGCCGACGCCTGCTGCGGCGCGTCTGGCGTCAATCGAAACGGACGACAACACGATTCCCTGCCCCTACTGCGGCGCGCCAACCGTCGAGGCGCAGCGCCGCTGCACTCAGTGCGGCGGCAACCTGCTCGTGCGGGTCGCTCCTTCGGATGAACGGTCGTTGATCGTGCCGGCGCTGGTCTGGCTGTGGCGCGGCGGCGCGATCGCAACGGTGCTGATTGCGCTGATCTTTCCTGCCCTTGGCATATTGCTCTATGAGGAGAACCCGTCACGCGGCTTTCCTATCGGCATCCTGATCCCGGCTGTCATCCTCGCGCTGGTCGGCATGACCGGCTTCTGGCTGGCTCAACACCTGGCACAACGCGCAGTGTGGGCGCTGTATCTGGCATCGGGATTGACGGCTGCCGGGTTGATTGCCGCGTTTGCGCCGGTTGCTCGCCCTGAAACGATCACCGAAGTTCTTGGTCGGCTGATCGGTGCGACGTCCCTCCCCTCCGGCTGGTCAGCATCGCTGCAATCTGGCGCCCGATTTGTCGCCATCAGCGCGATTGTGGTGCACATAACCGCCCTCGCGCTCATTATCATCGGGTACAATGACATCGTTGGCCGCCTCGAGCGGTTCCGCCATATCCTGAAGCCCTCCGACCACGTGACGCACTACAACAACGGCGTTGCGTTGAAAAACCGCGGGATGTGGTATGCTGCCTCCCTCGAATGGGAATGGGCCGTCAAAAAAGCCTCCTACGACGTCACCTATTTGCGCGCTCTGGGGCTGGCATATGCACGGTTGAAACAATTCGACAAAGCGCGGGCCATGCTCGACCGCGCGCTTCAGGCAGCGCCCAATCAACCCGGTCTGGCTGATGATCGCGCACTGATCGAGCGCCTGGCAGCGCAGAACGAACGCTAGGAGAAGCACGACTCATGCCCGGAAATACGTTTGGACAGGTTTTTCGACTGACGACCTGGGGTGAATCGCACGGGCCGGCAGTCGGGTGTGTGGTCGATGGATGCCCGGCAGGTCTTGAGATTTCGGAAGCGGACATTCAGCGCGAACTGGATCGCCGGCGGGTCGGGCAGAGCCGGGTAACCTCGGCGCGCCAGGAACCTGATCGAGTGCAGATTCTGTCGGGTGTGTTCGAGGGGCGCTCGACCGGCGCACCTATCGGGATGCTGGTGTTCAACACCGATGCAAAGCCGGGGCACTATGAAAATATCAAGGATCTCTACCGCCCCGGTCACGCCGACTACGCCTGGGACGCCAAATATGGCTTCCGCGACTGGCGCGGCGGCGGGCGCAGCAGCGCGCGCGAGACGATCGGGCGTGTCGCTGGCGGCGCGATTGCCAAACGCCTCCTTGCGCAGCATGGCATCTCGGTGATTGCCTGGACGGCGCAACTCGGCGATCTGACAGCCGAGGTGATCGACGAGAGCGAAATCGAGCGTAATATCATGCGCTGCCCGGATGCGCGCGTGGCGGCGCTGATGGTCGAGCGCGTCGAACAGGCGCGTCGCAGCCTCGACTCGCTCGGCGGCGTGGTCGAAGTGCGCGCGCGTGGCGTTCCCCCCGGTCTCGGCGAACCGGTCTTCGATAAACTCCAGGCGGATATCGGCAAGGCGATGTTCAGCATCCCGGCAATTAAAGGCGTCGAGTTCGGTGAGGGCTTCGGCGTGGCGCATATGACCGGCTCTATCCACAATGACCCCTTCCTCCGCCGCGCCGATGGTACGATTGGCACTGAATCCAACCATCATGGCGGCATTCTGGGCGGGATCAGCACCGGTGAGGAGATCGTGCTGCGCATTGCCGCCAAACCTCCTGCCTCGATCGCCCGCCCGCAACGCACGGTTGATCGCGCAGGGAATCCGGCAGAGATCGAAATCCACGGGCGTCACGATCCGACCGTGCTCCCGCGGCTGGTTCCGATCGCAGAGGCAATGCTGGCGCTGGTGCTCGCCGATCACCTGCTGCGTCAGCGCCTGGCACGGATGGATAGATGGTAAAGAAGCAACAGGTGATGGCTTATGACTGAGCATCCTGTCCGCGAAGGCGACCTGCTCTGGTCACCGCCTCCGGCGGTGATGCGCGCCAGCCGCATGCAGCAGTACATCGACTGGCTGGCGCATACGCGCGGTCTGGCATTCGATGATTACCACGCGCTCTGGCAGTGGTCGGTCACGGACCTCTCCGCGTTCTGGCAATCGATCTGGGACTTCTTCGATGTCCAGGCAACCACGCTGCCGCAGGCGGCGCTCGCCGACGCCCGTATGCCCGGCGCGCTCTGGTTCCCCGGCGCAACCCTCAACTATGCGGCGCACGCCTTCCGCTACGCCGCAGCGGAACGTCCCGCGATGATCTTCCAGTCCGAAGGCGGATCGCCGCAGACGATGACATGGGCTGAGTTGCAGCGCCAGGTTGCTGCGGTTGCCGCCGGTCTGCGAGCGCTTGGCGTGCGCCGGGGGGATCGTGTGGCGGCAGTGCTGCCCAATGCACCGCAGGCAGTCGTCGCCTTCCTTGCATGCGCATCGCTTGGCGCCATCTGGTCAAGTTGCTCCCCTGAAATGGGGGTTGCCAGCGTCGCCGACCGTTTTCGGCAGATTGAACCGCGCGTTCTGATTGCCGTCGATGGCTACCGCTACGGCGGGCGCGCCTTCGACCGTCGCGCCGCGCTTGCCGAACTGCGCAATGCGCTGCCTGGCGTCGAGCGTGTTGTGATTGTTCCTTCCCTCGATCCCGATGCGCGCGTGGCGGATGCGCTTCGATGGGACGAATTGCTGAACCACGATGCATCGCTCCAGTTTGAGCCGGTTCCCTTCGATCATCCGCTCTGGATCCTCTACTCCTCCGGCACAACCGGTCTGCCAAAGCCAATCGTTCAAGGGCATGGCGGCATCCTGCTCGAACACCTGAAATCGTTGGCGCTGCACCTTGACCTCCGTCCGCAGGACCGCTTCTTCTGGTTCACCACTACCGGCTGGATGATGTGGAACTTCCTGGTCAGCGGTCTGCTGGCGGGCAGCACCCTCCTGCTGTACGACGGCAGCCCCGCATGGCCCGACATGAATGCGCTCTGGCGGTTCGCTGCCGATACCGGCATGACCCTGTTCGGCACGAGCGCCGCCTACCTTATGTCATGCCGCAAAGCCGGTATCACGCCCGGCGAAGCATTCGATCTGACCCGCCTGCGCGCCATAGGTTCGACCGGTTCGCCGCTGCCGGTCGAAGGATTCCACTGGGTCTACCAGCAAGTCAAACGCGACCTCTGGCTGGTCTCACTCAGCGGCGGCACCGACGTCTGCACGGCATTTGTCGGCGGCTGCCCACTGTTGCCGGTCACCGCCGGCGAGATCCAGTGCCGCTGCCTGGGGGCGCGCGTCGAGGTCTTCGACGAACAGGGGCGCTCGATTGTCGGCGATGTCGGCGAACTGGTCCTTACCGCGCCGCTCCCTTCCATGCCCCTCTTCTTTTGGGGCGATGCCGACGGATCACGCTACCACAGCAGTTACTTTGACGTCTACCCCGGCGTCTGGCGGCACGGCGACTGGGTCAAACTGACCGAACGGAGAACGCTGGTTATCTACGGACGTTCCGATTCGACGATCAACCGTCACGGCGTGCGTATGGGCACGAGTGAAATGTACCGTGCCGTCGAGGGTATTGCCGAAGTGCGCGACAGCCTGGTGATCGACCTGGAAACCGCCGACGGCGCCGCCAGAATGTACCTGTTCGTCGCTCTCGAACCGGACGTCGTCCTGGACGACGACCTGAAGGAGCGGATTCGCAGCCGGATTCGCGCCGCACTTTCGCCGCGCCACGTCCCCGACGACATCATCGCCATTCCCGATGTGCCGCGCACACTGAACGGTAAAAAACTGGAAGTGCCGATCAAAAAAATCCTGCGCGGCGTCCCGCCCGAACAAGCCGCCAACCGCGACGCCATGGCGAACCCGGAGACGCTCGACGCATTCGTGGCGCTTGCAGCCCAACTCCAGAGGTAGCGCGTGATTATCGGACTGATCGGCATGGCAGGCATCGGCAAGTCGCGCTGGGCAGCGCGGCTGGCGGATGCCGGATTCCAGGCGTTGCACTGCGACGACCTGATTGCCGAACGGCTGCGAACCGCATACCACGCCAATACCTTCACCGTCTACGACATCGGGCGCTGGATGGGGTTTCCATACGATACGCACTACGCCGAGCGAGAACGCATCTACCTCGCCTGCGAACACGCGGTGATGGCGGAGATCGCGGAACGGATTGCCGGGGAAGAGAATATCGTTATCGACACGACCGGCAGCATTGTCTATCTCGACGCCGCGCTCCTGGAACGCATCAAACGCCGCACAACGATGGTCTACCTGGCGGACGACGACGATCTGCGGGTACGTTTGCTGGAAGACTACCTGGCGCGACCACGTCCGATTGTCTGGAACGGGATGTACCGGCCACGCTCCCACGAAACGCCAGCAGCGACGCTGACGCGCTGCTACCCGCAGTTGGTGCGCGCGCGCGCCGCGCTCTACCGGCAGATCAGCGACATCGTGATCGAACCGCAGCGCCACCGCAATCCGGCATTCACCGTCGCCGATTTTCTGGGGATGATCGATGCGTCATCCTGCTCCCGGACACCGTAGGGGCGGGTCTGACAATCAACCAGATGTTGCACAATCCTTGCCCGAGGTGACCGTCTTGCGGCGGACGGTGGCTTCGACAGGCTCAGACAACGTCAGCCGCTCCACGTCGGGCGGGTCTCTGAACCGCTCCTACGGATCAATTCATTGCCGAAGACATCTGCGCATTGTTGAGCGACTCAAGCACACCGCTGACCGTATTCTTCAACTCCGCCAATCCCACCGGCTTGGCAAGGTAGTGACGCACGCCCAGTCGCTTCATCTGTGTGCGCAGACGCGGTGTATCGTATGCTGTCAGCACCACAACGGGGATGTGGGGTCGTTCGTCGTGCAGCGCCTTGATCAACGCCGCTGCCGCGCGGCTCGGGGGGCTTGGATCCACGATCAGCAGATCAACCGACTCACGCATACAGCGCAGCCAAGCTGCCCCTGGCGATGGCGCCAGCGCGACTTCGACATCTTTGCCGAGCAGTCGTTGCAGTCCCTGCTGCGTTACCATCGCGGCAACCGGATCGTTGTCGACAACCAGAATGTGCTGCAAGTTCGACACGATGCCTTTCCAAACTGACAGTCATTGGGGAGAGCCGTCTGGAGCGCTTGATCCGCGCGTTCGCTTCGATTGCTCCGTTGCCACTATAACAAAAAGCGCCAGAATCGAGGAAAGTGAGGCGACAACTCCGTGTTGTAATCACACAACATCAAGATGGTACGGTACCAGAGATTCTTTGTACCGTTGGTTACAATCTTGCTATTTCTGGTTGAGAAGGGACAACAGGGGCGAGGGACGATAGAAGTGAACGTGGAAGATAGAAACGCGCCGGTAGTGCGCCGACGCAATCGCCAGCATTGCAAAAGAGAGCGTTCTCAGTTCTTGGTTCTCAGTTCTCAGTTCTTGGTTCTTGGTTCTTGGTTCTCAGAACCCCTACCCATCTTCCTCTCCTGCCCGATCCACAGGAAGCAGGACCGTGAAAGTACTGCCGGCGCCGGGCGTGCTTTCGACCTGGATATGACCGCCGTGCTGCGTCACGATATGAGCGCTGATCGCCAGCCCCAGCCCGGTGCCTTGCGGCTTCGTGGTGTAAAACGGCTCGAAGAGGTGCGGCATATGTTCCGGGCTAATCCCCACACCGGTATCGCGCACCACAACGACCACATACTGCATGCCTGCGTCGTGATCACGGGACAATTCGGTTGCAATGTGCAACTGCCCGCCGTGAGGCATAGCATCACATGCGTTGAGCATCAGGTTGAGAAACACCTGACGCAACTGATCGGGATGCGCAATCAGGCGAGGGAGATGCGGGCAAAAATCGATCGCCACCGTCACCTGCCCGTGGCGCAGATGGGTCTGTACCAATTCGATCGTTTCCGCCAGCAGATCGTTGATCTCTGTCGGCTCCAGTTCATCACGCGCCGGACGGTAGAAATCGCGCATGCGCGTAATAATGCGGGCGATACGACCAAGTTCGTTCTGGGCAATGGTGAGAAAATGGCGCTGCGGCGTATCGGGAGGAATATCCTGTTCCACCAGGTAGAGACTGTTCCGCGCTGCGTAGAGCGGATTGTTGATTTCATGCGCCACCGACGCCGCCAGCTCGCCGACGGCTGCAAGTTTTGCGCTCTGCAACAGTTGCGCCTGCGCCGCATTGAGCCGCGCCTGCGCCTCCGCGTGAAGCGACTGTGTCTGATCGAGATCGCGCTGCAACGTTGCTGCCCGCACACGCTGGTCATGTTCCGCGATTGCAACTGCCGTCAAATCCGCCAGCGCCTGCACGAACGGAATATCGCGCGGATGGATCAGGTGTGGATTTTGATCGCCATACAGCACCAGAGCACCCATCCGGGACTCCTCGATCCGTAACGGCGCCAGTAGTGCGCTCGCGGGGGGCCAGAACGCCAGGATTTTCTTCTTCTGCGCAAGCTGCGCCTCGCTCAACTCGCTCAAGGCCGCTTCGATCTCTGGACCGGCAACCAGCATCGCGCGCGGCGAAAGAAATGCACGCCCCGCCAGACCCTTACCGGGATGCAGGGATAGTTTGCCGGTTTTACCATTGCTGCTGGCGGCAAGCCGCAGCCGCATCCCTGCCTGATCGGCGAGAAACAGCAACGCGCCGCTCGTACCGGGAAACAGTTGAACAGCCTCGCGCACGACCAGCTGCAGGATGGTATCTATCTCGTGGGTGATAAGGAAAGCGGCGCTGATCGTCAGGATAGCGTTCAATCGTTCATTTGCCAGATGCACACGTTGAACAGACGCAGCCATCTGCGCTTCAAGCTCGGCAATACGCGCCTGTGCAGCCATCAATTCAGCTCGCAGATGCGCACTATCGTCCGCCTGACCGTTGACAGACCGCACAGGTTGCTGCGTCGGGGAGAGTCGTTGCTCGCTCATTGACCTGGTTTGCGCACGCTACTACGGTAACGTGGACCATCGTATCACACCTTTCCATCTCTCGCAAATCGAATGTTGCGAGACAATAACGGTTGGTCGAGAAGATTTCCCGTGGCGATCAGCACAAAGAAAGTACACTATCGCCATCCTGGTGTGGTTATTGTATCGGTAAGGGTAAACCTATGCCACGAAGAAAACGTCAACATCCGCTCATCAAAGTCGCGCGCGCATATCTGAGCGAACATCAACCGGTATTGAAAGACTCGCCGCTGCGCATCCATATGCTCGACGGACCTCCTGGCTCACCGAGATATGCCGTCTCGATCGAGCAGTGTGTTGCCAATGGATGCCCATACGACGTGCCCCCCGAGGATGCCGCCAATGGCCGCTGTCCGGTGATCGACTGTCCGGTACGGCATTCGGTGCGGTTGCTCTTCGACCGCAACGGCAAACTGGTCAATGCTTCCGAGAGCGGCATCCACTGGGGCTAGGGCATCGAAGCATCGATGCTCTCGGCCAACGTCGCCTGGCGGCGGGCTGAGAGCCTGCCTTTGTCGCAGCGAACACCAGCCAGGAGCGTCGGTTTGCAAGCAGAGCGTACCGCACACCACAGCGGACAATCTGAGCCTATGGATACAGTACGTGACTGGATGAGCCAGCCGCCAATTTGCGTTTCCGACTCGACAACCCTCCCCGAAGCGCGACGATTGATGCATCGACACCGTGTGCGGCGTCTCCCCGTTCTCGACAGCAATGGCCGCCTGACAGGGATCGTCACCGAAGGCGATATCAACCGCATCTCCGACTCGCAGGTTCACGACATGCGTCAATACAATTTGTACCATCGCGTCGTCAATCTGCCGGTGCGTGATTTTATGAGCCGCACGGTTATTACCGTAGGACCTGATGAGCCGGTGATCGCTGTCGCTCAACTGTTGCTCCGCCATCGCATCGGCGGCGTTCCGGTCGTCGAAGGAGATCGAGTGATTGGGGTTATTACTGAAAGTGACCTGTTTCGCCGGATGGTCGAGCGGGAGACGAGAGGTTCGGGGTCAGGTCGCTAGACTTGATCTGTACTGATTCACGTGCAACCTTCCCTCCTGCAACGGGCAACCTTCCTGCCCCGCAACCTTCAATTCCCGCTTTTTCACCTCACGACTTGCATCTCTCGCTTCTTCCTCAACACTCGTGCGCAGTCATTTGGACCATACTGCCAGGGCGCGGGCGACAGCCCTCGCTGAGCAAGTGAAAGCCCCGCTGGATCTGCTGATGCCGATGCGCAGTCGTCACGCCTGCCGGTGCGCGTTAATCGTTGCGCCTTGCCCAACGAATATCCTGTCTGACTGACCGCGATTTAGTATCAGACATGGAGCATTTTTGGCAAGCCCTTCAATTGCATCGCTCGCTTTGAGCATGAGGGCGCCGCCTCTTCCCAACCCTCCCTTCTCATACGAGGAGATAAGGGGGTTGGGAGGATGGGGAAAGGGCGCTGGGACGCTGAAAACACACATCGCATCTCAAAAACGCCGCCACCTGAGAGAGCGCCTCTTCCCACCTTGACTCGTATCCCACGCCTCTTGCGTTGTGCCCTTCGCCTCTCACCCTCACGCTGCCAGCGCGTCCAAGCGACCAATGGTCGCTTCGCTCCAGCGCTCGATCAACATCGGCGTATGCTGTTGCATCCATTCCGAGAGGCGCTTTCCCTGCGCCAGCACGGCTGCATGATAATCCGGCGCTCCCTCGGGCGTTGAGATAACTCGCCCCAGTTCGCTGCACAACCAGAGCACTTCGATCAGCAGAGGCAATGCTGCGACTTCATTCGGCAGCAATGGTGCGATTCGACCGTAACTGCACACCAGATTGACCGCCTGTGGAATGTCAAGCGGACCCCGAAAAACGCCCCAGGACGTCGCCTCCGACGGCAGCACCCTGGTCGCAAACCCAACCAGCGCATCTGCGAGATCGACAATGCGCGCATCCCGTTCCACCTGATCAAAATCGAGCAGCGCCACCACCCGGTCGCCGGCGAACCGCACATTATCGGGATGCATATCACCGTGGATCAGCACGCGCGGCAAGGCGCTGTAGGCATGATCAGGCAGGGCGGCGCGCAATGCTGACGCCCGCCCATCGTACCAGGCAAGATCGTCATGCAATTCTCCCATGACGTCACGTTCGTACAAACCTTCGGTCAGAGACGTAATGCGAGCTGGCGCATACCGGGGCAATGTCACGCCTTCTGGCGGCGGGAGATCAACGACTGTCTGGTGATAACAGGCGAGGGTCGCGCCGACTCCCACGATCTGCCCTGGATGACCCGGATCGAAGTCGGTCCCGTGGATATACTCCTGGACTTCGTAGATCCGGCCGTCGATGATCGTCACCGTTGAGCCGTTCTTGTTCTGGATCAGACGTGCAGTCGGAAACGACCGCTGACAGAGATGGTCGATCAGGCGATGGCGATAGCACACCGCAGCCAGCGAGAAGCGATAATGGTTGCGGCGCACGACAAATCGACCGAGTCGAGTGATGACAATTGCGGTCTCATTGACAAACCCATGACCTGTAGCGGCGATTCCTTCGATCGTTCCCAAATCGTAGTGCGAAAGTATGCGTGTAATGTCAGTTGATCTCAGCATTGTTTTATGAAGTGCCGGGAGGCGCATCATTGCACCAGAGCGCACGGTAGAGACGTAAGAAAGCGACTAGCTCTTGCTGGAGGGCGTTGAGCCGTTGAACACGACCGGTGTTTATTCGATTTCGTGCCCATTACTCACCAGAGCGAATAGCAGAGACCGCGCTGTCTCTGCCGTGTATCCCAGCAGGTGGTTCCTTATCGACTCATTATTTCAGTTTCCAGTTGATGCACCAGCGCCTGGATGAACGCATCGATTTTGGCGCTTTCTGCAGACGAGACCTTCGACCATGGTACGAAATCGGGCGCCGGAAGGATGACCCTGAGCGGGGGAACAACCAACCGCGCACCTCGTTGTACCAATATGTTGACCAGATCGTCGATGCTGCTCGGCCGTTCGTCAACCGTTTGTGTACCGAACACTGCGACCCCCATACGTTTGAGGCGACGCTCTGGAATGGTTTCGACCAGACGCCGCATGCGCCAGCTGGCGTGATGAGCGTGGGTAAAGCTTCCCAGCACCAGCAGGTCACAACCTATGGTATCGTTAGCAGTTACAGCAGTTACGGGTGCGCAGATACTATGTGAGGCATACGGCGACAACCGGTCGGCGATGATTCTGGCGATTTCGCGGTTGTGCCCAAACCAGGAGGCGTAGACGATCAGGACTCTCATGGCACACACCTCATTGCTCCCGCACATCATTGTGCTTGCTTTGAGCATACCACAGCGGTCGTACCATGTCGGCACGGTCTGGCAACCAGCAGTGAATGTTCGGTTACGCAGTGCGTTATACTGTTGCCGCCAGGAAAGTTGTATCCGCTGGCAAACTTCAAGGCAGTGAATGTTCGGTTACGCAGTGCGTTATATTACTCAACCCGGAGTTGTCATTTCGCAATGCTGCACTGCGGCATGAGAGTGGTATACTTATAGCGGTCGACGGACTGTCGAGTTGGGCAAAGGCGGTTGGCGGAGAGCCGCGTTTGCCATAGCGCACAAGCGCCGCTCGACTGAGCCCAGACCCACGGTGGCCGCCCCCCAAAGCCACCTGCATGCTGGCGTCAGCACCCCCGCTGGCGCCAGTCGCTTTTAATCGGGTGCGAGGCGTGAGGCAAGAGGCGAGGGGCGCATCTCAGGTGGAAAGGAGACATTTATGGGTATGCTTCGGGTGCGAGGCGTGAGGCAAGAGGCGAGGGGCGCATCGGAGGCGACGGTCACCAAGGGGTGGCGAGCGGGCGGCGGGCATTCTGCGCGGCCCGACGGCGACAGAGCGGCAACATTGCTAATCTCTAAACCCAATACCTTTCAAATAAGGACGACGAGCCATCATCGACGGAGCTAAAGCGCGGAGCCTTTGCGCCTTTGTGCCTTTGTGTGAGCTTATTCGAAAGTATTGCCTCTAACCCCTAACCTCTAACCCCTAACCTCTAACCCCTAACCTCTAACCCCTAACCTCTAACCCCTAGAGCCTGTTATGCACTTCAGAGATAAACGTGGTATGATTTCAGTATGACACGTCAACCCTATCCAAGCGATGTGAGCGACGAGGAGCGGGCCTTCGTCGCTTCGACAGGCTCAGGCGCTGCGCTCCCTCCCTGACCTCCATGACCGAAGACGCCCCGCAGCGCAACCACGCGCTGCGCCCCCCCCTTTCCCCCCCCTGCGGGGG
>CALGYB010000218.1 GCA_937935075.1 uncultured Roseiflexus sp. | reverse complement strand
GACAGTCGCGGATCGTGCGGAAATGGAGAGATGAAAAGATTGTTACCTGAAGTGACCGTCACCCCGGGTCATCCGCCCCGACCTGCGGGTGGTTTGCGAGCGGGGAGTCGCCAGCGGAAGTGACGGTCACTGCGGGGCGCTGGGCAGGGTGCGGGTCATCCGCCCCGACCCGCGGGTGCGGGCGGAAGTGACGGTCACTGCGGGGCGCTGGGCAGGGTGCGGGTCATCCGCCCCGACCCGCCGGTGGTTTGCGGGCGGATGTGACCGTCACTGGCGGGGGTGCAAGCACCACTGTCATTTGGTCTTCACGGCTCACCCCGTGGCGGACGCCCCGACTGCCCGCCGAGCGGACCCGCCTGTGGATCGCACAGGAACAACCGGCGTTGACCGTCGCCGTGGTAGTTGTAGACCTGCTCGTTGGCGCGGAGTTGCACAAGGATGCCGTCGACCAGCACCTGCGGGTACATCATTCCCGGCTTCGGGCAACCGAGCGACGTGTCGGGCCAGGTGACCGCGGCTACCTCCACGACCTCGATGGTTGACGTATCGATCCCCAGACGTTGCGCCAGGTCCTGTTTCGCTGCATCGATCTGCGCGTCCATTACTGCACCGAAGGGGGGCGTCAGCGGTTGTGCGTTGTATGGAGGCATGGGGCGCACGGGTTCACTCCCTGAATCAGGCGTGGGCATGGGCGTCTCCTTCCCTTGGACGGCCACCGGAACGGTCGTCGACGTCAGCGTAGCGGTTGGCATTTGCGCGTCGCCGACTGTCGGTGACGGCGTTGCAAGCGCAGGCGTTGCCGTCGGCTGTGGAACAGGGGTGTCGGCAAGCAGCGACTGACCGGGAATGCCGGTAGGAACCGGCGGTTGCGTCGGTTGTGACAGCGCCGGGTTGGGCGCCTGGGTCGGTTCGGCAGGCACAGCGCCGGTGCTGACGCTGCCGCACGCTGCCAGCAACAGGGCGCATCCAAGTAGAGTTGCGATCATTGCACGCATGGTATGCCTCTAAGTTCTGCGATGCTCCTCTGCTCATCATAACGCGCAGCGGGTGCGATTTGTTCCCTGGCGTCCACGAAGCACACGAAGGCGCACGAAGGGTGGAGCAGCCTTCAACCGTTCAACTGTTCAACCTTCAACCGTTCAACCTTCAGCCGCTCCTCCGCCCCGATGCCGAAGATCAGGCGCACGCCGCGATCATAGGTGAAGTAACTGTACGCCCAATTCAGCAGCACCAGCGCCCGATTGCGGAAGCCGACCAGTTCCATCAGATGCACGAAGAGCCAACCAACCCACGCGGGCCAGCCGGTCAACTGAATACCGAAGGCGTCGAGCACGGCGGCGCTCCGCCCGATGGTCGCCATCTGTCCTTTGTCGAAGTAGCGGAACGGTTTCATCGGGTTGCGCCGGGTGCGCGCGATAATGTTACGCGCCGCCTGCTCCCCCATCTGAATGGCAACCGGCGCAACCATCGGGTAGGGCACACCAGGACGGTATCCCTCCAGGTATGCCATGTCGCCGACGACAAATACATCGGAGCGTCCTGGCAGCGTCAGCGTCGGTTCGATCTTCACCCGTGCGCCGCGCCCCAGCGTCACGCCGAGCGCCTCCGCCAGCGGCGACGCGCGCACCCCCGCCGCCCACACAATCGTCTCTGCTGCCAGTTCTGTTCCATCTTTGAATGCCAGCACTCCGGGGCGCACGTCCGCCACCGGCGCGTTCAGGCGCACATCCACACCCATTCGCCGCAACCGATCCAGCGCCGCGCGCTGCAACGACTCAGGGAACATCGCCAGTACCCGGTCGGTCGCTTCGATGAGGGTCACGCGCGCCTGATGCACATCGAGCATCGGGTAGTCTTTACGCATCACGTGGCGGATCAACTCGACAAACGCCCCCGCCAGCTCGACGCCGGTCGGACCGCCGCCGACGACGACGAAGGTCAGCAATGCCGCGCGGCGTGCGGGGTCTAGTTCGGATGCAGCACGCTCGAAGCAATGCAGAATGTGGTTGCGTAAGCGTTGCGCTTCGTCGAGGTCCTTCATCCCGAGTGTATACTGCTCGAAGCGCTCATTTCCAAAAAAGTTCGTGGTGCTGCCTGCCGCCAGCACCAGATAGTCATAGGGCACAGAACCGACATCCGTCAGCACTGTGCGCCGCTCGAAGTCCACGCCGCTCACCTCGGCGAGCAGAAAATCGGCGTTGCGGTAGCGCCGCAAAATCGCGCGCACCGGGTAGGCAATCGACTCCGGCTCCAGACCGGCGGTTGCCACCTGGTAGAGGAGGGGCCAGAAGCCGTGGTAGTTCGTGCGGTTGATCATCAGCACATCAACATCGGCGTTTGCCAGTTCGCGTGCGGCTGCCAGGCCGCCAAATCCCGCGCCGACGATTACGACGCGCGGACGCGCCTGCGACGAAGTGGGTATGCCGTTCTGTTTGTATGTGTCACGCGCCTTTGCGACGGGTTGTGTCTCGATCTGGGTTTCGATCATGGGTTGTCACCTTCTTTCGTGAAATTGTTCACAATTCTATCATTGAATCGTGTGGCAGTCAATGCCCTGCCCATGTTGGGGCTGGTTTCTGTGCCTGCTCCTGGCGGCTTGGCGTGCGCGCTCGTACAGAAGCGGGTGAGATTCGTGTATGATGTACCACGGATCGAGTATGCCTGGAAAGGAACCATATGACTGCCATTCGTGTCGGTGTCCAGTTACATCCGCAACACACGTCGTACCGGTCGTTCGCCGATGCCGTGCGCCAGGTCGAAGCGCTTGGCGTTGACTCAATCTGGAACTGGGACCATTTTTTTCCGCTCTACGGTGATGCCAATGGCGCTCACTTCGAGGGATGGACGCTGCTGACCGCCATGGCGACGCTGACGAGTCGCGCCGAGATTGGTTGTCTGGTAACGTGCAACAGTTACCGCAACCCGCACCTTCTTGCCGACATGGCGCGCACCGTCGATCATATCAGTGGCGGTCGCCTGATCCTGGGCATTGGCGCAGGCTGGTTCCAGCGCGACTATAACGAATATGGATACGAATTCGGGACGGCGCCGGATCGCTTGCGTGCGTTGGGAAGGGCGCTGCCGCAGATCAAACAGCGGCTTGCGCACCTGAACCCGCCGCCGCTGCGCCAGCCGCTCCCCATCCTGATCGGCGGCGGCGGCGAAAAAGTGACGCTCAAGTTGACGGCGCAGCACGCCGATATGTGGAACGGTTTTGGTCCGCCCGAAACATTCCGCCACAAAAATCAGGTGCTTGATGACTGGTGCCGCGAATTCGGGCGTGACCCGGCGACCATCGAACGCACCGTCGCTATTAGCTCCGGTGACCTGGATAACCTCGACGCTTTCGTGGAGGCTGGCGCGGCGCACATCATCCTGGGTCTGGGTGAACCGTGGAACTTCACCGCTGTCGAGCGCCTGGTGCAGTACCGGGAGACGCGAGGTTCTCGGAGGTAGCGTTTTCGGATCACCCTATGCAACCCGTTGGTTTCTTCGATAGCGGTATTGGCGGCATCACCGTGTTGCGCGAAGTGCGTCGCCTGCTGCCGGGAGAAGACCTGCTCTACCTGGCGGATCAGGCGCACTGCCCGTATGGTTCGCGCCCACTCGACGAATTGCGCGCCATTGCCGCTGCGTGCGCCGCATGGCTTATCGAGCGCGGCGCAAAACTGGTCGTCGTTGCGTGCAACACCGCCAGCGCTGCCGCGCTCACCGATCTGCGCCGCCGCTTCCCCGACACTCCATTCGTCGGCATGGTGCCGCCGGTGAAACCCGCAGCCGCGCACACGCGCAGCGGCGTCGTCGGCGTGCTGGCGACACCGGCAACCCTGGCGGGTGATCTGCTGCGCGACGTGATTGAACAGTGGGCGAACGGCGTGCGTGTCGTCCCGCAGGCGTGCCCCGGTCTGGTCGAACACATCGAGGAAGGAATGTTCGACTCGCCGGCAACGATGGCGCTGCTGCGCCAGTATGTCGCACCGCTGCTCGACGCCGGCGCCGACACGATTGTCCTCGGTTGCACCCACTACCCGCTGCTCCTGCCGCGCCTCCGCGCGCTTGTCGGTAACGACATCCGCCTGCTCGACGCCGCGCCCGCCGTGGCGCAGCGTGTGGCGCAGGTGCTGCGGGAACGCGGGTTGACCAGAGCGCCGATCAGGATGTCGGGCAGCGTCACCTACGCGACAACCGGCGACCCGGCGCGCCTCGCCGATCTGATCGACCGCATCGACCTGCCGCGCGGGCGGGTGGAACAGGCGAGGTTGGAGGGGCGCGTTGGGTAGATGGAGGAACACAAAGCATACGACAAGTATGTTGTGACTCTTTTGCAACAAACATCCCAACTCCCCTCTTTGTTACGTTCTTTAGGAAGAAGGTTGCATCAGTTCCACTGCGCAACCTCGACAAACGACTGTTCGTATGCGACAATCGAAAGAGTTGTTGCGCCAGGTTCGGTCAGGGCGCCACGGATAGCCAGGATGGCTTATCGTGAGCAGCGTTTCTGAAAAAGTCAATTGGGTGAGCGAAGGCGATGTTTCGCCCACCCGCCAGCGCCTCATGTCGAAGACATCCTGAAGGAGAATCGGTCCTGCTCCGCACCCTGACGAGAACCGCATAGTTCATGACCTCATACGTATCACTCGTCACCCGTCATCGACACCACACGACGCTATCGGAGGAACAATGACAGCATACCTTACTGCGGTTAGCGGCGCTCAGGCGGGCAGGCAGATCCCACTGACCGATGCACCATGCTCGTTTGGGCGCAACCCGGACAACACCGTTGTTGTTGCCGGCGCCCGCGCGTCGCGCCGCCACGCCGAAATCCGCCGCGAAGGAGACGGGTTCGTTCTGCACGACCTGGGAAGCGCCAACGGCACGGCGGTCAACGGTCAACGCATTGCAGCGCCGCATCGCCTGCGCAATGGCGACCTCATCGAGATCGGCGATGAGACGTTTCGCTTTGAGCAACCGCAGCCTGCGGTCGATGCCACACTCGTCGCAGCGCCGGCGCCCATTCCGGCGCCGCCAACCGCCCCGGCAACCCCGCCGCCACAACCGGCGCAGGGGTTCCGCTTGCCGCCGTCGCAACCACAGCCGCCGTCGCAACCGCCCCAGGGCACACCGCCGTCGCCGCCGCCGCAGGGGTTCCAGGTTCCGCCAGCGCAGCCATCGTATCAGCCGCCGCCTTCCGCGCCGCCGCAGGGGTTCCAGGTTCCGCCAGCGCAGCCATCGTACCAGCCGCCGCCCGCGCAACCCGCTGCCGCGAAGCCGGCCCGCAAAGGGTGCCTGCCGACCTGGGCGCTCATTCTTGCCCTCGTCGGCTTCGTGCTTGTTGCTGGCTGCATCGGCATCCTTGTGGTGACCAACAGCATCGATGTGCGATTTGAACCATTGGGTCCGCAGAGCGGCGGCGCGACGCCGCAGAGCGGCGGCGCAACCACTCCAACGCCACAGAGCGGCGGTGGCGCATCGCCGCCGCCAACCCTCCCGCTAACGCCGGTTGCGCAACCGGCCGGCGATAGAGCCGCCTGGACGGTCCTCGTCTATCTCGATGGGGACAATAACCTGGAGAGCGACGCCATCATCGACTTCAATGAGATGGAGCTGGTTGGCTCGACCGATCAGGTCAAGATCGTCGTGCAGTTCGACCGCATCGGCGCCATGGCGCCATGGGACGATACCTCGAACGGCGACTGGGAGACGACCAAACGTTTTCTTGTGGCCAGGGATGATGACCCGAAGACGATCCGTTCACAGGAACTGGCAGACCTGGGCGAGTTGAACATGGGCGATCCGCAGACGCTGGTCGATTTTGCGGTGTGGGGGATGCAGACGTATCCTGCCGAGCGGTACGCTCTCATCCTGTGGGATCACGGCGCGTCGTGGGCCGGGATTGCATTCGATGATACCGATGGCGAAGATGGCATCAACATGCCGGAACTCGACGCGGCGCTGCGCACCATCCAACAGCAGACCGGGCGACGCATCGATCTGATCGGTTTCGATGCCTGCCTGATGGCGCAGATCGATGTGGCGCTGGTCACGGCCCCCTATGCCGACGTGTTTGTCGCTTCTGCTGAACTCGAACCGAATACCGGCTGGGCCTGGGATCTGCTGTTGCGCCGTCTGGTCGAGAATCCTCAACAGGATGCCGCAACGTTTGGCGCTGCGATTGTGGAGTCCTTCCGTGAGTTTTATGAGTCGAGAGGCGATCCCACAGTGACGCTTTCGGCGTTTGATCTGACCCGCGCCAATGATCTGCGCCAGAAGTTGAACGCGCTCTCCGACGCGATGATGACCGGCATGGGCGACTCATACACCGCAATCGCCGAGGCCCGGTCGTTCGTCGATGTGTACAGTCAACCCGCTCCCGAGGAGTTCAGCGCTGCTGACCTGGGGCATTTCGCCCGTCTCGTCGTTGATCGAGGAGGGCGCCCTGCTGTAGCGGAACCGGCGCGCGCGCTCTACGAAGCAATCGACCAGGCGCGCATCGCTGAGTGGAATGGCGGCTTCCACGCTAATTCCACCGGATTGTCGATCTTCTTCCCGCAGTATGCGCAACTGTACCCGCCGATCTACGGACAGGGGTCGCCGTTGCCGCAGCAGACGTCGTGGGGCGACTTTTTGAAGGCGTTTCATACTGCAAACACCGGTTTGCAGAGCGCCGCCGAGATCGGTTCGCTCACCGTCTCGAACACAACCGTCAGTATCGACAACCCGATCACGGTCGAAGGGGTCGTTAACGGCAATGACATTGCGTATGTCTTCTTCTTCGCTGGTATCCCGAACAACGACCGCAGCGGCGTGCTGTTGACCAGCATCGACTTCCTCTATCCGCCGGGAAGCGTGCCGGGCAGCAGTATTCCGCCCTGGACCGGCGGCAGCACGCGGCTCAAGGTCAACTACAGCGGCACACAGTGGGGCCTGACCAATGGACGGGATACCATCCCGGTGCTTCTTGGTCCGGCGAAATATGGCACAGCCCTGTACGGCGTTGAGGGGATTTATACCGTGAGCCGCTCGAACGAGCAGATTGCGGCAGCACTGGTCTTTACCGTTGAAAGCGGCACGCCGGAGTTGATCACGATCTACGGCTTCCCGAAGAACCAGAAGCAAGAAGCGCAACCGTTCGAGATCATACCGGTGCCGGGCGATACCTTTACCGCAATGATCCGCACATACACGGTGAAGGGCGACCGTCTCGAACCCGGCTTCGTCGAAGGCGATACGCTCACCATCGGCAACCAGTCGCTTGCTGTGCAGCGCATTCCGCTCCAGAGCGGCGCCTATGTCACCGGCTTCCTGGTGCGCGACATTGCTGGACGCTTTAGCTACCAGTACGCCGACATTAACGTGAATAACACCGGAACAGGCGCAAACGTGCCACCTCCGGTGCAGACATCACCGGGCACACAGGCAGGATACCAGTCGTACAATAATCCGAAACTCGGGTTTTCGATTGAGTATCCGGCAACCTGGAAGACGCTCGACACCGGCAACGATCAGATTTATTTCTACGATCCCGCCGAGAATGGCAATGTCTTCGTCAGCGTCGATGTCTACTCAATCGGACTTGAGCCTTCGGAAGCAAACCGGCTGTTGCTGGAGTTCTTCCTCGAATCGCTTCAGTCCCAGCAGAACTTCCAGCAACGACCTGGCGAGCCCGTGCAGGTTGGCGGCGAAGTCGGACCATCGGCGAGTTACCAGTACACCGACCAGAACGGTGTCACCTCAACCGGTCTTGTCGTGGTTGTCACCAGTCCGCGCACCGGGCTGAGTTATCTGGTATCGTTGCAGGCGCCTTCTGCCGATTTCAGCCGCTATGCGGATACGCTCGGCGGCATTGCGGACTCGATGAAGATCAAGTGAGTTCAAAAGATGATCGTCACCGGGGCGGGTCTTTCTGGAGTGGGGTTCCGACCTGCCCCACCCACCCCCACCCCCAACCCCTCCCCCATAAAGGGGGAGGGGAGTATTTCCCCCTCTCCTCTGGTGGGAGCGGGGCAGGGGGAAGAGGGGGAACTACAACACAACAATGTGGGGGGCTTGCCAAAAAATATGAGTCATCACCAGGACCAGGACAGGTGGTTGGAAAATCGGGAGCGCTTATCGTTTCTGTTCTTTCATGAACGCGGTATAATATTTATATAAGCGCTGTACATCCAGACCATCTATGCCTGCGCCAGAAGAGATTCTTCAACATCGGTATCAGATTGTCCGCCCCATTGGCAAAGGCGGCTCAGGCGCCGTCTACGAAGCAGTCGATCTGCGCCTGGGCAACCGTGTCGCCCTCAAACAGACCGCTATCCCTGCCGAACAGACGCTGAATCTGCTCGAGCGCGAGGCGCGTCTTCTTGCCAGATTGCGTCATCCTGTGCTGCCGCGCGTGATCGACCACTTTGTCGATGGTCACTACCAGTACCTGGTGATGGAATTCATCGATGGTGACGACCTGGGCACTATACTGCTCTATCAGAGTCGTCCCTTCGATCTGCAACAGGTGCTGATGTGGGCAGAGCAACTCCTGAGTGCGCTCGAATATCTCCATCGCCAGAAGCCTCCGGTTCTCCATCGTGACATCAAGCCGCAGAATCTGAAATTGACTGCCGAGGGCGACATTGTGCTGCTCGACTTCGGGCTGGCAAAGGGCGGATCAGGCGGGCATACGTTCCATCGATCAAATGAGAGCATCTTTGGCTACACGCCGCACTACGCTCCTCTGGAACAGATCAACAATATCGGCACTGAACCACGCAGCGATCTCTACAGCCTGGCGGCAACCTTGTATCATCTCCTAACCGGTGTACAGCCGCCCGATGCGCTTACCCGCGCCACTGCCGTGCTGCGCCGCCTGCCCGATCCGCTGATTCCGCTACGACAATTGAATGCTGCTATACCTGAAGATGTCAGTGTCGTTCTGATGCAGGCCCTCGCGCTGAGTCTTGACGAACGACCGGCAAGCGCTACAGATATGCGCCTCTCGCTGGCAAAAGCGCGAGCCGCTATCATTCCAGAAGTTGCTATCGCATCATCTGTGTATCCGGCCGATGCCGATACACTTTCTGCGGCGCAGGTTGCTTACACGGTCCGTCACGATGTCGCAGCCATTCAACACCTGACGCCTACCGCTCCTCCGGCGAACGCATTGGTGATGTCTCAGCGGGCGCCGTCCAGGGCGCAAACTCAACCCACGCCAGAAATGCAACGCAACGACCTGAACACGATTGTCAGACGGTTCGTTGCACTACGACAACGGATAAGCGCAACCGGTGCGCACGGATGGATCACGCTCCAGGGGTTTGTCGCCAGGCTGCCGCATCCCTGGAACAGGTATGCCCTTCCTGGAACGATCTTGCTTGCGTTGACCCTGATACTGGGAGTCTCGCTTATGACTTCTCAGACCACAGCGCCAACGGTTGCTTCGAATGGTTCTTCGCTCATTGCGCTGACGTCGGCGCCAGCCGTCAATCCGAGTCCGGTGTACGCATTGTCAACCGTGCCCGCCGTTGTTGATGCACCGCGCCTCGACCCGGTATCAACTGACGGTTCGCCGGTCATCAAACCGATCGCGCTGCGCATTACGCCCCGCGAGGTCTATATCGGCTCACTTCCGGCGACGCTGATGATCGAAGGCAGCCATCTTGGTGCGAATCATACGTTTGAACTGAATGCGCCGGAGACTGGACGCCTGCCGCTCGAAACCGTCAGCGGCTCCAGTGACCAGATCTCGCTGCGGCTGGCGACGCTCCCGCCTGATGTCCACGGTGAAGTGATGCTGACCCTCGTCATTGATGGAGTGCCGCAACCAGAGGTCACCCTGATGCTGCGCGATTTTCTGGAGCGCAAGACGGTCGCCGGGGTGCGTCGGGACTACCGCTACCTGTCGCAGATCGGGGTGGATGAAGCAGGCGCGTATACCAGCCTGTACATGGCGCCAGACTCTGCCAGCAACCGTTTTGCGGTGTTGCGCAATGATGATGTGGTCGAGGTTTTGCGCGCCGATACGCCCGGCTGGTATGAGGTGCGCATCAGTCAAGGCGCGAACGCGCTTCACGTCGGGGCAGTCGGCTGGATCGAACGCTGGTTGATCGACGATCAGAATGTGCCGCCGTTGATCTTCAGCGGTATTCTGGGGCAAACGCCAACCGACCTGGCAGTGCGATGTGGTGCACAGTTCAGGTCGAGCATCTATGGCAGCGTCGAGGACCGGAATGGGCGAGGGATTGCCGACGCCACGCTCTCGATCACAAGCGCCGATGGACGCAACCAGTTTACGGTGCGCACCCGCGCGAACGGCACTTACGAGATTGGTGGGCTGGGGTGTACCACATGGATTGTGCGCCTCACTGCGGTGCCCGATTTTGCCAAATTTCAGGCGAACGAGGTGCGGGTGACCAATCTCAACGGCGGCAGATACACCGCCGCAGAAGTGCGGTTTCGTCAGCAGCCATAGCAATTACTCAACGCCAGCGCGCCGTCGCATCTCGCGCGGATCGATTGGCGTCAGCGATCCGGCAACGCGCAGCAGGTCATCGCGTGCAATGCCCGCGCCAAACACAAACAACACCCCCGGCGCGCCATCGTCGATGACAATCAATGCCTGATCGCCCTGCGTGACGATACGAGCAGCGTATGAATCCAGATTGATGCGCTCAATCGGTCCGCTCAAACTGAATGGCTCGACTGCCCCGCCGCCGATCACGATCTTGCCCGCGTCACCATTGAACGTCAGCAGATAAAATCCGATATCGCCATCGCCAACTTCATCTTCGCGGGCAATGCGCGTCTCTTGAGGCGATGGCCGCATCCCTTCCGGCAGAAACGAGGGCCACCGGTACACAAAACGGGTCGGATCGCCCTGCTCGAGTGAGGCAGAACCCGCCGGAGTGGGACGGGGTGCAGGCGGCATCGTCGGCGACGCCGGCACAGGTTGCACACCCGGCGCCGGCGGAATCGAGGACATCACCTGTTGCACTGCCGGAGGCGCAGGCGTCGTTGGTCCAGACGATTGCGGCGGCGCGCTGCACCCGACGATCAGCGAGAGGAGCAGTCCGAGTATTACCTGTCGTCCTGCAGGTATGCGCATCTGTTGCTTCATTGACTTCACGCGCCGCCTTCTCCTGGCCTCCGTTGTTGTCGCAGGCGACTATCATGTATGTGCGCTTGCGTTCAAGCCCGACGAATCTCAGACCTGTCCCTCTACGAACTATGACCAGGACATTTTATACTGACTTGCAGTCAGTCAGACAAGATGTTCGAGCGCCCGGTTCGCAAGGCGTAACGATCCACAGCATGCGTTTGCGGTTATGGGCGCATGACTGCGCCCTGGCATCAGCAGCCCCGATGGGGCTTTCACTTGCTCAGCGAGGGCTTTCGCCCGCAGCGCCCCAGCAATATTGTCCGAATGACTGCGCGACGGTCAACCGAGCGGCGTTGACTGAGCCTGTCGCAGCCAACGCCAACCGCGCGACGGTCAACCGAGCGGCGTTGGAAACATCGTCGTGTGAAATGCGGCGCTTCGACCCACTCAGCGACCGCCGGGCGGGCGAAGGCATTGCCTTCGCTTGCCCACCAGGCTATTCCAGATAGGCTCTCATCAGGTCTACGATGTCGCAGCCATTGCTGTGCGTCCCATCGAGCAACGGCGTGGCGCGCGAGACCAGCGCTGCGTGGTGGCATACAAGTTGCAGCGAGTGCCCGGATTCCTCGCAAAAGCCAATCGTTACGGCAACAGGTCTATCGCGCGAACGGCGTTGGATGGCTGACTCAGCGGCATAATCGTTTCGTCACCGCGAACAATAGTCCGCTGAGCGTAGGCAAAACCATATTCGGCGGCAAGGTCGGGAATTGGATGACGATAGACCTCTACATGCATATCGATTAAATTGACAATCCAGTAGTCTGGAATACCGGCGCGCGCGTAGAGACTCCCTTTTGTCATCCGATCATATGCCAGCGACGTATCCGCCACCTCGACGATCAGCGCCGCCGTTGCCGGATGACTGTGCATGTAATCGCGCACATCTCCGGCGATGACTGCAACATCCGGTTCTGGTTCCGATCTTTCTCCAAGCGCCAGCGGCATCTGCCAGCGAACAAAGTATCCTGCGCCAAAACTCTTTTCAATGGCGCGAGCGGCCAGCGTTACAGCAGTGGCGTGCAGACTGCCCATGGGACTCATGACGATAACCTGACCTTCGATCAGCTCCACGCGCTTCCCCTGGAAGAGACCCACACGCCCCATCTGTTCATATTCTTCGCGCGTCCAGAGATACACGTGCGGTTCAGCAGATACGCTCATGTCCCGCTCCTTTACCGAAACGTTCAGAACTGAAGGCCCTCCTCCCGCAGTCGCGCGAACACTGCCGGATCGTAGCGCAGGATCGGCTGGCGCGCGGCGCGTACTTCGTCGAGCCGACGCACTGGCGTCGTGGTTGGTGCGCGCTTCAACATCTCCGGGTCGCGCGCCGCTTCCTCGGCGATTGCCAGCAACGCATCGCAGAAAGCGTCCAGTGTGCGCTTCGACTCGGTCTCGGTTGGTTCGATCATCAACGCTTCTGGGACGATCAGTGGGAAATAAACGGTCGGCGGATGGAACCCGTAGTCGATCAACCGCTTGGCAATGTCGAGCGTCCGCACTTCGGGCGCCATCGCCAATTTCCCCTGCAACACCGTCTCGTGCATACAGGTGCGTTCAACCGCTGCCGGATACACATGCTTCAGCCGAGCCTGTACATAGTTTGCGTTCAACACCGCCGTCTCGCTGACCTTGCGCAGCCCGGCGGCGCCAATCGAGCGAATGTATGTCCAGGCGCGCACCAGCATGCCGAAATTGCCGTGGAATGTTTTCATCCGACCGATCGACTTCTCCGGTACAAAGAACTCATACGCGCCTTCGGGCAACGGCGCGGCGTTTGCAGGACGCAGGCTTGCACCGCGTTCGGTTGGCGGCGACGCCTGATCCGTTTGTGGAACACGACGCACCCGTGGCGCCGGCAGGAACGGCGCGAGCGCCGCCGTGCACCCCACGGCGCCTGATCCGGGACCGCCGCCGCCGTGCGGAGTAGTGAACGTTTTATGCAAGTTGTAATGCATGAAGTCAAACCCAAGTTCACCCGGCTTTGCAATCCCAAGGATGGCGTTGAAATTGGCGCCATCGCCATACATCAGCCCGCCTGCTTCATGCACCAGGCGCGTCACCTCGACGACGTGCTCCTCAAACAATCCCAGCGTATTCGGATTCGTCAGCATAAGCGCTGCCGTGCGCGGCGACAGTTTACGCTTCAGGTCCTCGAGATCGACATTGCCGCGCGCATCGCTCTTCACCTCAACAACCCGATACCCTGCCATCGCCGCAGTCGCCGGGTTGGTGCCGTGCGCCGAATCAGGCGTCAGGACTTCCACTCGCTCGTGATCGCCGCGATCAAGATGATAGGCGCGAAACACCAGGATGCCGGTCAACTCCCCCTGCGCCCCGGCTGCCGGTTGCAGCGAAACGGCGTCGAAGCCGGAGATTTCGCCGAGGTACGCTTGCAGTTCATACATCAGTTGCAGCGCACCCTGCGACAGTTCTTCGCCCTGCAACGGATGCGCCGCAGCAAAACCGGGCAGGCGCGCCGCTTCCTCATGGAGTTTGCTGTTGTACTTCATCGTACATGACCCCAGGCTGACCATTGTCGTATCGATGGCGAAATTGCGCTGACTGATGCGCGTGTAGTGCCGGATGACCTCGGGTTCGGTCAGTTCCGGCAGCCCGGCGAGATCGTCGGTGCGCAACAGATCGGCGGGAAGATCGCTCTGCGGCACATCGATCTGCGGCAAATTGACGCCGATCTTGCCCTGCCCTGATAATTCAAAGATAGGGGGTTCGTGATTGTGCATTGTATTCTTCTCCTCTAGCAGCCTCTCGATTGCAGAATCTGGCGTTTCAACTCCTGGTAGCGCGGGTATCTCGCCCGCGTGAGCGCCATTCCCCCGGGAGCGCAGGCGTCGCGCCTGCACGAGAAACCATCCTGGTTCAGCGGGGCGCCGTGCGCTAGCGCTTCCTGGATCATTCCGCCGTCGGCTTTTTATTTCGGGAGCCGCTCAGGTAACGCTCGTCTATGTCACCAACCGCAGCGCAACGCCCACATACTTTCGTGCATGGTCGCGTGCGCCGCGCCTGGCGTGTTCCACAGCCCGGCGCAGCGCCAGGAGCACACGATATGGGCGGAGCGCCGGTTCACGCACCTGCTCATAGGCACGCTGCGTTTCGTTGTCGTAGCCATTACCGTAGCCCACCCGCAGACTGAAACATTGTTGTCCTTCACATGCTTCAAGGAACGTCACATGTTCCCATGCCGGGCACCAGCTCAGCGCGTGTTCCCATCCCAGAATGCCGCCGAGTGTCCAGCGCCCATCGCGCTGCGTCACCAGCAACGTCTCCGGTGACAACCCGCCATTCAACAGCGCCGCCTGGCGACCGGGGGGTATGAAGGTTTCCAGCGCACGACGCACATCAGCGGCTTCCTCGTCGCTCATCGCATTCAGCGCCACTGCTGCGGCGAGATCGTCGTCGAGCCGCGCAAGGATGTACTGCTGTTCCTCGTTCGCTGCGCATGGATCATAGCCGGTCAGCGCCCCATATTGCCCGCCTGCTACGCGATGGATGCGATAGATGACCTGGCCCAACCGCATCCCAATCTGATAGAGTGGTTCATCGGCGATCTGCGGCAACTTGCGCGCCAGCGGGTCGCCGCTCACCCCGGTAAATAGCGCCCAGCCGCCGTTCGGCGCAGCACCGGCGACATCCAGACGACGGATGTGCGGGATTGGCAGATCGATCTCGCCGCGCAACCGACTCAGCGCTGCCTCAGCATTTGCCAGCGCATCGGTGGAAGCGAAGCGCTGCACTACGCCACGTTCTCCATCGGCAAGCGCCAGCGTCCAGCGTTCGCCGCCAAGCGACACCGCTTCCCGAATGCGCACGCCAAGCGCTGCCTCGATTGGTTCCCGTTGCAGCTCCATCGCTGGCCTCATTCCGCCCGTACCCTGGTGAAGAGACGCACACAAAGCGCGAAGGTAAAAGTTCGTTATCACCTCCCGCCTCGCTCCTCTCGCCCCTCGCCTCGCTCCTCTCGCCCCTACGCAACCGCCCGCAACGCTGCCGCAAGCGCATCGATGTCGGCGCGTGAATTCATCTCAGTGACGCACAGCAGCATGGCATCGCCAAGGTGCGGATAATCACCGGAAAGATCGTAGCCGCCGATGATGCCCTGCTCGCGCAACGCCGCGTTGATCGCGCCGACCGGTCGCGGGGTTCTGACGACGAATTCCTTGAAGAACGGTCCCCGGTCGAGCACCTGATACCCTGGCAACTGCGCAATCTGCGCCGCAGCATAGTGGGCGCGGTGGTAGCACAACTCCGCCACCTGCCGCAACCCCTGCCGTCCGACCAGGCTGAGATAGACCGCCGCCGCCAGCGCCATCAACCCCTGGTTGGTGCAGATATTGCTCGTTGCGCGTTCACGGCGAATATCTTGCTCACGGGCGCGCAGGGTCAGCACATACGCCAGACGGTTCTCGACATCGCGCGTCACGCCGACCAGACGACCGGCGATTTTGTGGACATACTGCTGACGGCAGGTAAAGATGCCCAGGTACGGACCGCCAAACGACAGACCGACTCCCAGCGGTTGTCCTTCGGCGGTAGCAATATCGGCGCCCGCCTCGCCTGGCGTTTGGAAGAGACCCAGGGCGATTGGATCGAAATGCGCGACCATCAGCGCGCCTGCTGCATGTGCTGCTGTTGTCAGTGGACGAAGATCGTGCAGCACACCGAAGAAATCGGGGCTTTGCACCACCAGCGCAGCCGTCGTCTGATCCACCAGCGCCGCAACCTCTGCGAGCGACGCCTCCGGGTTCTCGTCACCGGTAATCTCGACATCAACGCCCTGCAGTAATGTGCGCATTACCGCACGGTACTGAGGATTCACGCCTGGCGCCACGACGATCTTCCGCCGCCCGCGCACGACGTTGATCGCCATAATCGCGGCTTCCGCCAGCGCCGTGCCACCGTCGTAGTGCGACGCATTCGCAACATCCATGCCGGTCAGCGCGCAGATCAGGCTCTGGTACTCGAAAATCGCCTGGAGCGTGCCCTGGCTCACCTCCGGCTGGTAGGGGGTATAAGCGGTATAGAACTCGCCGCGGCGTAGTATCTGATCGACGGCAGCCGGCACGAAATGGTTGTATGCGCCGGCGCCGAGAAAGATCATATGGCTGCTTGCGTGCGCATTCATGCGCTCCAGCCGGCCCAACTCGCGGCGCAATTCCGGTTCGGAGAGTGGATCGGGCAACCTCAGCGGCGGAAAGCGATGATCCGTCGGCACCGCCTCGAACAGATCCGTGAGACGCTCAACACCGATGGTCTTCAGCATCTCGGCGCGATCTGCGTCGGTAATAGGAATATAGTGTGTCATGCGTCACTCCATTGTCGGGCAGGCGCAAGACCTGCCGATACCTGTCGCCTGTTCGAAGAACCTGTGCTGTCGTCATTGCGAGGGACGCAGACGATGAAGCGATCTTCTGTTGAGCATGGAGATGCTTCGTCGGCGCTTGCAGTGACAGCGGATGACGTGGAGAGATTGCTTCACCTGCGCTCGCAATGACACCGTCCTCCCCGTTTACTCGAGTAGGCTCCTGGTCTCTGACTCTCGGTTCTCAGTGCCCGGTTCTCAGTTCTCATACGAACGTGCGGTCAGTCAGACAAGATGGTCGAGCGCCCGGTTCGCAAGGCGCACCAGTCAACGCGCACCGGCAGTCCGTATCGTGGACACATGACTGCGTAGTGGCATCAGCAGCCCCGGCGGGGCTTACACTTGCGGTGAGCGCAGTCGAACCGCGTGCGGTGAGCACCATCGAACATCCGAGCGATTGGACGGATCTCATCGTTCCGGCGCGGGGCTTGCACGTGCGGTGAGCACCGTCGAACCGCGTGCTCAGCGAGGGCTTCAGCCCGCAGCGACCCGGCAGTGTTGTCCAAATGACCGCGCACGAGTATCGGTTCTCGGTTCTCAGTTCTCGGTTCTCAGTTCTCAGTGCTTGATAGTATCCACAAACGCAGCATACGCCTCCGCACTCATGAGCGCACCGATGCCGGGAGCGACCCTGATCTTCACGATCCACCCCTCGCCATACGGGTCTTTGTTGATCAACTCAGGGGTCGTTATCAGCGCCTCATTCACGGCGATGATCTCACCGGCAACCGGCAGATACAGGTCTGATGCCGCTTTGACCGACTCGACCGCACCGAACACGCCGTCCGCCTCGAAGCGCGCGCCGACCTGCGGCAGATCGACATAGACCACATCGCCAAGCGCATCCTGCGCATAATCGGTGATCCCAACCGTTGCTTCATCGCCTTCGATCCGGATCCACTCGTGCGTTTTGCTGTACTGCAATTCGGCAGGCGTCTTGAAAGCCATGAGTTTCCTCCTGGAGGTATTGAATGAAAGTCAGACGCGGATCATTTTTTGTAACGCGGACGATAGAACGGCATCTTCACAGCGCGTGCACGCACCGGCCGGTCGCGCACCACGACATCGAACTCGCTCCCTTCCGCCGACAGTGCGATAGGCACATACCCCATGCCCAGGTTTTTCCCCAGCGTCGGCGATGGCATGCCGCTCGTCACCCGGCCGATGGGCGCTCCTTCCAGATCGCGGATTTCATACTCACCGCGAGCAATGCCGCGCCCCACCATCTCAAAGCCGGTGAGACGCCGCTGCACCCCTTCCTGTTTGATACGCTGCAATGCGTCACGCCCAATGAAGTCGCCCTTGTCGAGTTTGACCACCCATCCAAGCCGCGCCTCGTAGGGATTGGTTTCCTCGGTAATCTCGTGACCGTAGAGCGCCAGACATGCCTCGAAACGCAGGCTGTCGCGCGCACCCAATCCACACGGCTTCAACCCGGCGCTGCGCCCGGCATCGAGCAGCGCATCCCACAATTGCGCGGTATCTTCCGCTGCCACGAAGAGTTCAAATCCATCTTCGCCGGTATAGCCGGTGCGCGCCACGATTGCCGGCATGCCCGACACGATCCCGCGCGTTACGCCGTGGAACGGCAACGCCGCAAGGTCAGCGCCCGCCACCTGCGCCAGCAGCGCCTCAGCCGCCGGACCCTGAAGCGCCAGCATACCGGTGCGCTCCGACACGTCGGTGACGGTCACGTCGAACCCTGCTGCGCATCCGCGCATCCAGGCGACGTCTTTCGTGGTATTGGCGGCGTTGACAACGATCAAGTAGTGATCGCCCAGGTTGTAGATGAAGAGATCATCGATAATCCCGCCGTTAGGAAGGCACATGAGCGCATAGTTCGCCTGTCCTGGCGGAATGGCGGCAACATCATACGTGACCAGGCATTGGAGAAATGGCAGTGCGTCCGGTCCCTGCACCTCGACTTCGCCCATGTGACTGATATCGAACAGACCGGCGGCTTCACGAACTGCGCGATGTTCATCAATGATCCCGCTGTACTGAACCGGCATTTCCCAGCCGCCGAACTCGACCATCCGCGCGCTGAGCGACAGATGCCGCTCGTACAACGGCGTGCGACGCAGCCCGCCGTAATCGCTCATCAGGCGACCTCCTCGTCAAATAAAAAAAGGGACAGAGCCAGACATTGCGCCTGACCTCTGTCCACTGACCTGTGAGATGCCCCGCATGACGGGTTTCTCCGTCGGCGCCCGAATGGACGGACTCTCCAGAGGGTCGTCGGGGCGCAGTCCTTCAGCCTGAGAGATTCGCACAGGGTTCGGCTTCCCTGGCTTGCTCCTTCGGCGTCCGCTTTCGCGGCGCTCTCCCACGCCCGTCATTCGACTATATGGAACGCTTTTCTTCAGTATACCACATCTGCTGAATTCTTCTAGAAGAAATAGATGACGACCACCACCAGCATCAACGCGACTGCTGCCAGTGGCGCAGCAACCGAGGCAAACGACGGACGCTTCGACTGAGGGGAGCGTAGAGGAACGCCAAGATACGCGGCATAGGCGCGAACGGCGGGCAACCGACGCGATCGAGGAACGTACTCCCACTGCTCCTGTTCAATTGCCTGCAGGTAGTCCCAGCGCACATGGCAGACCTGTTCCGCCTGATAGAGCGACACTCCTCGCCGCAATCGCTCCTCGCGCAGCGTTGCGCCAAGGCGAAGACGAGGAGGCGTCACCGGCGGATTCGCCGTCGCCGCATCAGGCGTCTGCCGGGCTGCTGGCGACGGCGAAGACGGACGGCGGCTGTCGGATGCGGGCACGGCATGCGTGGCGGGATGTGGTCGCATCTGCTGCGACGATCGGCGCAGCGCCGCCTCGATACGCGCATGCAACTGTGCAATCCGGTAAGGTTTGGTAACGTAGTCATCCGCTCCTGCATTCAATCCGTTGATCACGTCGGCATCCGCATCTTTGGCGGTCAGAAGGATGATCGGCGCCTGGGAACAGGCGCGAATCTGGCGGCATATGTCCCAACCGCTCATATGCGGCATCATGACATCGAGCAGCACCAGGTCCGGTTGGACAATCGCCAGCTGCTGGAGCGCCTGAAGTCCGTCGTGCAAACAGACCGTGCGATACCCAAGGCTCCGAAGCTGGTGGCTGATCAGCGTGCTGATCGCAGGGTCGTCATCGACGACCATGATAGTGGCGCGTATGGTGTTCATCAGATGCTCTATCACTCAACAATTGCATTGCCAAAGACCAGAGTTCGATCCGTGCTCGTTCGCGCGCGGCAGGATCGCAATCGCGTTCGGTGAGGGCAGTGAGTGTCAGCAATGCATCAATTTCACCACTGACGCCAAGACCGGCAATACACGTGTTGCGCACGGTAATCGGCGCGGTTGTATCGAGCGCTACCTCAGCCAATGTTGCGCCATGCTCGTGCGGGGGCAGTCGCGCAGCAGCAGCGGCGCGAACCGCCGGATCCTCACCGGTGTCGCGCAACAGGGTTGCGAGCAGCGCCCCGGCAGATGGGCTGCGCGGCAGGTATTCGAGCGCACACAGCCGCAGTGGCGTCGGGCAGAGCCGATCACGCGCCAGCCGTTCCGCTTCGTCGCCGATCTGTCCGGCGTCTGCCAGCAAACGAAACGCGCGCATTCGCAAGATGATCGAGCGATTATGCAAATATGGGCGCAACAGGCGCGCCGCATCTGGTTCGCCAAGTCGCAACAATGACTCAATGGCGACAAGTTTTACGGCGGCGTCTGTCTGAGGACTCAGCGCCACACGCACCAGCATCGGGCTGATGGCGCCATCGCCGATCGCTGCGAGGGCTGCGACCGCTGTCTGAGCGATCTCCGAACGTTGATCGAGGCTATAACGCATTAAGACCGGTAGTGCAGCAGTGTCGCGCGTGCGACCAAGCGCCTGCATCACGCCAATGAGCAGCGGCGCTGGCGGCGAATCGGTTCGCACGAGATCGCGCAGCATACTGCATGTTGCAGCGCTGAGCGGCGTCGGCAGACTTGCCGCTGCTAGACCGCGCAACCTGGGGTCGAGATATGGGTCATTGACCAGGCGCACCAGCGGCTCTTCGAGTGATCCATCCGCCACTCCTTCGAGCGCTGCCAGTGCACGTTCGCGGAAGATTGGCAATACTCCAGAGTCGTTCGCCAGCCGCATGAAGAACGGTGCAGATGCCGCCGCATCATGGTGCGCCAGTGCATCGATGATCAACTCGCGCCCAAGCATATCGAGGTCTGATCGCGCCCATGCCTCGCGGATCAGCGTTGGTCCGTCCACACATCGCGCCAGCCGATCAGCGACATGCCAGCGCAGTGTTGCGTCGAGATCGGGATCTAGAACGACCTGAAGCATATCCTGAAGGCTGCCGCGCAGATCGAGCGCTTCAGCCAGCGCTGCCGCAACGGTGGGAGACGCGGGATGGCGTAGCGCAGCCAGGATTGCCTCGCGCGCCCTGACGCTGTCATTCACGGTCAGGGCTTCGATTGCAGCACAGCGCACCAGATCCGCTTCGCGCCTCAGAAACTGCGCCAGCGTCGTCGGTTGCTCCGCCTCTGTCGGCGCAGTTGCCAGGGCGACCAACAGGCGCGCCATTATCGGCGGCGGAAGAAGAGAGCGTTCCAGGCAAGTTGCGACCGGCAGATCGAGCGCATCCGGCGGGACCGCGCTCTGGAGCCGGTTCAGCGCTCCTGTTCCTGCCAGCAATCCCAGCGTCGGCGCCGTTTCATCGCCGCTGAGAGCGCCCAGCACCCTGATGAGCGCCAGTATCAATGACACATCGGCGCGAACGACGGTGAGCAAACGGATAAGCGCAGGACGCGCGATACGAGCCGCAGCGCGGCAGGCGGGCGTCGCCAGCGCATCGACAATGGCTGTCATCACCGGTGATGGTGTTGAAGGATCGAGGAGGAGGCGAATCAGATGAGGCGCAGCAGAAGGAAACGCCGCTGCGCGCGCGGCGGCGGCGCGCACCTCGACGTGTGCCTGCGGGTCGCGCATGAGCGCCAGAAGACGCGGCAGATTGGCGGAACGCCGCCCCAGCGCCGCCGCCGCGCGCAGTCGTCCCACGAATGGCAGAGATGGATCGAGCGCACAACGCTGCAGAACCGGCGCCACATCCCACTGCGTCTCGGCGCTCAGACGCATCACCGCTATAAGGCGCACATCCACCGGTGTATCGCTGTGGAGCGCCAGGCGAACCACAGTGACCATCGCTTCCCGCGCCGAAGACGACCCGATCCGCGCCAGCGCCCCTCGCCGCACCGCCTCACTCTCATCGGCGCAGACAGTGGCAATCACTGTCCACGGGGGCGACTCCTGCTGCATCAGGAGATCAACAGCAGCCAGTCGCATCTCTGGTGGGAGTGCCGGGTTCGTCAGCACCACGCGCCCGAGACGTTCGCAGCGTTTGGCGCCGGCAGCGGAAGCGGAAAACGATGCCAGCGCCGCTGCGTCAGATCTCTGTATGCCAGCCGCGCTGTGCAGCGCATCAACGTACATCCAGCGCGCAAATGCTGCGGGAGTGGTTGGTGGATCGGGCAATGTTCCAGCATCGGAGAGACATTCCGTTAGCCAATCTGTCGCGGACCATGCCAGCGTTGCAGGTGTTGCCTCATCGAATGCCAGCCGCATCAATCGCGGCGCCGCCAGTTCTGGCGTCAGCGCGTGGAAGAGACGACGCAACACGCGGATTGGCGCGCGTTTGCGCTGCACAATCTGGTCAAGCGCCGTATCGAGCAGTGGCAGGCAATCGAGTAACGCCTGAAGGACCGGACCGGCGGCGAGATCGCCGGCGCGACCTTCCGCCAGCGCCGTGGTCGCGCGAATGATCCAGAGCGCGCCAACATCATCGATCACCTTCAAGCATGCGACGAGGGTAAGCAGATACTCCGGCGCAACAGCAGCGCGTTGCCACAAAAAACGTACCAATGCGTGCGGATTATCGGCGCGCACTGCCAGACGGATTGCCACAGTCATACGATCTGGCGCCGGCAGATTATCGAGCATCGCAAGATGGTTCGTCGAGGCAATCTCGTGCACAAGATCGGAAAGCGCGTCTTCGCGCGACGGTGCGGGGGCTGCTGGTGGAGGGCGATGCCGTTTCAACCAGCGCAGCGGATCGATCGTTATCATAAAAGGCGTCCTGAGACTGCTGTTCTACCACTCTGGTTATACGCCGTTTTGATATGTACGATAAGCCTGCGAACATTACATTCAGTTCACGAGAAACCGTGTGCGATCCCTTAACAAGAATGTCATCGATCTGGAAATCAGCCGGTTGGCACGCCATGCTATACTTAGGCAGGCAGCAGGCGACTGTTGCACACGTGTGCACACCATCGATCACGTGCCGGAGAGGTGTCTGCCATGCTAGAAGCCAACCACATCTTGCAAGGACGTTATCAGATTATCGAGCCAATTGGTCGCGGCGGCATGGGTGCAGTGTACAAGGCGATGGATCTGCGCCTGCACGCCATTGTTGCACTGAAACAGACACTGGTCTCCGGCGACGCGCCACGGCGGGCGTTCGAGCGCGAAGCGCAGTTGCTCGCCGGGTTGCGCCATGCGGCGTTACCAAAAGTCAGCGACCACTTCGCCGAGGACGATGGGCAGTTCCTTGTCATGGAGTTCATTCCAGGCGATGATCTGGGTACGCTTCTGACCAAAAACGAAGGTCCCTTCCCGGTTGCCAGGGTGCTGCGCTGGGCGGATACGCTCCTTGATGCGTTGGAATATCTCCATGGCCATACTCCGCCTATTATTCATCGCGACATCAAGCCGCAAAATCTAAAACTTACCGATCGCGGCGAGATCATTCTGCTCGATTTCGGGCTGGCAAAGGGCGCCGCCGCTGCAATGACCCGCTCGGCGTCAACTGCCAGCATCTTCGGGTATACGCCGCACTACGCGCCGCTTGAGCAAATCAAGGGTACCGGCACCGATCCGCGCAGCGACCTCTATTCGCTTGGGGCGACGCTGTATCATCTGTTGACCGGCGCACCGCCGCCGGACGCGCTTACCCGTGCTGCCGCCGTCATCAACGGCGAACCGGATCCGCTTGTTCCTGCCAATCAGCAGAATCCCGCCGTCAATCCCGCAACGGCAATCGTTCTGATGCGTGCCATGGCACAGCGACCCGACCAGCGTTATCAGTCGGCGAGCGCCATGCGCGCAGCGTTGCGCGATGCGGCTCGCGGCGGCGCTGCTGCGACGGTGCTGCTCGATGAACCGCCGCCAACCGTCGTGCGCCTTGCGGATGCCACACGCCAACAGGCGGCGTATATCGATGCTGCCGCAATGCCACCAGGGTCCGCGCCGCAAGCGGTGACAAGCACCACGCAAAATCAGCCTGCTGCTGCACAAACTGCGCCTGCTGCCCGTCCCGGCTGGCTGTGGCCTCTGCTGGGCGTTGCGGTTCTGGCATTGGCGGCAATCGGTGGCTTTTTCGCCTTTGGCGGCAGTAGGTCTCAACCGCCGGCACAGGTGACCCCCGGCGGCGCTATAGCCGTCGATACAACCAACCTGCCCACAATGACGCCGCTGCCAACCGCTGCGCCGCTGGACAATGAGCAACTGTTGCAGACCGCAGTGGTGCTGCAAACAGCCGAAGCGGAACGGCGCACGGCGGAAGTCGCCACTGCGCGCGCGATTGTTAATCAGGTCGACAGCGCCAACACGCAGACGGCGATTGCGCTCCAGCCCTCGCCAACCGCGCTGCCGCCAACGGAGACGCCGGCGCCGACCGATACGCTCGCTCCAACTGATACGCCGCGCCCAACGAACACTCCTCGACCGACGAATACGCCGCGTCCAACCAATACGCCCGATCCAAATCAGCCAACGCAGGCGCCTACACCGATTCCTTCCGGTCCCACAACCGCCCCTGCCGGTCCGACCGGCGTCGTGATCGGCATCGGCGGCAGTGGCGATCTGTTTCGCGGTTCGGCGCGGCGTGGGACGATCGATCCGGAGAACAGCGAAGGCGGTTCGTGCATTCAAGGTCGCGTGACCCAAGCGAACGGCGGTTTGTTCCAGAGTTTCTACGTGCAGGTGGACAACCGCGGCCGGACGATCCCGGCAAAGCATTTCTACGACACCGGCAACTACCGCATCTGCGGGCTTAGCGAAGGCGAGTGGGGCATTGCCGTGTATGCGGTCAACAATAAACCCACCCTGCCGGCAGAACAGGCCGGTCATCAAGTGCGGGTTCGTCTGAGCGGGCAGCCAGGTGAGATATTCTTTGTCAATTTCACTGCCCGCCAGGACCTTGCAGTGCCGACCGACATACCGACGCCGACGCCTGAGCCGCCGACGCCAACGCCGGAATCCAGCCCGTATGACGGCATATGGCGCGGCACCAACGCTGGCGAGACAACAACGGGCAATTATCCGCCAGGACGCTTCGAGATCGAGGTGCGCAACGGCGCCATCTATCGCGTGTCGGTTGATGGTCCGTCGTGTCCGTTTGAAACGTATCCGAACTTTCCGAACGGCATTCGTATCAACGGCAATACCTTTGCGTTGGGCGGCAGCGTTTTCAATCCTATCACCGGCGGCAACCCAAACCATACGATCAGCGTCAGCGGGACGTTTGTGTCGACAACGCTGGCAAATGGAGCGCTGACTGCACAACTTGATGGCGTACCCTGCGCGAATGCCACCTGGAGAGCACAGAAGTAACGGTTACTATTCACCCTCAGGAATAGCGTGGCGGGCGCGACGCCCGCGCTCCCAGCAGCGTGCGGGCGCGATGCCCATGCTCCCCGGCGGTGCGTGCGGGCGCGACGCCCGCGCTCCCAGAGGTTGCTCGTAGGCGGGCGCGACGCCTGCGTTCCTAGAGCCTGTTATGTACTTTCGAGCATAACGGGAATGAACCGCTTCAGCCACGTGGACCTTGCCGCCCCCCCTTTCCCCCCCCCCCGCAGGGGGGGGAAAGGGGGGGCGCGCGCAGATCATGGACGAGCGTTGCAACGCCCCCGGCCTTCAGCCAGCGCCGGGTTTGCTGATAGACGGCGTACCACGGCGGCGGAGCGTTGGGCATCATGCGCCAGGGCGCTCCCGTGCGATGCGCTGAGCCTGCCGAAGCGCGGACGATGCAATCGCCCCCCCCTTTCCCCCCCCCGCAGGGGGGGAAAGGGGGGGCGCAGCGCGTGGTTGCGCTGCGGGGCGTCTTCGGTCATGAAGGTCAGGGAGGGAGCGCGGCGCCTGAGCCGGTCGAAGCGACGAAGGCCCGCTCCGCGTCGCTCACATCGCTGGGATAGGGTTGACGTGTCATACTGAAATCATACCACGTGTAT
>CALGYB010000217.1 GCA_937935075.1 uncultured Roseiflexus sp. | reverse complement strand
GAGCGTGGCGGTGGGTCGCGTTCATCGGGCGCGCGTGAGATGTACACCGCGATCTGCGCCAACTGCGGGCGCGAGGCGAAAGTGCCGTTCCTGCCGAGCGGTCGCAAGCCGGTGCTGTGCGACGATTGCTTCCAGGAACAGCGGCGCAACCGGATGTAAATGTAGTTGGGGCAGGTCTGAGACCTGCCCCAAGATACTCGAACCTGCCCCCACATGCCCCACGGGACGGGCAGGTTCCGACCTACCCTCATAGAGCAATCAACAGATGTTGCCCGATACGTGCCTGTGTTGACCGTCGAGCGGCTGACGTTGGCTGAGCCTGTCGAAGCCAACGTCAGCCACTCCCCATCTTGTTGGGCAATCGCTCTATCAGGTCAGCGACCTGCCCCAACATCATACCCCTTTCGCCGTCGCTGGCGCGGCGGTCTCGGTCGTCATCGCGGGCGCCTCGCGCTTACTCTGCCAGATCGCCCAGACCAGCGCCGCTGCGCAGATGACCATAGCGAAAATGACGCCGGGGCTGCCGCTCGGGATCGTCACCACGATCGGCGCGATGATCAGCGCCACCAGGTTGATCACCTTGATCATCGGGTTCAACGCCGGTCCCGCTGTATCCTTCAACGGGTCGCCGACGGTGTCGCCGACCACGGCGGCTTTGTGGGGTTCTGAATGCTTCCCGCCGAAGTTTCCTTCTTCGATGTATTTCTTGGCATTATCCCACGCGCCGCCAGCGTTCGCCTGGAAGACCGCCATTAACTGACCGGAGAGAATGATGCCTGCCAGGAAGCCGCCGAGCGCCTCGACGCCGAGCAGGAAGCCAACCAGGATCGGCACCATCACGGCGATCAGCCCCAGGCTGATCAGCTCCTTCTGCGCCGCAACGGTGGAGATGCTGACCGCTTGCGCATAGTCGGGCGTCACCGTGCCTTCCATGATCCCCGGAATCTTGAACTGACGGCGCACCTCGTTCACGATCTGCGACGCTGCGCGCTGCACTGCGCGAATAGTCAGCGACGAGAACAGGAATGGCACTGCGCCGCCGATCAGCAACCCGATGAACACGGTCGGCATTGCGACATTGATGCCGATAGTGCGCAACTGCTCCGACAGCGGCACGCCGATCTGCTCCTGCACTTTCGACACGTCCGCCAGGTACGAACCGTAGAGCGCAACCGCGGCAATCACTGCTGAACCGATCGCAATACCCTTGGTGACCGCCTTCGTCGTGTTGCCGACTGCGTCCAGGTCGTCCATGACATTGCGCGCGTTCTTGTCCAGCCCGGCCATCTCGCCGATGCCATTGGCGTTGTCTGAAATCGGACCGAACGAGTCCATCGAGATCGTGTTGCCGGTGAGCGTCAGCATGCCGATGCCGGTGAGCGATACGCCGTACAGCACAGCGGTAAGCGTGACCGTCGGATCGGTCGAATAGCCCGCAAAGATGGCAATCGAGGTCAGAATCGACGCACAGATCACCAGGATCGCCCACACACTCGACTCCATGCCAAGCGCCAGACCAGAAAGGATATTGGTGGCTGCGCCGGTCTTCGAGGCTTTACTGGTTTCCTTCACCGGGTTGAAGTGGGTCGATGTGAAGTACTCCGTCAGTTTATCGAGCGCCACTGCCAGCGCCAGACCGGCAATCGTCGCCAGGAAAGGTCGCCAGTCGATTGCGCCGGTCGCCGGATCGACCATATAGACTGCCGTAAACCCGGCGAATCCAATGAGACAAACGAGGGCGGCGACGTAGAAGCCGCGGTTCATGGCTGCCATGGCATTACGACGCTTCTCGTCGGTCCTGACGATGGAGTTGCCGATAACCGATGCAATCACGCCAATAGCGCGCAGCACCAGCGGGAAGACGATAAAGCGCAGGTCGTACTGACCATCGCCCAGCGTGCCGACGACGGCATCGCCCAGCACCAGCCCCAGGATCAACGCCGACACCAGCGTCACCTCAAAGCTCTCGAACACGTCCGCCGCCATACCGGCGCAGTCGCCGACATTGTCGCCTACCAGGTCGGCGATCACCGCTGCATTGCGCGGGTCGTCCTCGGGAATGCCGGCTTCCACCTTTCCCACCAGGTCGGCGCCGACGTCGGCCGCCTTGGTGTAGATGCCGCCGCCGACGCGCATGAAGAGCGCAATCAGCGAGCCGCCGAAACCGAAGCCGAGCAGCGCATCCGGCGCCGCAATGCCGAACACCATAAAGATCAACGTCCCGCCCAGCAAGCCAAGCCCCACCGTCAGCATGCCGGTCACCGACCCGGACTTATAGGCGACCTGCAATGCCGGGTTGTACCCCTTGCGCGACGCGGCAGCCACCCGCACATTTCCCTCGACCGCCACGTTCATACCGACGAAGCCGACCGCATACGAGAACAATGACCCCATCAGGAAGGCGACGGCGCGCCCAATTGCCACCCACAGCGTCGCCGCTTCTTCGCTGCCGAAGTGTTCAACCGCCTCGCGCGTGGGCGGAATGATGAACACACTGGCGGCAAGCAGAAACGTCAGAACTACGATCAGAATGGCGATAGTGCGGAACTGACGGCTGAGGTAGGCATTCGCGCCATCTTTGATGAATCCCCAGACCTCTTGCATGCGGGCAGTGCCTTTGTCCTGCGCCAGAATCTGCGCCCGGAGGACGAAGGCGTAGGCGATGCCGAAGATTGCAACGCCAAGCACGGCCCATACGGCTGCCTGTTCGAAAGCGCTGAGTTCTTGCATGCGACTCTCTCCTTGATAGCTTGCGAATAGCAACACTGCTTGCACCTGGGAAGAACAGCTTTGTTTCACCTGTCGGACGCTGGCGACTGTGCGGGCGTCAGTCGGATTGCTGGAAGGAAAGAGTTCCCCGACCTGGCAGGTTCCTGATCTGGCTCCTTTCAGTCTGATTTCGATTACAGCAGGCGAGATGATAGTAACGCCGATTGTAGCATAGCCCGGCGCGTCATGCAAAATGACGTGTCATCATCTACATTAAGGGATGATAACCTCAATTATACGCTGCTCATCTGGTATGTAAAGTGTAGTCTTCCCCTTCGTTCGGTGAGGTCATATGATGCCGGGCATCCGTCGAACGAAGGGGAAAATGGTGTTGACACCCCCCAAGTTTCGGGTATAATAACCCTCGAAACATCGTGCAACTTTTCACGTATTATCCGGGAAGGATTGTCCGGACAGGCAAGAAACCCCGTTGTGATGCGGCACGATGCTGTTGGTTGGCGCGGTTGCATCCACGCGCACTGAGCGCAGGCGCCTGGAGAGGAGCCTTCATGAATACGCTTCCCCGGTCATTTCTCAGATGGTCGCGTTTCCTCCTTCTGATCGGCATGTCGGTTGTGATCGCCGCCTGCGGCAACAATCCGGGCAATACCTATGATCCCTATGGCGACAATGCGCGCCGCATCTACGAACTCCTGATTCCAATCTGGTGGATGGCGCTCGGCGTCTTTGTTGTGGTCGAAGGATTGCTCATTTATGCTATCTGGCGCTTCCGCCGCCGTGCTGTCGGTGCGGCGATGCCGGCGCAGGTGCACGGCAATACGCAGGTCGAGATCTTGTGGACGATTGCGCCTGCCATTATTGTGCTGGTGATCGCTGTGTTGACTTTCCGCACGCAAGCGGAGAATGCGGTCATGCCCGATGATGCGCTGCGGATCAAAGCTATCGGGCATCAGTGGTGGTTCGAGTTTCAGTATCCCGACCTCGGCGCCGAAGGAAAACCGGTGGTGACCGCCTCGGATATGTATATCCCGGTTGGGCGACCGGTGACGGTCGTACTGGAGTCGCAGGATGTCATCCATAACTTCTGGGTGCCGAAGCTTGCCGGGAAGACCTACATGATCCCTGGCAAAACAAACTTCCTGACGTTTACCGCCGAACAACCCGGCATCTATCGCGCTGTCTGCGCCGAGTTCTGCGGCGAAGCGCACGCGCTGATGCGATTCCGTGTCATAGCCGTTGATGAGGCTGAATTCAATCGCTGGATCGAGCAGAAAAAGACGCCTCCTTCCGCTCCCGCCGGAATGCTGACCGTCAATGGACTGACCGGCGATGCGGCGCGTGGTCAGGCGATCTTCCTCGATGCGCGCAAGCAATGTATTGCCTGCCACGCAGTCGAGGGGACGAATGCGCGGGGGCAGATCGGTCCGAATCTGACCTACTACGGCAGCCGCCAGACGATTGCCGCCGGTATTCTGCCCTACTCGCCGGACAATCTTGATCGCTGGCTGCGCGACGCGCCGAAACTGAAACCCGGCAACCTGATGAGCCGGGTGTTGACGCCGCAGTGGATCAAGGCAAACCTGAGCGACCAGGAGATTGCCGACCTTGTCGCCTATCTCGATAGTATGAAAGTGTCGGTCACGCTGCCGCCAGAACGCTAGTATTGTGGAGGATTGTATGGCAATCGCCGAACGCACCGCCGGAACGGTCAGCCCGCCCAGTGTCAGTGTGCGCCCCGGTTGGGCCGGGTGGCTCAGCACGACCGATCATAAGCGCATTGGGATTATGTATCTGGTCAGCGCGTTCGTGTTCTTCCTGATCGGGGGAATTGAAGCGCTCCTTATGCGCATCCAGCTTGGCGTGCCCGATAATACCTTCCTGACGCCCGATGTGTACAATCAGATGTTCACGATGCATGGCACGACCATGATCTTCCTTGGTCTGATGCCGCTGAACGTCGGGCTTGGCAACTATATGGTTCCGCTCATGATCGGTGCGCGCGATATGGCGTTCCCGCGCCTCAATGCGCTCAGTATCTGGCTGTTCATCTTCGGCGGCTTGATGCTGTATGTCAGTTTCTTCGTCGGCGGTGCGCCCAATGTCGGCTGGTTCGCCTATGCGCCGTTGACGCAGAAGCAGTTTGCGCCGACGGCAGGCGTCGATTACTGGATCATCGGCATTGGTCTGACCGGCGTGGCGTCGATTGCCGGTGCGCTGAACTTTATTGTGACAATTCTCAACATGCGCGCGCCGGGTATGACGCTCAACCGGATGCCGCTGTTCGTCTGGATGCAGCTGATTGTTGCGTTCATCCTGATCTTCGCCTTCCCGGTGCTGACAGTCGGAACCATCCAGTTGCTGTTCGACCGGCACTTCGGCACGCGCTTCTTCCTCCCCAATCTCGGCGGCGATGCGGTGCTCTGGCAGCATCTCTTCTGGTTCTTCGGGCACCCTGAAGTCTATATTCTCATTCTGCCGACCATGGGCATCATTTCGGAAGTGCTGCCCACTTTCTCGCGCAAGCCGATCTTCGGCTATGCGTTCGTGGCGTACTCCGGCGTGGCGATCGGCTTCCTCGGGTTCCTGGTCTGGGCGCACCATATGTTCGCGGTCGGTCTTGGTCCGCTGGCGAATGCCTTCTTCGGCGCCGCCAGCTTTCTGATCGCGGTGCCAACCGGCGTCAAAATCTTCAACTGGCTGGCGACGATGTGGCAGGGGTCGCTCCATCTGACCACGTCGATGCTCTATGCGATCGGATTTATCAGCATGTTCGTGATCGGCGGCATCAGTGGGATTACCCTCGCTTCGCCGCCGATCAATGTTCAGCAAACCGACTCGTACTACGTTGTTGCGCATATGCACTATGTGCTGTTCGGCGGCGCGATCCAGGGCATCTTTGCCGGTATCTTCTACTGGTTCCCAAAGATGACCGGCCGGATGCTCAATGAACGGCTCGGCAAGTGGCAGTTCTGGCTGATGCTGGTCAGTTTCAACCTGACCTTCTTCCCTATGCACCTGAGCGGCAATGAGGGTATGCCGCGTCGTATCTATACCTACGAATCGGAGATGGGGTGGAATCTCTGGAATCTGCTCTCTACAATCGGCTCGCTCTTGCTTGCGGTTGCGTTCCTGCTCTTCCTCTGGAATGTGCTCACAAGCATCCGGCGCGGTTCGATCGCGCCCGCCGATCCGTGGGACGGGGCGACACTCGAATGGTCGGTCAGTTCGCCGCCGCCGGTCTATAATTTCGCGGTAACGCCGCGGGTGCGCAGCCGCCGTCCGCTGTGGGACGAGAAGTATCCGCACCTGCACGAAGTGAATGGTTCGCACGAGACGCCAGCCGCCCGGTTGAGAGGTCTGCTGTACGATGGGGCGGAGGGGGAAATGCCGATGGCGATGGAGCCGATCCATCTGCCCTCACCCACCTATGCGCCACTCATTGTGTCGGTCGGCATTATGATCCTGGGCTTTGGCATCATTTATCTGGGAGATTTCGGCGTGATTGCGGCATCTGCGATGCTTGTCGGTCTGCTCATCATGGCGACGGGCATTCTCAGTTGGGTGCGCATCTCGCACGTTGACTCGCCGTATCAGGCGCACTAGCGTGCGAGAGGGGTGAGGCGAGAGGGGTGAGGCGAGAGGGGTGAGGCGAGAGGCGAGAGGGGTGAGGCGAGAGGCGAGAGGCGAGAGGGGTGAGGCGAGAGGGGTGAGGCGAGAGGCGAGAGATGGCGAGGGCAGGGAGAAGTGAAAGGTGGGCAAAGGTTCTCGCCTCTGTGTTCTCTGTGCCTCTGCGGTGAGTCAATCGAGTGCGAAGGCAGGAAAGATTACAGGTGGTCGTTGAACGTTGAATGGAGATCGGTATGAGCGAATCATCGATGACCAGACCGCAGGCGGCGGTGGCGCACCATACGTCGCTTGGCGTCGATAACCGGAAGTTGGGGGTGTGGGCGTTCATCGGCTCCGAGACTCTCTTCTTCGCAACGCTGATCACGACCTACTTCGTGTTTGCGCCGGTCAACCGCGCGCGCCCTGATTTTCAGGACCCGCGCCAGTTTCTCGACATCGAGTTGACGACGGTGCTGGCGAGCATTCTGTTGGCGTCCAGTCTGACCATGGTGCTGGCGCTGTCCGCCAGTAAACGCGGCGACCGCCGCTGGTTCACCACCTGGTTGCTGGCGACGGTTGGGTTGGGGCTGGCGTTCATCGGCGGTCAGGTGTATGAATTCAACCACCTGTACCACGAGGGATTGACCCTGAGCAGCAGCCTGTTCGGCACGACGTTTTTCGTGCTTACCGGTTTTCACGGGACGCACGTGGCAATTGGGGTGATCTGGCTGCTCTCGGTGTTCTTCAAGGTGCGCGCGTATCCCGACTCGCCCGAGAATGCGATGGATGTCGAGATTGCCGGTCTTTACTGGCACTTTGTCGATCTTGTGTGGGTGGCGATCTTTGTGCTGGTCTATCTGATCTAGAGAGGAGCGATCATCGTGGCAGGTCATGGTGAAGAGCATAGCAGTCATGCCTATGGCGAGCACAGCCATTCCGACCGGTTCTACTGGCTCGTTGCCGGGGTGCTGGCAGTAGTGACGGCGCTGGAGGTCGGGTTGTTCATTGTGAACGAACAGCATCTGATCGCCAAATGGCTTGAGGTGACGCTGCTGCTGATTCTCTCGACGATCAAGGGCGCGGCGGTGGTGATGTTCTTTATGCACCTCAAGGGTGATGCCGGCATTTTCAAGTTTGTCTTCCTGGTGCCGCTTGCGTTTGCAACGACTCTGCTGTTATCCTTTATGCTGCTGTTCTCGGAGCACGTTGGGATTGCGGGATGAACCGGGGACGACGGGATGTATGAGTGGAACTTCGAACCGGGGCTGATCGCAAACCTGGCGCTGATTGCGGGAGGGTACGCGCTCTGCGTCACCGGTCCGCTGCGGCGCTTTTTCCCCGACAGTGCACCGCCGACGCCAGTGCAGGTGCGCCTGTTCTATGTCGGTTGGGTGGTGCTCTTCATCGCGCTCGCGTCGCCTATCGACAGCCTGGCGAGTTATCTGCTGACGATGCATATGCTTCAGCACCTGCTGCTGGCGATGGTCGCGCCCCCTTTCCTGCTGCTCGGTCTGCCGCGCTGGGTGCTGCGCCCGCTCATGCGCATCCCTGGATCGTATGCTGCCGGCGCGTTTCTCACCAATCCGATTTTCGTGTTCTTCGCATTCAATGCCGTTTTCGCGCTCTGGCACGTACCTGCCTACTACGACCTGGCGCTGCGTGATGAGCGTGTCCACATTCTCGAGCACGTGATGTTCTTCGTGGTTGGTGTGCTTTCCTGGTGGCCTATCTGTAGCCCTATGGACGAATTGCCATCCGCCCATCCCCTGTTGCAGACCGCGTATCTCTTCTTCATGTCGCTGCCAACCACAATCATCGGTGCGCTGATCGCATTCGCCGAAGCGCCGCTCTACCCGTTCTACGCTCTGCGTCCGCGTCTCTGGGGCGTCTCTCTTGGTGATGATCAGCAACTGGCGGGCCTGATCATGTGGGTGCCCGGCAGCCTGATCTACTTCGCAGTGCTGACCGTCGTCTTCATTCGCTGGCTGAATCGTGAGGATGGCGATGAACTGAGGTTAGAGGTTAGGAGTTAGGGGTTGCGAGAACTGAGCGACTGATACTCATGCGTGGTCATTTGGACCATACTGCTGATGCGCGCAGCGGGACGCCGGGCGCTACGGGCGAAAGCCCTCGCTGAGGACGCGGTTCGACATTCCACACAATGCCAGGGTACCAGGCGAAGCCGCCTATCGACGGGCGAAAGCCATCGCTGAGCAGGCGGTTCGATCGTGCACACCGCACGTGGAAGCCCCACCGGGACTGCTGACGCCGATGGGTGGTCATGCCATCCCCGACTGCCGGTGCACGTTGATTGTTGCAGTGCGCAACAGTATGTCAATGCGTTGTGGGACAAGCGGAGGTGAGGTGTGTACGTGTTGTGCTAGTGTAATAGCATGCTAGCATAGTATGTATGGTATATGAAACCCTCCCGTGACGTCAGAAGCAGCATACACATATCCGTAATCTCGTTGCGTAAGTGAAGGCATTGCTCTAGAGCCTGTTATGTACTTTCGAGCATAACGGTAATGAACCGCTTCAGCCACGTGGACCTTGCCGCCCCCCCTTTCCCCCCCGCATGCGGGGGGTGAAAGGGGGGGACATTGATGCCCGTCATCGCCGGCGCGCGCTGCGCCCCCCCCTGCGGGGGGGGGGCAGGGGGGGCAGGGGGAGCGCGGCGCCTGAGCCGGTCGAAGCGACGAAGGCCCGCTCCTCGTCGCTCACATCGCTGGGATAGGGTTGACGTGTCATACTGAAATCATACCACGTGTATCTCTGAAGTGCATAACAGGCTCTAGTCCGCCCGTTCATCCACGCGCAATGTTTTCCCTCAAGACCCTTCAGGTCGGATGGTGCAGCGCAGACCTCAAGGGGCGGCGTCCTGCGCCAGCATGTCTTCGCGCGGCGGGCTGAAGGTGTCGATTGCCAGCGACGCTTCGAGCGTTTCAACTCCATGCGGCGTATTCCCCGGCAGTGCAA
>CALGYB010000216.1 GCA_937935075.1 uncultured Roseiflexus sp. | reverse complement strand
AAGGTCAGGGAGGGAGCGCGGCGCCTGAGCCGGTCGAAGCGACGAAGGCCCGCTCCGCGTCGCTCACATCGCTGGGATAGGGTTGACGTGTCATACTGAAATCATACCACGTGTATCTCTGAAGTGCATAACAGGCTCTAGTGCGAGTCGGCGTCTCGCCCGCGCAGGTGGGCTTGCCTCCCCTAGCCTGCGACTTCCGGCGCCAGGCAGTCGCAGCGCGACTTATAGAGCGATCAACCAGATGTTGCACAATAATAGCCCGTGTTGACCGTCTTGCGGCTGACTTGGCTTCGACAGGCTCAGCCAACGTCAGCCGCGCCGCGTCCTTGATTGCACGCGCTATGCGTGCGTTCGGCGCGCTCTTCGGCTCAGCCAACGTCAGCCGCGCCGCGTCCTTGATTGTCTGGGTTTTCGGTGATCGCTCTATTTAGAAGCACACCGAGAACTCACCTCTGTACACGTCGTCACCGCCCCTCAGCCCGACACGCCCGCCGCGCCTGCCAAAAGGGACGAGGCATCGGTTCACCAACCGACGCCTCGCTCCCAACGATTGGATCCATCCAGATACCAATCAACCCTGGCCCAACCGGCGCTTCAGTTCCTCGAACTCTGCATCGACCGCAGTATCGCGCTCCAGGTTGCGGAACTTGTTCTCCAGCGTATCGCCTTCGAGTTTTGCCATTGCCTCAGCCCGGTCAAGGCGATCATCGACGCGGCTTTCGAGCTGATCCAGTTTGTCCATCGCCGAAATACGAGTCGCCTGGCGCACGGTGCGCTGGATCGACTCCTGCGTCTGCGCGCGGTTCTTCTTGGCGATAATCAGGTCACGCTTTGCCTGCACTTCAGCAACGCGCGTCTGCAACTGCACCAACGCCTGCTCCAGTTGCTCGACCTGCTGCTCCTGCGCGTCGGACTGGTCGCGATACTGCTCGTACAATTTCTGCGCCTGCACCTTGCGCGCCAGAGCAGCCTTCGCCAGCGCCTCATCGCCGGCCCGCAACGCCGCCTCCGCCTTGCGATCCCAGCTTTCGGTTTCAGCCAGATACTGCGCTTCCATGCGATTGAGACGCGCCAGGTCCGCCATTGCCGCAGCCACGTTGGTTTTGACCTCGTACTCCTGGTTGTTCAACTGGCGCAGATACTCGTTCGCCATTTTCTCCGGGTCTTCCGCGTTGTCGAGCAGGGAGTTGATATTGGCGCTCAGGATGTCGCGGATGCGGACGAAGATCGACATGTCTCAAGCCTCCTTGAAGTTGCTTTCTTTTATGACCGACAAGCGCGCCTTTGCCATTTGGACGGAAGCAGGCGTGTCGCCTGCTCATTCTAGCACAGCGCAAAGGCGTTGTACACCCCCATATACGTCATTGCTCCGATAAGGTTTCACCGGTATAATCGTAATCGGCAGGCATCCGCGCGACCTGCGGCATACCCGGAGGTTGCGATGGCTGCATCAGCGGATGTCCTTCGCCGTTTTGCTTCCCGTATTGGAGTGATCGTTGCTGCGTTGCTGGCGCTTGCCTGGATGCAGCGCCCCGATGAGCGCCTTCATGTGTTCTTCCCGGCGCTCGCAGGCGACGCTATTGTGGTGCAGACTCCGGCGGGCAGATACCTGCTGATCGACGGCGGCGCCGACCCGGATGCGCTGGTGACGGCGCTGGGAAGGCGTCTGCCATTCTGGCGGCGCGAACTGGCGTTGGTGGTTGTGACCTCATTCGACGGGCAACATCTTCCAGGGCAGGTGGCAGCACTGGAACGCTACCGCGCGCAACGAGCGCTGGCGCTGCCGGTTGCGGCGCCGAACGCCACATTTGATGCCTGGCGCCGGGCGCTGGCGTACCACACAACACCGGTGCTCACGCTGCGCACCGGGCAGCGTCTGGAGATCGATGACGTGACGTTCCGGGTGCTGGATTGCAACGATCAGGGCGCATTGCTGCGCCTCGATTATGGCGCGACGAGCGTGGTCTTTGCACATACCGCCGCGCCCGACATGCTCGAACGCCAGGCGCCTCGTCGCGCCTCGCTGCTCGTCTACCCCTGGCAGCACGACCCGCACACCCCCCTGGTTGAGTCGTTGCGTCCTGCTGCAATTGTGTACAGTGACGGCTACCAGACACGGCACGCGCCGCAGCAGACCTACCACGAACGCGCCATCGGCGGCGCGCGCCTGTACCACGAACGGGTGGATGGCGACATCGAGTGGGTAAGCGACGGACGCCGCGCGTGGGTGATCACCTCGGTGCAGTCGGGGCGATAAGGGTCGATCCGATTGCATAGCACGTCAACCAGAGGCGGAGGAGAGGCGACCGTGCGGGTCGCCCCAAGGAAGGCGGGATCGGCGACGGCGACGCTCAGATGCGAGCACGGAAGCAGGTCTGATCCGGCGTATGATATAATCAGAACACCGGTTCGCTGCACGACAGGAGTTGACCAATGATCGACGACTCGCCACACATTCCTGTGCGGATTGACCGATTGCCGCGCGATTTGCAGGAAACGTTTCGTGAACTGTATCCAATGAACGGTCAGAGTGAACAGGAGGCGAACACTGCTTCGACTCGCTCAGCGCACCGCTTCCTGCAACCTGATGCGCTGTACTGCGGCGATGCGCGGCAACTGCTTCCTCACATTGAGCCAAACAGCATTGCCCTGAGCGTCTGGTCGCCGCCCTATTTTGTCGGAAAAGAATACGAAGAGCATCTCTCATTCGATGAATGGCAGAACCTGCTCAGCGCCGTCATACGTCTCCATTTCCCCATTCTCAAGCCCGGCGGGTTCCTGGTTATCAATATTGCCGACATTCTCGTGTTCAAAGACCAGACAATGCCTCGCATTCAGGCGGAGGCGGTGAACAGGAAGCGATCGCCGGTCACGAGAGAGGATGTTCTCAAAGCAATTGAACAACATCCCGGATATAATCGTTATCAACTCGCAAAGCTTCTCGGTTGCAGCGAGCAGACGATTGACCGCCGGCTGCACGGCAACAATATTCGCGGCGGTAAATACGAAGTACAAACGAGGGTTAAGATAGTTGGCGGGATGGTCGAGGATTGGGCGTTGCAGGCCGGGTTGTACCCGTATGATCGAAGGATATGGGTGAAGGATGCGGCATGGGAGAACTCTCGTTGGGCAAGCCTTTCCTATCGTTCAGTGGACGAGTTTGAATATCTCTATGTCTTCTGGAAACCAGGCATCACCAAATTCGACAGAAAGAGACTTTCTCCAGAAGAATGGAAACATTGGGGGTCGAGGGGGGTATGGTATATTCCATCCGTAAGATGCAATGATGACCATGAGGCGAAATTTCCGGTCGAGCTGCCCTCCAGAGTCATCAGGCTGCTTACCGATCCCGAGGAAATCGTTCTCGACTGTTTTATAGGAAGCGGCACAACCGCAATTGCAGCAATTCGGGAAGGTCGCCACTATATTGGCATAGAAATGCTGGAAAAATATGTAAAACTTGCAAAAAAACGAATAGAAAAGGAAAAAGAGAAATTTATTCAACAAACCTTGCCAGAGCGTCAGTATGATGATGGATTTGAGCAATATACAGAACAATCTTAATATCGTCGAAGATATTGAGAAATCCACCTTACGTATGGTAACTCAGGCCATTTATGATTACCGGGATCTCGCACAAGATATCTTCAAGGCTGAGTTTGATCCGGTATCGGATATCGGCGAGGATATAACCAGAGAAGCTCTGGACAGACTCGGCATGTCCAGGATAAATCAGCGGTTGTTCGGCAAGATCGATTATAAGCAAGCCCGCTACCTTTTTCACCCTGAATATGCGGTCAGACAGGCGCTTTTCATCGATTCAAAGTCTGAGAAAATAAGCGATCAGCGCACTGTAACGTTGCAGCTCTCTCAACTTTCCATGGAGGTCAGGCAAAACCGATCTGGAAAAGAAGTCAAAATAAAAGGTAAAATCCCCGAAGTGATAGATTTGAGAGGAGTTCAGTATATAACGACAACCATTTTCGTAAAGTACAACTATGATCGCAATCAACATGATGTTAATGAGTTAAGAAGCATCACGATTGCTGCTATTCCGAACGGACTGCTCCAGGATCGATATAACGCTAACGTAGATGATACCATCTGGCTCGCCGGACGTAACTCGCCCGCTCGAGGCGAGGAATTTCGTGTACGATTGAGCTTCGCGCGTTTGAAAGCGAAGGCGCCCTGGCGCGTTCAACATATCCCGATGCCCCCTGAAGTGTTTCAATGGAGTTCATAAAACACAATTTTTCACTGCTGCGTGTTATGCAGATTCGTCCCGCCAACATCCAATCTTGAATGTCCAGGACCAGTTCTCAGTTCTCGATTCTTAGTTCTCTGTTCTCTCACTCCATGCTTGCTGCATTGCAGAAATTCCCCGCAACCATGGCGCGACCCGTTGAGGTGATGCGCGGCTACTCCCTCGACACGCTGCGCGCCGACCTGGTGGCGGGCGTGACCGTCGGGCTTGTGTTGCTGCCGCAGGCGCTGGCGTTTTCGCTCCTCGCCGGTCTGCCGCCGGAAATGGGGCTGTATTCCGCAATTGTGGCATCTATTGTCGGCGCACTGTGGGGATCATCGAGCCATCTGCACACCGGTCCCACGAACACCGCATCACTGCTTACCCTCTCAGTGATCCTGCCGCTTGCGACGCCCGGTACGCCTGAGTTCATGGCGCTCGCGGGCATGCTGGCGGTTCTGGCGGGGGCGCTGCGTCTTATCTTCGGGCTGGCGCGTCTGGGATTGCTCGTCCATTTCGTCTCCGACTCGGTCGCTGTCGGGTTTACGGCTGGCGCTGGCATTCTGATCATCTCCAATCAGATTGCGCCCATCCTGCGCCTCGACCTGCCAATGGGCGCCAGCATCATCGATACCCTCGTGTTGAGCGCGGCTCAGATTGACCGTGCCCATCCGTCGAGTCTTCTGCTGGGCATTGCAACCATTGCGCTCATCGTCGCCCTGCAACGGCTGCAACGTCGCCTGCCGACCCTCCTGATCGCCCTGGTGGTTGTGTCGCTGATCGCCTGGGCGCTGCGCCTGGAGGAATCAGGCGTGCGCACCCTCGGTGCGCTGCCACAGGCGCTTCCGCCGCTCGCCGATCTGCCGCTTATGGACCTGAACCTGATCGGGGCGCTGGCGAACGGGGCGCTGGCAGTGGCGATCATCGGGCTGGTTGAAGCCTCGGCCATCGCGCGCGCTATTGCGACGCATTCACAACAACGTCTCGACAGCAATCAGGAGTTTATTGGTCAAGGACTGGCAAACATTTGCGCTGGACTGTTCTCCGGGTATCCATGTTCCGGCTCCTTCAACCGGTCGGCGCTGAGTTTTCAGGCAGGAGCGCGCACCAGCGTGGGGAATGCTTTTTCCGGCGTCTTCGTGCTCCTTGCCATGTTTCCGCTCGCCCCGCTGATCGCGCATCTGCCACGTCCGGTGCTGGCGGGCGCGCTGGCAATCACTGCCTGGAGCATGGTCGACCACCAGGCAATCCGGCGTATCTGGCGCGCCGACCGGGTCGATGGCGCGATCTCGCTGATCACCCTGGCGGCAACTCTCTTCGTGCCACTTCAGTTTGCCATTATCAGCGGCGTGCTGATGTCGCTCGGCGCATACCTGTGGCGCACCAGCGCACCGCGCGTCCAGAGCGTGTTGCCGGATGCCGACTTCCGTCATTGGGAACACCAGCCGCATCTGCCGATGTGCCCGCAACTGGCAGTCGTCGATGTGCTTGGCGATCTCTACTTTGGCGCTGTCACCTATGTCGAAGAGCAGATGAACGCTTTGCTCACCCAAAACCCGACCCAGCGCTTCCTCCTGTTGCGCATGCATAGCGTGCAGCGGTGCGATGTCAGCGGCATCAAGATGCTCCAGACGATCGTGCGCCGCTACCGTGATCGCGGTGGCGGGGTTTATTTTGTGCGGGTGCGTCAGACGGTGCGCCAGATGATGGATGTGACCGGTTTTACGCAGTATGTGGGAGAAAACCATTTTCTGGACGAAGATCGCGCAATCGACCATCTCTTCCACCGCGTTCTCGATCCGGCAGTGTGCATTTACGAATGCGAGGTGCGCGCATTTCGCGAATGCCAGAACCTGCCGAAGCGTCTGCTCCCCCCCGAAGCCATTCCGCTGCTGCCGGAACGAGGTGCGCCATCGCAGGTTCCAACGATTGAACCGCGTGCATTATGGCGTCAGATCCGCAGTCCCTCCCCGCCGCGCATCATCGATGTGCGCGAGCCGCGTGAGTATCGCCAGGGGCACATTCCGCAGGCTGAGTTGCTGCCGCTGTATGAACTGCTCACCCGTCCCGAAAGCGTGAGTCGTGATCGTCCCATTGTGCTGGTGTGCCGCAGCGGTCGCCGCAGTGAACGCGCCGCCGCCGCACTGATGAGGCGCGGGTTCGAGCAAGTGATGATTTTGCACGGCGGCATGCTGGCGTGGGAGGCAAGTGACCTGTTGATGGCGATCGGTCAGGAAAAAAGCGAGCAGGAGTGACCGGGAAAGCACCGAACAGGAAACGTGCGAACCCTGCCCTACGGGTTTCTGGTTCTCATTCCCTTCCTTCATCTCACGGCGTGGTATACTACAATACCAGAACCGTCCGTTTCTGGAGGAGGAGTTTGTGTGAGCCGGCGCCCCGATATTGTGTTGCTCGTGCTGGATACCCAACGTATCGATAGACTTTCATGCTACGGCTATTCCCGCCCGACATCGCCCCACCTCGACGAACTTGCCGCCGAAGCGACTCTGTTCCGCCGCGTCTTTGCCACTGCGCAATGGACCATCCCATCGCATGCGTCGATGTTTACCGGTCTCTATGCTTCAGAACATACAACGACCCAGTCATCGTCGATGCTTCCTGCAAGTATTCCGACGCTGGCGCAACGTTTGCGCGAAGGCGGGTACATGACCGCAGCATTCTGCAACAATCCGCTGGTCGGTGTGGTCAACAATGGCTTGCGGCGCGGCTTCGAGAGTTTTCTGAACTACAGCGGCCTGCTGACATCGCGCCCCAACCAGGCAGGCGCGCACCCCGGCGTGATCAGCCGGTACCGCCAATGGTTCAAAGGTCGTCTGGCAGAGACGCTCACCCGCATTCAGGACGCATTTGCGCGATCCGAGGCAATGCTGGAATTTGCCTTTACGCCCTTGATGGTGCCGTTATGGCAGACGGCGCTCAGTTTCAAAGGCAACACGCCCAAATCGCTCAACGATGCGGCGCGCCTGCTGATCGAGCGGCGTGGTGTGGCGCACGATCAGCCGATCTTCGCCTTCATCAACGTCATGGGCGTCCACACGCCATACCATCCCGACCGCCGCATGCTCGAACAATTTGCACCGGACGTAATCCGCAATCGTGAGGCGGCGCGTTATGTTCACCGTTTCAACGGCGATGTATTTGGCTGGCTGGCGCCCTTTTCGAGTGCGAATGAACCATACCGTCGCCTGCTCAGTGATGTATACGACGCTGAAGTTGCCACCCAGGACGCGCATATCGGCGCATTCCTGCGGCGTCTGCGCGAAAGCGGCGCCCTTGATCGGACGCTGCTCCTCGTGTGCGCCGATCACGGCGATCACCTGGGTGAAAAAGAACTGGTTGGGCATACGGTGTCGGCGTACAACGAACTGACCCACGTCCCGCTGATGATCCGCGATCCATACGGCGATTTTCCACGCGGCGCCACGATTGATCACACTGTCTCGCTCCGTCGGGTGTTCCACACCCTGCTGAGCGCTGCCGGGCTTGCCCGAGGCATCGAGCGTGATCGGTCGCTGGCGCAATCACCGGCCTCCGACCCCGACGGCGGCACAGTATTCGTTGAAGCGGAACCGTTGCAGAATGTGCTCGGGATCATGCTGCGCCGCCAGCCAGACCTCGCGCGCGCTCGTCGGTTCGACCAGCCGCGTCGTGCGGTGATCAGCGGCTCGTACAAACTGATCCAGACCGGCGATGATCACGTCGAGTTGTACGACCTGGACGCCGATCCGCGCGAAACAGTCAATCTGGCGGCGATCCTGCCGGAGCGCGTCGAAGAACTACAGGAACGTCTTGGCGCATTCGTGCGACGTGCCAGCGCCACAGCGCCGCTGATCCGGCGCGCCGAAGGAGTGGACGATCCTGCCGTGCAGCGGCGGCTGAGAGAGTTGGGGTATCTGGAGTAGGGCTATGGCGTCTGCTATCTAGAGCCTGTTATGTACTTTCGAGCATAAAGGTAATGAACCGCTTCAGCCACGTGGACCTTGCCGCCCCCCCCTGCATGCGGGGGGGGGGCAGGGGGGGCGTTTATGCCCGTCATAGCCGGCGCGCGCGGCACCCCCCCTTTCCCCCCCTGCGGGGGAGCAGGGGGGGGCGCGCGCAGATCATGGACGAGCGTCGCAAAGACCCCGGCCTTCAGCCAGCGCTGGGTTTGCTGAGAGACGGTGTACCACGGCGGCGGAGCGTTGGGCATCATGCGCCAGGGCGCTCCCGTGCGATGCGCTGAGCCTGCCGAAGCGCGGACGATGCAATCGCCCCCCCCTGCCCCCACCCCGCAGGGGGGGGCAGGGGGGGCGCAGCGGGGCGTCTTCGGTCATGAAGGTCAGGGAGGGAGCGCGGCGTCTGAGCCGGTCGAAGCGACGAAGGCCCGCTCCGCGCCGCTCACATCGCTTGGATAGGGTTGACGTGTCATACTGAAATCATACCACGTGTATCTCTGAAATGCATAACAGGCTCTAGCCTTGTTAGGAAGATCAACCGGATATGAGACAATCTCGTGATCGGCGTTGGCTTCGACAGGCTCAGCCAACGCCAACCGCTCCACCGGTGCGTATTGACGGCAGCGCGGCAGTCACTCCGCCTTTTCGATCACCCGTCGCACAAAGGCTTCGAGGTCATCCGAGGGACTCAGCCCCAACTGGCTGCGGAGCGTGGTCACACACATCTGATACTGGCGCATCGCCAGGTGGCGCAATCCCTGCGCCGCATAGCAGCCGATGAGCACCCGATGCGCATCCTCATCGCAGCTATCGACGGCGAGCGCGCGTTGACTGAGCATAATCGCCGTTGGATAGTCTTTCCGTTCCTGGTACAACCGCGCCAATTGGTGGAGCGCTTCGAGGTACGCCGACTGAAAGACGATCCGGCGCTCTTCCGCCCAGTCCTCATAGCGTTCTTCCGCCATGTAGTCGCCCTGGTACAGATCGATGGCGCGTCCATACGCTTGAAGCGCGCACTCCACATCGCCGCGACTCCAGGCGGAGCGCGCCGTTGCGATTGCCTCCTCGAACGTATCGGAGTCGACCCACAGCGGCAGATCAGGCGCGAGCAGGTAGCGGTCATTGATAAACAGCACCACCGGAATGTCTCCCATCACCCGCTTGAACGTCTGGCGCAGGCAGTAGACAGCCTGATGCAGGCTGCGCCGCGCCAGTTCCGGTTCTGAGTCGGGCCAGAAGAGAGTTGCCAGGCGTTCTTTTGCAATTGGCGTTTGACGGTGGGCGACCAGAAAACGAAACAGCGACCGCGAACGCACCCCTTCCCACTGTTCGATCAACACATCATTGAAGTACACACGCAGCGTTCCAAAGGTGTAGACGGTCAAGCCAGACGGACGCGCCGCCGACTCGGCCGCAACCGGCGCCGTGGATGACACTGAAGCAGGCGTCGTCGTTTCAGTGGAAGGCGCGTTTGCTGCTGTATTCACATCGAGTGGCATCGCTGCGCCAGCGACATTCGTCTCAACCGTCGGGGGGACCTTCACATTCACCAGAGGTTCTATCGATTCGGCGGAAACAAGGTCTTCAATGACAACCGGCTGACCGGCTAGTAAGTCATCAGAGGCTGAACGTTTCGGCGGGCCGGGAGGAGCAAGGATGGCGCGCCACCAGCCAAGGAAGCGCTGCAACAGCGATGGTGAGCGGTCGACAAGCAGTGGCGGCGGCAGCGGCAGGAGTTCGACATTGATCCGGGTCCACTCTTCGGCGTCTGCATGAATCTGCACAGCGATATGCTGATGGATAGCGATCAGGTGGCGCATCAGTTCTGCGCGGGCCTCATTAATAGCAGATTCTCCCTCAGAACGCTCGATGCGCCCCTGTGCTATCACCTGCTGCCAGCGCACCACCTCGGCACAGAGTTGCGCGGTTGCCGCCAGCATCCCTCCCGGTGGCGCGATATCCGCCGCATCGAGACAGAACTGAGCGTGCTGCAAATAGGCGCCCGCCGCGCGATAATCTCCCTGGCGAAGGGCGATCAATGCCACACGCCACGCCAGCAAACCGCAGGCGCGCGGATCGTCGAATTGCTCGACCAGAGTCAGCGCTGCCAGCGCGCGCGCCATCGCCAGATGTGCGTGACCCTGATAGAGATGCAGTTCCGCCTGCGCTATCAGCGCGCGCCACTGCCCATCAGCATCATTCGTCGTCCGAAATGCCACTTCCGCTTCGGCCAGCAGACTCAGCGCTCCATTCCACTCCTGGCGCCGCAACAGATCCAGCGCCTGACGGTATGCCTGCCATCCGGGTCGGTCGTGTCCACTTTGTCGAGAGCGACGCGGCGCAGCATGATTGGGAGAGGTCATACCCGCTCTTTTCACGAAGTGCCGTGGCATGATTGCTGATGGTGACAAACATCCAGTATGCCTGAACGGAATTCAGGCCATAGACACGATGCCATCAAGAACCAGGCAGAACAGATAGCAGCCGGGAATGCGTCCGGTCTTTGGCGTGCGCATCGTTGCAGAAGGAGTACGGAGGAAATAAAGGTATCTGCAGCGGACTATGCGCATGATCCTTTCACATGTAGTATAACGCAGCCCATGGCAAAATCAACGTTGAGGTTTCGTTAGGAACACAGACAGGTCTCCTCTGATCGGACTTAGCGGGCGACGCGCCCGATCATCAACGATATTGTCACCATTTCGTTTACATCCTGCCTCTTGTCAAGACAACGCTGATATGGTATGTCACTAGCAATGCGTCTATGCAGGCGCAGCATCAACGCCATGCTCCACGCGCTCGACCAACGCCGCGCTTCCGCTCGTCGAGCGCAGAACCGCGCCCCGCCTGCGCACTTTTCCGACAGTCGCCGTAGCGTTGACGGAAACCATGCGACGCAATCCGCCCATCCAGAGATTGCAAGGAGACCGGAGATGTTGAATACCTTTTCTCCCACACGTTCGCTCAGTGTTCGACTGGCGCTCTTCACCATCACAATTGCATTGATGGCGATGCTGGCGTTGACCCTGCTGACCAACCAGGTTGCGACCGAGAACGCTATTGCGAGCGCGCGGCATCAGATTGATACACAGGCGCTCAATGGCATTGAGCGAGTCGAAATGTATCTTCAGGACCGACGATCCGGCGTGGCGCTGACGGCGCAACTGCCGCTCGTGCGCCTGATGCTCGCAAACCAGGAAGACCCCGAAGCGCGCGAACGAGGGCAATCGGTCATCAACGCGGTGCAGAGCACGTTCAATTACGAAACAGTATCATTGCTCAACACCGCCGGACAGACGGTGCTCAGCACCAACCCGACAATGGTTGGGCAGGATCGCAGTCAGCGCCCAGAAGTGAACAGCGCGCAGCGCGGCGCGTTGGGGATGTCCGATGCTATCACCGATCCGGACAATGATCGAGTCTACCTCCATTTCACGGCGCCTGCCTATGGTTCGAACAACCAGTTGATCGGCATTGTGGACGGTCGCGTACCGCTTGATGAAATTCACCGTCTGGTGGCGTTAGATGCGAATCGCAGCGGCAAAGGAAGTTACAGCGCGATAGTTGACCGCCACGGAATTCGTCTCTCCATTCCGAATTTCCCGCACCTGCTGTTCCATCCTTCCGCTCCGCTGGACTCAACTGTCGCACAGGAAATGATCGGGTCCCGTCGCTTTGGCGCGAACACGGCGACGTTCCTGCAGCAACCCTCCGCCATGCCCGAAGTTATCGAAGGCATTCGCCTGCTGGACCGGAGCGTCGATAATCGTCACTTCTTTGCAGGAAAACTCAACTCTGGCGAAGACGGCGAGTCGGTGATCCGCAAACTACGCTCGGCGGACTGGTACTATATTCATCGTGTCCCCATCGAACAATTCTACAGTGTGGTGTATGGGCAAACGAACTATGCCTTGATGGTGACTGCGATCACGGCGTTTATTGCCATTGTCGTCACCCTTTGGTTTGTGCAAACCTCGCTGCGCCGACCATTGCTCCAACTGGTCGAAACTGCAAGCGCGATTGCTGGGGGCGATCTGCGCAAACGCCTGAACATGCAGCGGAGCGATGAAGTCGGCATCCTGGCTCAGCGTTTCGATTCTATGGCGGATGCGCTGGAGGCGCGCATTATCGAAGCGCAGACAGCACAGGCAGAGGCACAGCGGCTTCAGCGCATCGAAGCCGAAGGGCGCGCCTCGCTCGAACGGAGCGTCGCCGGGTACCTGGCATTCGTGCAGCGCGTAGCGAACGGCGACCTCTCGCAAAACCTGCATATCGATCGTCAAGATGCGCTGGGTCAGTTAGGCGAAGGTCTCAACCGCATGGTCGAAAGTCTGCGCGCTATGGGACGACAATCGCAGGAAGCGGCGGATGCCATCGCCAAAGCCGCAGCCCAAATCCTGGCGACGACGACGCAACAGGCATCAGCCGCCAACGAACAATCCACCGCCGTTGCACAAACGATGGCGGCGCTCGATGAAGTTCGCGCTATTGCCCGACAGACCGCCGATCAGGCTGATCATATTGCGCGTGACGCGCAGGCGGCGCTCACCGTCGCCCAGCAAGGGATCGCCGTTGTAGAAGAAACGGTGCAGAGCATGAGCGACATTCGTCAGCGGGTCGAGGGAATCGCCCAAACCATTCTCTCACTTGCCGGTCAGGCGCAGATGATCAGCACGATTACCGGCACGGTGTCTGAACTCGCCGATCAATCCAACCTGCTGGCGCTCAACGCCGCTATCGAAGCGGCGCGCGCCGGAGAGCAGGGCAAGAGTTTCTCGGTCGTCGCCCAGCAGGTGCGCGATCTGGCCGAACGCAGCAAACAGGCGACCGTGCAGGTGCGCTCGATTCTGGGTGACATCCAGAAATCAACGAATGCGGCAGTGGTTGTCACCGAAGAAGGCGCAAAGCGCGTGGACTCCGGCAATCGTCTGGTCAGTCAGGCGGGTGATGTGATCCATCGGATCGCCAGCGAAGTCGAGACCGGGGCGCAGATCAACGTACAGATGGCAGCCAGCGCGCGGCAGGCGACTGCTGGACTCGATCAGATCGGTCAGGCGCTGAACTCCATTCAAAAGGCGGCGAGCGAGACGCTGACCAGCACTCGCCAGGCGGAACGCGCCGCGCAGGACCTGAACGCGCTGGCGCAGTCGCTCCAACGCATGGTCGCCGTGTATCGGCTGGCGTGAGAGGGAGATTCCGGGGCGCTTACGGGTCGCGGAGACGCCGAGCCAGGGCATCTCACACGTGGAGGTTGACGACCTATACCATTCTGCGCCGACCTGCCTGGCGCCTGATGCACATGTACAAAATAATCCGGCATTCCGCTGGGAAGCCAGGCCCACCTGCGCAGGCTGGAGCGGGTATGCGCCGCCGCAACAGTAGGGCGGGCTTCAGCCCGCCCCAACGCCGCAAGAGTAGGGCAGGCTTCCGCCCGCCACACCGCGCCGCCGCAAGAGTAGCGCGGGCTTCCGCCCGTCCCAACGCGCCGCCGCAACAGTAGGGCGGGCTTCCGCCCGCCCGCTGCACTGCCCGCCGCGCCGCCGCAAGAGTAGCGCGGGCTTCCGCCCGCCACACCGCGCCGCAAGAGTAGGGCGGACTTCCGCCCGCCGCGCCGCAAGAGTAGGGCGGGCTTCCGCCCGCCCCAGCGCCATCCACCCGTCGCCGGCGCGACCGGGCGATGCCCGACAGGGGAGGTGCGCCATTCTGCGCGTCAACCGGGCACTGCAACGCGGGCGTGTCGGAACAAGCCAAACCCTTCGTGCGCAGCCCCGCAGGGGCTTGCATACCCTCAGCCAGGGCTTCAGCCCGCAGTCCGCTGGCGCCGGAAGGCGCAGGCGCTAGCAGGCAAAGCCCGACTGCGCGGGCTGGAGCGGGCGGGACCGGATTATTGTCTCCAAAACCGTCACAGTTGGGCGGGAGCGCGGCGGATCAGGCCTTTTTTTTCATCAGGAAGCCGCTCTCATAGAGTGATCAACCAAAACCTGGACTATCAAGGACGTGGAGCGGCGAACGTTGGCTTCGACAGGCTCAGCCAACGTCCGCCGCTAGACAGTCAAAACGGGCAAGTATTGGGCAACATCTGGTTGATCGCTCTATCAGACGTGTGGGTAACGTATAGTCTCCAATAAGGCAAGAGGGATGAAGAGAAAACGGGCGTCGGAATGCCGAGAACGCACGTCGTGTCGCAAAAACGCTCCGCTCATAAGGCGAAGGGTGTTGGAACGAGATCGCGCCTCGTCCGTTAACCCCTAACCCCATACCCATACGGATGGCGGCGATGCCACTCCCAGGCGCTGCCGATGATCTGTTCCAGGTGAGGAAAGCGCGGCGTCCAGCCAAGTTCGCGGCGGATCGTCTCAGACGACGCGATCAGCACCGCCGGATCGCCAGGACGACGAGGACCGAACTCATACGGGATGGGACGACCGGTGACGTTTCGGGCCGTCTCAACGACTTCCAGGTTGGTGAACCCGTTGCCGTTGCCCAGGTTATACTTGCGGCTGCCAAGCCGGTCGAGCGCCTCGAGTGCCAGAATGTGCGCCTGCGCCAGATCGAGGACGTGGATATAATCGCGCACACAGGTGCCATCTTTCGTCGGGTAATCATTGCCGAAGATGATAACCTTTTCGCGTTGACCAAGCGCCACCTGCAACACGATTGGAATCAGGTGCAGTTCCGGCTCGTGGTGTTCGCCGCGGTCGGGAGTGCCGCCAGCCGCATTGAAGTAGCGCAGGCAGGCGTATTTCAAACCGTAGATCCGCTCGAACCAGTGGAGGGTTCGCTCGATGAAATACTTCGACTCGCCATAGGGCGAACCAGGCACAATCCGCTCGTCGGCATCAATCGGGATGGTTTCTGGATCATCGAACAGATTGGCGGTAGAGGAGAGGATGAAGCGCCCGACGCCATGGGCGACGGCGTGTTCCAGCAAATTCGCGGCTGCTACCAGATTATCGCGCAGATACTTGAGCGGCTGCTGCATGCTTTCGCCGACCAGCGTAAACGACGCAAAGTGCATGATCCCATCGAAGCCATGGTGCTGCTGAAACAGACGCACAACCGCATCGGGATCGCGCAGATCGCCCTCGACGAAGGCTGCATCGGCGGGAACCGCTTCACGATGCCCCTGGTAGAGATTGTCGAAGACAACGACGTCGTGACCTGCGGCAAGGAGTTCTGCGGCGCAGATGCTGCCAATATAGCCAGCGCCGCCGGTGACAAGGATTTTCAAGATGGTCCTCCCTGGTATGGCGTCAGATAGCCGCCAGATTCGAGTGATGACGACGATCATGCAATGCCCAGGCAAGGCGGCGACGTTTACCGCAGTACCCGGGCATCCTTAGTATAGCGTAACCGTGTGCTGTTGAAATCAATGCCTTCGCCAGCAGCCTGAAACAGAGTTTGGGGTAAACCCTCGACATGGCGAGCGCGCCGCAAGTATGTACAACATCGCTCTTTTATGCTATGCTACTGGAAGTATGTACGACACTGCTACGTTCAGGAACTTTGCCATGACCATTACCGATCGTATGCTCATCGGCGCAATTGCAAGCAACCCTGGCGATTTCAATGGAGCTGGCGAGTATCGTTGCTGCCGCACGTGCATGGTGATCTACTTTACTTCAGCAAAGAATCCCGATACCACCCACGAGGGACACGATACCTTTCCACTGCCTGCGCTCAATCCCGATGGATCGGGAAAACTGGTGCGCGCATTTCAGCGCTATATCGAGCGCTGGTCGCCGGAGCGACGCGAACAACTCGAGCGCTTTGCGCAGCGCAAAGGGTGGGATATGGCAATGGAGTTGAAGTACGGCGGCGGGGCGCTTGAGGATCACGAGGCCGCCGAATGGCAGGAGATCGTCAACGCCCGGCTCGAGCAATTGATGCGTCAGGCGCGCCAGCAGATCGAGTCCGGCGCGCCCGCGCCGCAATCAAAATAGCATCACGCCTGCCTCGCGCGCCAGCTGACGTAGACGATCGCCCGCAGGCTTACGCCCGTTCTGGTCCATCTGATCTGCCAGTTCGTTCAAATGCTTGACAAATGCCGGCGTAATCATCGTCGGGTTCTGCCGTAGCAGTTTCGTGGCATCTTGTGGCGTCTCCGCCTGGAGCAACTGGCTGATGAACCGATCTTCCGGCGAAAGCGATTCCTCAACAATGCGGGTAGCCAGATGTTCGATGGCGCGCAGACGTTCCGCCAGATGAACCTGACCGCTGCGTTCCGCGGCTGCAAGGTTCGACTGCAACACCAGCATGAACGCTTCGTTGATCTGATCGCTGTGCTCGCGCAGCACACGTTCGGAGTCCGCCGTATCGAGCGCCTTACGTAACAGGTTCGCTCCGGCGTCGAACAGTTCCTGCGCCTCGCGGTCCATCCGCTCGACGGTTGACAGAATAACGCTGCGCCGCGCTGTCAGGCGTTCCGCCGTTACACGGTCGCCAGCCTGCTCCGCCTGATCGATACGCGCCGTCCATTCCTCGAAGAAACTGTAGTCGATGACAGGACGCAGTTCGGCAATCATCGCTTCCAGTTCGCTGTCGCTTGCGGCTATCAAACGATCGACCGCCTCCGCCGTGGCGATGTCGGGCGTGTCGCCCGGTAGTGCGTCGCCTTCGCCGGTGAAACCGACCAACTCCGCCAGGCGACGACGCAACGCCAGCAGCACCTGTGCCGAGTCATCGCGCCCGATCTGGCGACTGGCTCCGATGAAGGCATCGATTGTGGCGAAAAACTCGTCGTTGATTTCGTCGCGGTGTTGGTCGACGAGCGCAGCAAGCGCATCGTCACCACGTTCGGCAGCCTCGGCAAGACGACCGATCAGATCGATGCGCTGCCGCTGCGCCTCGATTGTCTCACGCGACACGCCATCCGCTTCGAGGATGGCGTCGATCAGCGAGTTGAGCGTCAGAAAGCGGCGTGGAGCGAGCAGATAGCCACGCGGCGCATTGGGCGGCAGAGTGCGCATAATCAGCGACGTAGCATCGCCGATGAAACGTTCCTGCTCGTCCTGACGTGCGTTGAGTTGTTGCGGAATATGCACGAGCGCCAGTTGTTTGGCGGCATCGTGGTAGAACAACGGAGCGCTGATCATGATCGCCATGCCGCAACTGGGACACATGGCCAGATTCAACTGCCCGGCGATCAGACGCGCTTTCAATTCGGGGTGCTGTGCCGCATCAACAATCGTGACAACCGATGCGCGCAGCGGCGCCCGACAGGATGGACAGGTCAGTTGAATTGCCTGTGATGAGGGGCCGGAGGTCACACGAAGCCCTTTCAGAATCGTGCGCGCCGGACGCACCGGCGCGACAGGTAACCAGTCATTTATATTATAGCACGGATCGTGCACCGGTGATGCCGTATCTCGCTGCGCTTGACGGGCACAATCATGCGACGTATACTTTCAATGTTACGTAACAAAGATAACAAATGAAAGAGGAACGCATGCGCATCTATGGCAGCATTACCGAACTGGTGGGCAACACACCGCTTGTGCGCCTGAACCGGGTAAACGACACGCACGCCACGGTGGTCGCCAAACTCGAATGGTTCAACCCCGCCGGCAGCGTCAAGGATCGCATCGGGCTGGCGATGATCGAAGCCGCCGAGCGCGATGGTATCATTCATCCCGGCGAGACGGTAATCGTCGAGCCGACAAGTGGCAATACCGGCATCGGGCTGGCGTTCGTGGCGGCAGCGAAAGGATATAAGGTCATTCTGACCATGCCCGAAACGATGAGCATCGAGCGGCGCAAACTTCTGCGCGGCTTCGGCGCCGAACTGGTGCTGACGCCTGGCGCCGAGGGAATGCGCGGCGCGATTGCGCAGGCGGAGGCGATTGCCGCTGAACTGCCAAATGCCTGGATCCCGCAGCAGTTCAAGAATCCTGCCAACCCCGAAATCCACCGCCGCACGACCGCCGAGGAACTGTGGCGCGACACCGACGGGCAGATCGATATTCTGGTCGCCGGCGTCGGCACCGGCGGAACGCTCACCGGCGTGTCCGAGGTGATCAAACCGCGCAAACCGTCATTTTACGTCGTCGCGGTCGAGCCGGAGGCGTCGCCGGTGCTGTCGGGGGGCAAGCCCGGTCCGCACAAGATTCAGGGGATCGGCGCGGGATTTGTGCCTGATGTCCTCAACACCAGCGCCTACGACGAAGTCTTTCGCGTCTCGAATGAGCATGCCTTCGAGGTGGCGCGCCGCCTGGCGCGTGAAGAGGGGCTGATGGTTGGCATCAGTTCCGGCGCAGCAGCGTATGCGGCGCTGGAGATCGCCCGCCGCCCCGAAAATGCCGGTAAACTGATCGTCTTCATCTCCGCCTCGAATGGCGAGCGCTACCTGAGCACGCCGCTGTACGGCGATGAGGTCTAGAGCCTGTTATGCACTTCAGAGATAAACGCGGTATGATTTCAGTATGACACGTCAACCCTATCCAAGCGATGTGAGCGACGAGGAGCGGGCCTTCGTCGCTCCCTCCCTGACCTTCATGACCGAAGACGCCCCGCAGCGCGACCACGCGCTGCGCCCCCCCCGCCCCCCCTGCGGGGGGGGGGAAAGGGGGGGGCGCGCGCCTGCGCCGCGCGCGGTGATCGTTGACGCGCGCACGATGCAATCGCCCCCCCTGCCCCCCCGCAGGGGGGGGAAAGGGGGGGCAAGGTCCATGTGGCTGAAGCGGTTCATTACCTTTATGCTCGAAAGTACATAACAGGCTCTAACACGCGCCTGTCAGAAAACCTCCCCCTGAAAGGACAGCGTGGGCAAGTCCGAGACCTGCCCGTATAGCGGCAGCGGTGCTGCGCCCCT
>CALGYB010000215.1 GCA_937935075.1 uncultured Roseiflexus sp. | reverse complement strand
CGCGCAGGCGGGCTTTGCAATCGTAGCCCGCGGCTTCAGCCGCCGGGCGGACTGCTGATGCCACTGCGCGGTCATGCGTCCACGACATGCCTGCCGGTGCGCGTTGACTGTTGCGCCTTGCGAACCGAACCCTCGAACATCTTGTCTGACGGACTGCGACGTGCTATGACTTTTTCGGACACACTCTAAGTGGAACAGACAGACCGACTATTCTGCGAATCAACGGACATCGGTTGTTCTTCTCCGCAAACCAATCCACATGCACGCGCGGATCGCTCGGAATCCGAGGAAAACCAACAGTATGTCAATACGTTGCGGGATAAACGGGACAAGCGGAGGTGAGATGTGTACGTGTTACACTAGCATAATAGCATGATAGCATGGCATGATGGGGTACACGAAACCCTCCCATGACGTCAGAAGCGGCATACACATATCCGTATGCGTTGTTGATGGGAAGGTAAAGTCCTGTATGCACGGAACGACCGAACACGGATCCGTCAAGCGGATAGCGGCCCCGCTGACGCGGGGCTGATTCCGATCATCCTGATCCGCCAAGGTGAGGGCGCGTGCGCACCCTTCGCGTGATCAGCCCGACGCTCATGAACATGTGCAAAATAATCCGGCATTCGCGCTGCGCCCGGCGGCTAAAGCCGCGGGCTACGGTGGCGAAGCCCGCCTGCGCGGGCTATACCGGATTTGAATTCTCAATATGCATAAGCGTCGGGCGGAACAGCGGGTTGCCTGCGATCACGCCTGCGCCGATGAGCGCCGTCGGCGCGCCGCCAGCCAGCCAATGCCCCCGGCAGCAAGCGCCGCACCAGCCCACACCATCCGTTCACGGCGCAGATCGCCGAGGACCACACGCGCGGTGTTGTATCCGCTTGCCGCGAATACGCCGCCACCGGGGTGCGTGCTCGCGCCGGTAAGGTACAACCCGCGGATCGGCGTGCGATACCTGGCCAGTTCCGGCAACGGGCGAAAAAAGAACATCTGGTCGAATGACATCTCGACGTGCATCACATTCCCGCGCAACAGCCCCAGACGGCGCTCAATATCGAGCGGCGACTGAATGAAGCGGTCGATAATCTTGCCGCGCATGTTCGGCGCGTGACGATAGAGCACTTCGAGAATACTGTCCGCCGCCTCCTCGCGTATATCGTCCCAGTGACGACCATCGGCGAGTTCGTAGGGAAAGTATTGCGACCAGAGAAAGACCGTGTGCTTCCCCTCTGGCGCAACCGTCGGATCGATAGCGGAGAATGTCATGCTGATCACCGCCGGCTCACGCGATGGCAGCCCGCGTTGATAATCGGCGAAGGCGTTGCGCAGGTATTGTAGCGACGGGCAGAGCATCTGCAACCCGTGGTGGCTCCAGTGCGGTCTGCCGCCTGATGGCGCGCCGGGGTAGTCGGGCAACTCTTCGGCGGCGCAGCGCACCGTCATGCCAAAGCCGTTGCCAATGCGAATGTTCCGCACCCGTTCCGCCAGACCCGGCGGCAGATGGTCGGCGCCTACCAGATCGAGCATGGTGGTGACGACGTGGGCGTTCGATACCACCAGCGGCGCGCTGATGCGATCACCGCTCTGCAACTCGACCCCCTGCACCCGTCTGCCCTGCACCAGAATGCGTTTCACCGGCGCATCGAGACGCACCTCGCCGCCAGCCGCCGTCAGCGAGCGCGCCATCGCCTGCGTCAGCATCCCGCTGCCCCCCTTCGGATGCTTGGCGCCGCTCAGGTGCATCATCGCGTACCACCCAAAATGGTCGCCGGAACCGATCTCGTCCGGGGGCGGACCAGATTGTGCGCCAAGCCATGCCATAAATGCGCGCATTGGTTCGCTTTCAAATTGCTCAACAATCAGTTGCCCATACGAAGTGAGCAGACGACGCACCGTTTCGAGCGAACCGTCCCATTGACCGACCCTCAATTGCGCCTTGATCATACTGCCGAACAGACCGGTCACTGTCGGCGGATTGAGGAATGTCTCGAACACCGCCTCATTGATCGGGCGCCAGAAAGCGATGAAGCGCCGGTACGCCTCGGCATCGCGCGGCGATACACGCGCAATCGACTCGCAGGTTTTGTCGATATCGCGGTAGAGCGCAATCGCGCCAGAACCATCGGGAACAGGATAGAACGCATATGGGTCCATGTCGCAGTATTCGAGACCGTAGCGTTCGAGTTCAAGATCGCGGATCACGGGGGTCAGGTGGATCATGATATGCGCCGACGAGCCAACATCAATCCGGTAGCCGGGGATCACCTCTTCGGTGCAGACGGCGCCGCCGACGATCGGGCGTCGTTCGAGCACGAGCGTGCGCAACCCGGCGCGCTGTAGATACCCGGCGCATGCCAGGCCATTGTGCCCGCCGCCGACGATGATGGCATCGTAATCGTACTTTTGAGGCATGGTTCGCTCCCTCTGGTGCTAGAACAGCAGCCGCATGGTAGCGCGCCGCAAGGGGAACGTCAAACGTGTGTCGAGCGACGAAAGTCTATCCGAAAACTCGCCGCGTGAAGTGCGGCTGAGCACGCGGGCAATACCTTCGATCACTCAACGAGCCTTTCGGGGTCGGCGCTCAGTGACAGGCGACAAGTAGTTATGGGTGAAGGATTAATTGCGATATTGCCCGTATTTTGATCGAGAAAATCATCACTTTGATTGATATACTCTTGATCACATCACGAATGATGCCAGGGTGGCATCGACCACAGATGGTCATTGCAAGGAGCACGCCAATGACTGCCGGTTTTCAGCAATGGCTTGATCGCCTTCCCTATACCTCGTCGCTCACCTTCCGTCAGGCGCGTCTGTTGCAAACGATGCTGTTCTTGATCATGGGCGGCGTCCTCATAGGAATCGCACTCAGCCCGATCGCCAACCCGACGACCGAAAGCCTGATCGTTGCTCTGACGGTGTACAGCATTGTTCTCCTTGGCACGCTGGCAGGACTGGCATTGCTGCGACGGGGTTCCTTTCAGGCGGCAGGAGCGACGATTGTCGCCGTCCTGATCATCGTCCTCATCCTGGCAATGGCCGCATATGGACGGCAACACACAGAGTACACCCTTCCGGGTCTGGTAGCGCCAATCGTGCTGGCAGGATTGGTCATCGGGCGTCGCGCGCTCTGGATTGCATGCGGCGCTGCCATTGTCGGCGTTGCGCTGACCACACTGGGAACGTTCTACCTGCCTCAATGGTTTGGCATCATCCGCATGCCCGATCCTGGACCCTTTGCCTTCATCACAGGCTATACCCTCGTTGTTGTTGTTATCAGCCTGTTCCTCGACCGATTCGGCGGCGCGTTGCGCGAGGCGCTCAATCAGGCGCACGAGCGAGAATGCGAACTGGAGACCCTGCGCGACTCGCTCGAGCAGATAGTTGCCGAACGCACTGCCTCGCTCCAGCAAACAATCGAGGAGTTGCGCACATCGCAAGAAACCGTGCGCGCCCTGAGCGCCCCTGCCTTGCCGGTGCTGCCCGGCGTGCTGGTGTTGCCGCTGATCGGCGCCTTCGACACTCGCCGTATGGAAGACCTGAACCGCGTTGTGCTCAATGCAGTCGAGCAGTACCGCGCAAAGACGGTCATCTTCGATGTGACCGGCGTTCCACTCCTCGACACCTCCACCACGCAGGCGCTCTTGCAGACTGCGGCAGCCGCGCGGTTGCTCGGCGCCGAGTCGTGGCTGGTCGGTCTGCGGGCTGAAGTGGCACAGACAATGGTGATGCTTGGCGCCGAACTGCGCCCGTTTCGCATTTCCGCAAGTCTGGCTGATGCTATCAGCATCCTTGCCGGCGGCAATCAGCGTTCCGCGCGTGCAATGCCTGGCGCGGGCGCTGCGCTGAATGGCAATGGGCAACCGTGACGCTCTGACACACTGCCAATCCTGACAGTGCCGCGCAGACCTGGAGTAATACCGGCGCTGTCCCTCTTCTTCCACCTATCAGCAGGACGGCAACTCGTTACCGCTTCACACGCAGCATTCGCTCGACCATCACCTGTTGCGCCCTCAGTTCGAGCGTATCATCGAGCGGCGCAAAGTCCCCAACATCGCCGTATCGTCGCCGCAGCGCCATCCTGATCAGGTGATCGGCGAGTTGCGGGTTCTTCGGCAACAGTGAACCGTGCAGATAACAGCCAATGGTGTTGTGATAGACGGCGCCTTCGGTTCCATCCTCGCCGTTGTTGCCGCGCCCAACGAGCACGCGCCCCAGCGGGCGAACACCTGCACCCAGGTACGTGCGTCCGGAATGATTCTCGAACCCGATAAGCCGGAACGACTCACCAAATACGGCAGCGTCCGTTTCGACCACAATGTTGCCGATCAATCGTTCCTTCCCCCCGACTGTGTACACATCGAGCGCGCCGATCCCCGGCAGTCGTTGCCCGGTGTGCGTCAGGAAGTAATGCCCCAGCAATTGATACCCGCCGCAGATCGCCAGCATCACCAGACCGTCGTTGATCGCCGCGCACAGCGCCGGTCCCTGGCGCTCCAGGAAATCTTCGGCGATTAATGCCTGCCCACTGTCCTGCCCGCCGCCAAAGAAGGCGATATCCATGGCGGACCAGTCAACGCTCGCACCAGGACCGACTGAAACGACCTCGCAGGCAATCCCGCGCCAGCGACATCGCTGCTGGAGCGCGATCATATTGCCGCGGTCGCCATAGATGTTCATGTGGTCGGGGTAGAGATGCGCAAGGCGCAGCTGCCACGTCATGCGATTGCTCTCGAATTTACACACGCTATCCCAAATATATCCCACATTATCCCACATTATCCCACGCGTTTTTCCCACACCGGCGCACAAACCCATGCACGCAGCGTCAGGTGAAGCGTCAAGGCTTTCGCGCTGTGGATGGCAAATATTTTCAGTACATATGTTCGCATATGCTTCAACCAGGCGCGTATGGTATCATTGAACGCATGCGGCGATGTCGCCGCATGCAACTCAACGGAGAAACAGACCAATGAAACCCTGGCACACCGGCGATGTTCGAGTCAACGGGCTGATGATCCACTACACACGCACCGGGGGTGCGAAACCGCCGCTCGTCCTGGCGCACGGCTTTTCCGACGATGGTTTGTGCTGGGCGCCAGTAGCGCGAGCGCTGGAAGCGCGGTTTGATGTCATTATGGTCGATGCGCGCGGGCACGGTCGCTCCGATGCGCCGGAGAACGGGTACGGACCCCTCGAGCACGCCAGCGATCTCGCGGACGTGATCACCGCGCTTGGTCTGGACCGTCCCCCCATTCTGGGGCATTCGATGGGTGCAATAACGGCGCTGACGCTGGCAGGAACGCATCCCGATCTGGCAGGCGCACTTCTGCTGGAAGACCCGCCGCCGTGGTGGGATAGCGCCGCTCTGAGCGCCGCTGCTGCCGACGAGGATCGTTGGGCGGGGATGCGCGCCTGGGTCTTTCAGTTGAAGCGCCAGACGCGCGACGAATTGATCGCCGCACAACGCACAGCAACACCCACGTGGTCCGACGATGAACTCGGTCCATGGGCGGATGCCAAGCATCGCCTGAGCCTCAATGTCATCAACCGCAGCGCACCGACCGAGGTCGACTGGCAGACCATCCTGAGACGTATAACCTGCCCGACGCTCCTGATCACCGGCGATCCGGCATGCGGCGCGATAGTGACACCCGAAAACGTGAAGACGCTGCAGCAACTCATTCCGCACCTCCGGGTCGCGCACATCCCTGGCGCCGGGCATAGCATTCGCCGTGAGCAGTTTGAGCGATATCTGGCGGTTGTACGAGATTTTCTGGCGGTATGTTGAACGTATTGTTTCAGCAGGTTGGCGCACCTACTGAGCGGTGCAACGCGCCCGGCATACTGATGGGTGCGCTAACCTGGTGAAGCGCAACCTCTAACCTCTAACCTCTA
>CALGYB010000214.1 GCA_937935075.1 uncultured Roseiflexus sp. | reverse complement strand
CTGAACCCTGAACACCGGGCGCGGGGAGCAGAGGGGTCTTTTCAAGCGGGGCGTTTTCGGAGTGCAAAGCGTATTTTCCTCGCCCCGACGCCTTTCTTGCATTCATCTCAGAATCCGTGTACCAGGGATTAGCAGCGCCGCCACGGTGGCGCCTGCAAGGGACGGGGCTTCTTTCAGGATGACTTCCAGGAGTTCGGGTTCAGGCTTACGAGGTTCAGGCTCAAGAGGTTTAGGCTCACGAGGTTCAGGCTGAATATCAATACCAATACTCGGATTATAAAGAAGTTCATTTATCAGTTCTCTGAGCCGCACAGCCTCTCCGGCGACCGGCTCCGAGCGAAGAACAATGCTTCCTGGCGCGACATAGACGTTATGACAACCATTCCTGCGACTTGGCGGCTGCATATTCTTCAGAGAAGGAGAAGCGACGTTCAGCAACCACGTCGCTTCGAGCAAATCTGGATAGCGCTGCAACTCAGAGGTTGTGCCGACCAGCGGAAACGCCACAAACACAAAGTGGTGCGAGGGGCGATATTGGGCAAGACGCTGGAGCGCTTCCAGTTGGCCATGGGGCAAAAGAAACCGGCGCATTCCGTTTTGTAGCTGGCGATTTGACGCTTTGAACTGGAACACAAGGAGACGACCGCCTAGTTTCGTGCAGGCGTCAAATCCGGCGCGCGCCTCTTGTTTTTGGGTCAGTCCAAACCATAGCAGATAGGGGTTAGGAGTAAAACATATAATAGATGTAGAGACCTGAGCACAGATATTGAGTTCAAGGGTTTTCTCTGAGAGTTTCATAGTGCTAAAAACTTAGGAAATACCGCATTGCACATAAAAGCCCTACCAGAAAGGGCATCCCTACAACGCTAAACCTACTATCGTGGTAGGCGAGCAGTCCGCTCGCCCCTGCCCGCCTGCCCACGTGACCCCTTTGCAATTGTACCCCTGGGCGCGCCAGCAGCGCGCCCCTACCCGCCTGCCCTCGTTACACATGCGACGTGCAACACCCGCCATCCTTACCTTGAAAACGTCGCAGTTCAACGTCTCTACCCCTCGCCCTGCGTCTCCCTACCGATATGCTGCGAGGTCGCGTTCCTCGATGGGGGGCATATAGCGCGACATCTCGACCATCTTGAACACCTTCTGATGGTGCGGGGTCACATTCATGGCATACAGCGTGTACCCCGACTTCTTAGCCGACACAACGAACTTGAGCAGGGCGGAAATGCCCGCCGAGTTGATAAACGACACATTGGCAAAATCGAGGACGGTAATCGGGCGCATTGCCGTCGCGGTTGCGGTGGCTTCGATGGCGCTCGCCGAGACCGCATCGACGCTGTTGGTCATAATATGCAGCACCGCAACATCGCCAAACTCTTCCCGATGGATCACTTCGTTCATCTCATTCGTCATGGTCCTGGTTCCTCCGATAGAGACGTAGTGTCAATGTTGTGCCTGACTGTGACGAATTCACCTCGCAGTCATCGACCAGGGCGCTAATGAGGTACATGCCAAAGCCGCGATACATCCCCGCATCGAGATTCTGATCTTCGATAACCTTTCGGGAAAAATCGACCGTCTCGACGCCGCTGCCTTCATCGGTCACGTGGACCTCGAGTTTGTCGCTGTGCAGCGCAAAGACAACTTCCACCAGCTTTCCGGGCTGACGTTTATTGCCATGATCGATGGCATTATTCACCGCCTCGCTGACGGCCAGTTTCAGGTCCTCAACGCGCTCGGCGCTGAACCCCAACGCACGACCGACCTCATCGGCGCTGGCGCGCACGACACGCTCGAATATCGGCACAGAAGGAATGTTCACCAGGACTTGTTGCATGGACACGTCGCTCCTCAACGCTTACGATGAACCCACCATGCCGACGCTGCGCTGCCGCATGGCGCGACGCGACGCGGGAGTGCTTGCCTGTTCTTGACTTGCCAGGTAGTCATACCGTCTGAGATAGGCTTTACCCAGCGAGGTATTGCCGATCTGCAGGTACGACGCACCCAGGTAGTAGAGCGCCTGCACGTGGCGCGGATTGCGTCGCAGCACTTTTTCGAACAGCGGAATAGCGCGCGCCGGTTCCATCAATTCTTTGTAGCACAATCCGAGCATAAAATTCGTTTCGACATCGTCGGGCCAGAATTGGAGCACGCGCGCAAATTCTTTCGCCGCCAGGTCGTAGCGGTTGCGCCGCACATACATGTAGCCAAGGTCGTAGCGTAGCGAATGCGCATCCGGCGCCAGTTCGACCGCTTTGCGCCAGGCAGCCAGCGCCCATCCTTCACGCCCCATCAAGTTGTACATGAACCCCAGCAGATAGTGCGCCTGCGGGTCGTTGGGGAGCAACTGCACGGCGCGCTCGAACGCCTTGACGGCGCCCGTGTGCTTGTTCATATCGTAGAGCAGCTTGCCCATGTTCAGGAACAACTGGCCATTGTTGGGATGCAGCCGGGCGCACTCGAAGAGCGTATCGTATGCTTCGCGCATTTTGTTCTGCAACTTGAGAATGGCGCTGATACGAATGCGCGCATCGACATAATACTTGTCCTGCGGCGGGATTTGGGCATACTCTTCGAGCGCCTCATCGAGACGCCGCGCGCGCGCCAGCAGGTTGCCGAGCAGATATCGCGCATAGTGCTCTTCCGGTCGCCATTGAAGCAGGGCGCGGTAGATCCGTTCCGCCTCCTCTTCGTACCCTTGCTGCTTCAGGTCGTTGCTGAGCCGATAGTACCATTGCGCAACTTCCTCTTCCGAACGATTGACCAGCACCTCGTCTTGCAACTCTGGCGAGACGAAGGTCGGCTCGACGCGCAATGCCTCGGCGAAACAGCGCTGCGCCAATTCGTGCGCACCGTGGCTCTGGTGCATCAACCCCATGTAGTAGCGCGGTTCGGCTGCCTGCGGACGCGCCTGACATGCCTGGTCGTAGTGAATATACGCCCGCCCGGCGTCGTCGAGGCGCTGATAGCAGCGCCCCAGCGAGAAGTGCGCTTCGTACAGGCGCGGGTTGTGCTCGATGGCTTCCTTGAAGGCGGCAATCGCGCGATCAAGACGCCCCTGCGCCGCAAATGCGACGCCCAGGTTATAGTGCGCCTCCGACAGTTGCGGATCGGTCTGTACGGCTTCCAGGTACTCGCGCAGCGCTCCTTCCCAATCCTCCTGATACGCCAGTGCATTGCCGATGTAGAGGTAGATGATCGCGCGTTCACGATCATAGATCTGAGCACGCTCTTCTCCTTCGATGTAGGCGGCGATCAGCGCCGCCTTGAAGTGTTCGATCGCATTGGCGTAGTCCGCGCGCAGGTAGGCGCGAATGCCCTGTCCAAACGCTGCTCCCAGGCGCGTCCCGGCCATGAATCGCTCGCTCCCGCTGAACGTGTCCAGATCGAGCGGCATGAAATTGAGCGGTTCTGTCGAACTCATCGTCTACCTGTGCCCTTCACCGGTCGGCGTTTGGCGTCGCTTCTGGTTGACGCTCTCCCTTATTGTACTATGAACCCCTGCGCTCATGAAAGCGACTCGATTGCAGTTTAGTAGCGCCTTGGTCACATTTTTTCATGATCGCGATACTCTTCGAGCGCCAGACGAATCTGCGCATTCAACTCACGCGCCAGACCACGCCCAAAATGCCCCTGCGCCGCTTTGATGATCTCTGGCAATGCTTCGGTCCACACGGTCACGTCTGCGTCGCCAGGATGCGGCAAGGTTAGCCATGCCTTCTCGCCGCGTTCGTCACCCAACACATCGTGCATAATGCTGCGTAGTTCTTCTGCCAGGCGTTCGAATCGCCGCCGTACCGCCACAACGGTAATGTCGTCGTCCTGCCCGGCATCGCTCCAGGTGCGCAGTTCGTGCAACAGACGCGCCACCAGCGCACGCGGTTTCAATGCCGCGCCTTCGACCAGCAGGCGCTCGAGTCGCTCGTACCCAAAATACTCGCCGGCGCTATTGGTCGCTTCAACGACGCCATCGGTGTACATGATCACGGTGTTGCCCGGCTCGATCGCGGTGCAGATCTCTTCGTAGCTGGCATCGTCATCCACGCCGAGCGGCAATCCCGACAGTTCCAGTTCACTCACACGTCCATTCAGCAGCAAGGGGTAATGATGGCCGGCATTGGCGATCTGCACCGTGCCATGGTGCAGATCGAGCGTGGCGTAGAGCATGGTGATCATGCCCTGTGGAATATCGGCGATGATCCCGCGGTTGACATCAGCCAGCGTGCTGCCGGGCGCAGCGCCGCGGCGCGCAGCATAGCGAAAGACGGTGCGTGCGACGGCCATCCGTAACGCCGCCGGCAAACCCTTGCCGGAAACATCGCCGATCATAATGCCGTGACGCGCATCACCAAGCGGCAAAAAATCGTACAGATCGCCCCCCAGGTCGCGCGCCGGCAGCGAAATGGCGTGAATCTCCCATCCAGGCAGGCAGGGCACTGCTTCGAGCAGCAACCCCTGTTGGATATCGCGCGCCAGGAGGAGTTCGCGTTCAATCTCAGCCTGACGCCGTGCTTCTTCCGGGCTGATCTGCGGTTGCGGCGGCGCCGGACGCCTGGCGCGCCGTGGAATGCCCGTCGCCGTATGGCTGAGCAATGTGAAATGGCAGCCCGATTGTTTGGATCGTTTTCGCATAATGTGTTACATGCCCAGGTGTTGCTCACATGTGGCGCGCAACCAACCCACTTCGACGCCTTCGAGGAGATCCTCAGGACGGTACGCCGCCAGTTTGTTGAGCGCACTGCGAAACTCGCGCATTGCCTGCTCCGGCTTTCCTGCCTGCCGGTATGCCAGCGCCAGGTGGTAGGAGACCAGCGCGGCATCGGGATCCAGGTAGCGCGCGCGTTCGAGCGCCTGGATCGCCTCATGCCACTGCCCCTGGCGTGCGTAGATCGTTCCGATGAGAAGATAGGCGTCACCGCGCAATGCATCAATTTCGAGCGCGCGGCGCGCCTCGGCAATGGCAAGGTCGAGTTCGCCGCGATCGGCATGCACCCGCGCCACCAGCACCAGCGCATGCGGCGTCAGCGGTGAGTTGGGGCGAATGCTGCGCAGCAGGTTCATCGCCTCGTCGATCTTGCCGGCATCAATCATGGCTTGCGCCTGTCCGACACGGCTGGACTCCTCATCACCGGCTTGCGGGGTTATCGAAACAACAGGCAGTTGCGGCTTTCGGGAAGAGTTGGGCGACGCTTCAACGACCGATGGCGCACGTCGCCGGGGCTGTTCCGCCGGCGACGGTCGGCGTCGGGTGGGGCGATGCTGCACTAATCGGTCGGGCAGATCGACCTTCTGGTAGACATACGCCCCCGACACTTCGCGTGAGCGAAACCCATCAAAGACGTTCCAGAGCGTTTCGGAAAACCCCAGAAAGAGCAACCCGTGTTCAGGCAGGCAACGATGGAACCGCTCGATCAATGATCGCCGCGTTTCCGGGCGAAAATAGATGGTTACATTCTGACAGAAAATCACGTCGACGCCATACGCGGTTGGCGGAAAGGCTTCGAGCAGATTCAGTTGCTCGAAACGCACCAGCGCACGCACGGCGTCTGATACCAGAAAGCCATCGCCCTGTCGAACAAAGTAGCGATTGAGCAGCGCCGGTGTCACATTGTTGAGAGAGCGGCCCCGATAGAAGCCAGCCCGTGCCTTTTCGAGCGCCAGTGCGCTCAGATCGGTCGCCCAGATCTCGACCGGGCGCACAATCGCCAGACCAAAGGTTTCCAGCACGGTGATCGCCAGCGAATACGCTTCTTCGCCGGTGGCGCACCCGGCGCTCCAGATGCGGATCGGTTCGCCCGGCGGCTTGCGATGGTGCAATTCAAGGAGCAGGATCTCGCGCAGCGCGCGCATCTGCGGTGCATTGCGAAAGAAAAAGGTCTCATGGTTGACCACCATCTCCGCCAGACGGTGGAGTTCATTGCGCCCGGCTGGCACGCTGATGCGTTGCTCGTAGGCTGCGAGCGTTTCGCCGAGCGCCGCTATGCGCTGCGACAGACCGGCTTCCAGCACGCGCTGCTGCGCCGTGTCCAGATAGACGCCGCTGTAATCCGCCAGCAGGGTGCGCAACCGGTCAAACGCCTCTTGCGAGAGACGCACTGGCGGAGGAACGAACAGATCGTGCGCTGTGCTCATGTCACTCGTTCGTGTTCAACCTGTACACCTGTTTTTTGAACCACAGAGAGCGCAGAGGGCGCCAATACGCCGATCTTCTCTGCACCTTTTTGCCCCTCGCTCTTCGCCTCTTGCCTCACTTCACCTTCGCATCTTCAACCTGCAACCAACCCGGACACCACGTCCACCAATCGCAATGCAATGACATCCGGCGGCAGCACCTCGCGCACGACGCCCAACTGAATGGCAGCGCGCGGCATGCCAAAAATGGCGCAACTCGTCTCGTCCTGTGCAATCGTGTACGCCTGCCGGTGATAGAGCGCCCGCATCCCATACGCTCCATCGCGCCCCATACCTGTGAGGAGCACGCCAACCGCGCGCGCGCCGTATACCTCGGCAACCGCCTGCATTGTGACATCAATGGACGGTCGCTGAATCAGCAGCGGCGCATCGCTCAAATGAACTGTTCCCTGGCGCGTCACCAACAGATTGCGTCGATCAGGAGCAATCAGCACTTCGCCGGCACGAATAGGCGATCCTTCACGGGCTACGTGCACCGGCAGCGCGCCGGCGCTTGCCAGCCATTCCGCCATCCCTTCGCTGAAGCCTTCTGCAATGTGCTGCACAACCAGTACGGCGGCGGGGAATGCCTGTGGCAGACCGGCAATGATCTGGTTAATGACGCGCGGCCCGCCTGTGCTTGCGCCTATGACGACAACCGGAGGAAGCGGCGTATTGGAGGCGCTGCTGATCGGCGGGACGATCGTCGCAACAGGCGGAGTTGCCGGTTGTACGTCATGCGCAGGGGTCTGATGAGCCGGGAATGCCAGTTGGAAGGCGTGATCGTTGCCGGATGTACGGCGCCGACCGCGCAGATGAGTGACGACCTTGACCCGCGACAAGATCTTGACACGCCGTACCAGATCGCGCGCGGCGTGATCGATCGCGCGCGCATCGCCGCCGTGTGGTTTCTCGACCACTTCGAGCGCACCGGCGCCAAGCATCTTGAAGGTGATATCCACCTCATAACTGGCGAGCGAGGCGGTCAGCACCAGAATTGGCGTCGGACAATACGCCATCAGGTGTTCCGTCGTCGCCAAGCCATCCATGACCGGCATGCGCACATCCATGGTCACGACATCGGGGCGCAGACGTTGCACCACCTCGATCGCCTCGCGCCCGTTCGATGCGACGCCAACCACCTCGATAGCCGAATCACGCTGGAGCATATCGGTGATGAAACGCCGCATTAGAGCCGAGTCGTCCACGACAACAACACGGATGGTCCTGGTCATGCGTCAACTCATTTCGGTTCAGCGTAAACGATACGCGGTAACAGAACATGCATTCACACCAACAAGCCGCCGATGGATCCGGCGGCGCATCGTGTGAGTCCAGGATGCGCTTCTGGCATTCTTCAGACCTTGCCTGTCAGGAGTACGGTCATCTCTTGTGCTACTCCATCTCCAGGATCATTTTGACCCGATTTGGCAGGTTGAGCAGATCGACATCCTTGTTCAGATAGTCATCGACGCCTGCCTCGAATGCGGCGTGTTTGTCGTCGCTCGACGTCAGCATAATGATGCGCAGATCATCGAGCGCCGGGTTGTCGCGCAGCCGGCGACAGACCTCATACCCGTCGATTCCCGGCATATGCACATCGAGCACCAGCAGGTCGGGCACTTCTTCTTCGATGGCTTTGAGGGCCTCTTCGCCGCTGTGCGCCAGGCGCACCTCGTAGCCATACATGCCAAGTCGCATCTTGACGATATCGGTCACCAGTTTGCTATCGTCGACTACCAGAATCTTTTCCGCCATAGTACGCTGTGTGTCCTTTCGCGTCGCAACCGGTCTATGGGACCCGAGCAACGATAGAAGACATGGGATCATGACATGCCGATCAACTGCCGGATCGTCTCCAGCAGGTTATTCTGATTGAATTGACTTTTGACGATATATGCCTGCGCACCGACTTCCAACCCACGTCGCCGATGCGCTTCCGATGCCAGACTGGTCACGATGATGACCGGCAGATCGGTCTTGCCCAATTCACTGCGAATGCGACTGGTCAGGGTAAAACCGTCCACGCGGGGCATTTCAACGTCGCTGACGACGAGATCGTAGGTTTCGGCGCGGAGTCTGTCAAGCGCATCGAGTCCATCAACGGCGGTCGCCACCTCGTACCCGGCGGCGCTCAGGATGCTGCGGATCAACTCCCGTGTGGCGAAGGAGTCGTCCACCACGAGCAAGCGTGCGCGGCGTCGCTGGCTCTGCTCCGGCGTCTGCGCAACAAGCGCTGTACCACGTCCCAGTTGCGTCAGGAACATCGGGTTGAGCAGCAGCGCCAGTCGTCCATCCCCGAGTTGCAATGCGCCGCTGTAACGCCGCTGTTTTTCCAGGAGCGGTCCAAGCGGCTTGATCACGGCCTCGCGCTCGTCCACCATGCGGTCGATCAGCAGCGCCATGGGGCGGCGCGCACCACCGATCAGCAGCGCCGGCACGCGCGTCGCGTTGGCGAACGGATACCCGTTCGCAATGCCCAGCAGTTCATCCAGCCGCAGGAGCGGCGCCAGCGCCTGATTGTGCTGAAACACCGCTCGACCTTCGATGGTGCGAACCTGGTTGCGCCGTACCCATACCGTTCCCTGACAGCCGGACGCCGGGAAACCGAATAACTGACCGCCGGACTCGACGAGCAACACCCGTGTGGTAACCAGCGTCAGCGGCAATGAGAGCATGATCGTCGTGCCGGCGCCAGGCTGTGATTCGATCTGCACCTCACCGCCAATCTCGGCGAGATTGGTGCGAACCACATCCATCCCAACACCCCGTCCCGACACGTCGGTGATGATATTTGCTGTGGTAAACCCCGGCATGAAGATCAGTTCCAGCGCTTCCTGATCCGAGAGCGCCGCTGCTGCTTCGGCGCTGATCAACCCCTTGCGCAGCGCCGTTTCTCGCAGCCGCTGCGGTTCCATACCACGTCCATCATCGTGCACGCTGATCAGCACCCGACCACCGTGCGCCTGGGCTGCGATTTCGATCAATCCCTGGCGCGGCTTCCCCAACCGCTCACGCTCCTCAGCCGGCTCGATACCGTGATCGATAGCATTCCGAATGAGGTGCACCATGGGATCGGCGAGCGCCTCGATGACCTTCCGATCCAGTTCGGTCGTTTCACCTATCAGCCGCAGGGACGTCTCCTTGCCGAGATCGCGGGCCAGTTCGCGCACTGCGCGTGGAAGGTTGGCGTAGAGGGTTGCCACCGGCGTCAGTCGCATCGCCATAACCTCCTGTTCGAGGTCGTCGATCAACTGCGCTTTGTGCGTCGTATGCTGCCCGATGCGCTCGAGTTGCGTGCGGACGATGGAATCGGCGCGTTCGCCTGCGTTCAGCGCGCCGTTCATTTCGCGGTCGAACAGTTCACGCTGTGTGGGCGCAAGACGCACCCGCCGCAGCTCAGATTCGAGGGTCAGCAACGACCGTTGCTGGCGTTCGAGCAACTCTTTCAGCTCTTCCAGCGCCTGAAGGTGCTCCTTTTCGATCTGCCTGCCGATCGACAACTCACCTGCCAGGTTCAGCAACTGATTCAGCCGATCCACGCGCACCCGCACTGTCTGGCGTGAGCGTTCGCGTCCGCTTTTGGGCGTAGATTGCGGCGCTCCCTCATCACCCGGCGGTTGTGCTGGCTCAACCAGGGTCAGGGTCACGACCGGCGTTTCAGCCGAAGGCGCCGGTTGCGGCACTCCCCGACCGAGACGGTTCGTCAGCGTCTCAACATCGATCGACGAAGGTTTCCCGTCAATCGTGGCGGCGAGCAACTCCAGGATCGCGTCGCTCCCTTTCAACAGTTCATCGGTCAGGAAGCGATCAAGCATGCGCTGACCATCGCGCACCGCTGCCAGAATGTGCTCGCAGGTATGCGCAACTTTGCCAATCTCTTCGAGACCGAGCATCCGCGCCGAACCCTTAATGGTGTGCATAGCGCGAAAGATGGCGTCGATCCGCTCACGGCGCGCCTCACCCTCCAGGCCATTGCCTTCGAGCGCCATGAGACCTTCGGTGACGATGCGGATGTTCTCCGCCGTTTCATCACGAAATTGACTGTAGAACGACGCCAGATCCATAGACGTTCAGTCATTCCTTCCGTTGACCTTCGGACCTTCAACCTGTCGCCTCATCCCTGTCTCTTGCTTTCCGCCTCATCCCCATCACGGGAGAGACCATGCAGGCGGTTGGCAATGGCAGTCAGGCGTTGTGCGGCGTCCTGCACCTGACGTGCGCCTGCTGCAGTACGACGCGCCACATCAGCGATCTCACGCATGGTTTCCACCACCTGCTCGCTGGCGCTCTGCTGCTGCGCGGTCGCCAGATTGATTTCGGCGCTGCTCTGCGCGGTGCGCTCCGCCACCATCACGATCGCGTCCATGACCTGACCGGCGCTATGGGCAAGTTCGACGCCAGCGGCGACTTCTTTGCCGCCCTCTTCGGCAGCCAGCACGGCTGCATTGGTCGCCTGCTGGATCTCGGCAATGACGCCTTTGACCTCTTTTGCGGCGACGAGCGCGCGGTTGGCCAGGCTCTTGACCTCAGCCGCCACAACCGCAAACCGACGCCCGTGCTCACCCGCGCCGGCGGCTTCGATGGCGGCATTGAGCGCCAGCAGGTGCGTTTCATCGGAAAGGTCGTTGATCAGATCAATGATCTCGCCGATCTGCTGCGACCGCTCGCCAAGGTTCAAGACGCGCGCCGATACGTCCTGCATGCGGCTGCGAATGCGATCCATCGCCTGAATGCTTTTATCGACGGCTTCCTGACCTTCGCTCAGATTCTCGAGCGTCTGCCGCGCCGCTTCCGCCACCTGCTCGGCGGCAATCGCAATCTGACGAGCGGTTGAACCCAATTCCTCGATGGTGGTGCTTACCTGTGACACAGCGCTGGCCTGCTCGGAGGCGCCGCTCGCCTGCTCGTGCGAGGCGCGCAGTAATTCGGTTGCTGCCGCCGAGAGTTCACTTCCCAATTCGACCTGCTGAATATTCTTTTCGATCAACCGCTGATTGGTTTCGTACAACTCTTCCGATTGTGATCTGGTTTGCTCCAGAAACCGCATTGTACTCGTGGACCAGAGTGATGCGACGTAGGTCAGCAAGCCGCCGACGCTGGTGAAGAAAATGATGAACGCCAGGGTGCGCGGCAGCCCTGGCAGGTCGTTCTGCGGCTGAATGATGCCGGTAGTTTCAGCAATGGCAAGGGTGACATACGACACGAGCGCCACGCCGAACAGCCGTGGACTTTCCGCAGCGCGCCCGAACAGCCCGGAAACCACAATCGGGAACAGAAATGCGACGCTGGCAGGACCGGACACGCCGCCGGCCAGGTAGATCATGCCGATGACATAGATGAGCGAGCCGTACAGGAAGATGTTCGATGCCATCGTATGCCTGCCCGCGCGGAGCGCGCCGAGCGTGCCGCCGACAATTGCCGCGACCATTGCGACGACTCCAAAGGCGGCGCTGATAACCTGTTGCGGTATGATGCCGATCAGCGCGAGAGAAATCGCCAATACGCACCCGGCGCCCGCGACGCCGCCAAAAACTATCGTCAGGTGCATCAGCACTCTGGCGCGATCTTCATCCTGGCTTTGCGGATTGGTAATGACACTGGCGAATATCTGACGATTCGAGACCTGTTCCATACGACGCTCACTTCTGTTCTGTATCGCGTGTTCTTTTCAGCAGAACACTGCGCGCAATCGCCCGAACATCGATCTGCACAACGGGGTGTTCATCAATCATAAGCACGCCGGTCGCCCACGGTTCACGCAGACGTTCGCGCAGCAGCGGCGGCAGCGGTCGAACGACGGCATGATCGATCAGGTTATCCACTGCATCGACGAGCAGCGCGATGGTGCGTCGTCGCAGGGGGACAATCAGGGCGTGTCGTCGCTGCATCTCGCTGACGTCTTCCGGGTCGAGAAATGCTCCGAGTTCTACTGCGATGGCGGATGGATCTCTGTCTGCCTCCTGGTCCGTGCCGGTGCGCCGACTGACGGCGCGGAGAGTCGCAACGTCTTCACGCGGTACGATGTAACGATGCCGTGTTGTGCGAACGATTAGCAACATTGAGCCAAGAACTGAGAACTGAGAACTGAGAACTGA
>CALGYB010000213.1 GCA_937935075.1 uncultured Roseiflexus sp. | reverse complement strand
CATGGTCTGGCGCGTTGATCAATCTGCATCGCTGGCAGCCCAGGCTGCCGTTGTTCCTGGCGGCGCTCAGCGTCCTCGTTGCACTGGCGGCAGCGTATGCCGCTCAGCCGTTCGTCGCCATCGACGTTGGCGCGCCGTTCGATTACCCTTACATTCGCGGCATGCATGGCCGCGAATTCACAGCACAGATGACGGTTGCGCAGGTACAGGCGTTGCCCGGCGCCAATGAAGTGGTCATCGATCAGCCGTTCGATAAAGATGTGTACATGGCGACGCTCACCCTGGACGACTGGCAACCTGATGCGCTGCATTCCCGCCGGCTGATCGCTGTGTATGCAAATGATCGGCGGATCAATACGCTTGATGATCGTGGCGGCAGTCGTCATTTCCGTGTTCTGATTCCACAAGACATCAACCTGTCCGGCGGCGTGCGTCTGCGTATCGAAGCGATCCCGGATCGCACCCTCGATGTGCCGCCCGTGAGCCTGATTGCCGTCGAGGTTGCCAAAGCGCAGACATACCGCTGGACAAGCGAGCGCGCCACGATAACATTTCCGGCATTGGGCAATGGCGACTGGCGAGTGGAGTTGCAGGCGCTCGTCGCACACCCGGATGGCAGCCCCGTCAATGCGCGCGTCTTCGCCAATGGCGAGTTGATCGCCAACCTGCCGGACATGCCCGGCATGCGCCGGTATCAGTTGATGGCGCCGGCGCGCGTTCTCGATAATGGCGATCTGACCCTGGAAATAACCGCCGATCCGTACCGTGATCCGCGCCCGCTGGGAGTGTCGCTGGAGCGTGTGACGGTAACACCGCTGACCGGTGCGCCTTCGATGGCGTTGCCGCCATGGAGTGCGCTCTTGCCCGCTCTCACGGTCGTGTTGAGCGTCTATGGCGCGCTCCGTTTCTCGCGGGTTCCACCGTGGGGCGCGTGTGGCGCTGCCGTGGCAGTCGCGCTTCTGGGGGCTTGGGCGCTGGTTGCGTATCGTTACCCGACGGGGCTGTTTCTGGGACCGCTGGCATGGTTCATGCTCTTCACGCTGGCGTTGACGCCGCTCGTTGATCGCGGTGTGGCATGGATCTTTCGCAAACTCGATGCGCCGCTCGATCCCGGTTTGCGCTATGCGCTGCTCGCCATCTTTCTCGTTGGTCTTTGGGTAAAAGGCGGCGGGTTGCTCTTTCCTTATATGCGCGCCATCGATGTCGGCTGGCATATGGATCGGGTGCGCTGGATTCTCGATGGGCATTGGGCGGAAATGTATCTCCCCGGCGCCTTTTCGGAGTCGGTGATGCCGATCAACGAGTGGGGACCGAACCGTCCGGTGATTCCCTATTCGCCGTTTTTTCATCTGTTCTCGACGCTCTTTGCCCTGTTCCCCTGGCCGCTCGAAACCAGTGCGAACCTCTTCAGCGCCCTGCTCGACAACAGCCGCGTCTTCCTGATTGCGCTCCTGGCACGCCGGGCAGGGCTGGGCAACCGTGTCACGCTCTTCGCCGCGCTGATCTATGCGGTCACGCCGGTGACGTTCCTGCTGCATTCATGGGGGAATATCCCGACGACATCCGGGATGTGGTGGACGCTTGTCACGTCTACGGTAATGATAGCGCTCTATCCGCGTCTCCACGAACGCCGTCCCTTTGCGCTGCTCACCGTGCTGACCACTATCACGCTGCTGTTCTACACGGTCATGGCGGTTTTCCACGTGTTGTTCGTCGTCTCCTTTATTGTATTGGCGCTGATTGCGCCGGTGAGAGTCGAACGCAAACCGCTGCGACCGGTTGCGCTGTCGCTGGGAGTGGCGCTATTGGCGGCGACGCTGATCTACTATGGACAGTATATTGCGCCAATTCTGGAGCGCACGGCGCCATATGTGCTAAACCTGGCGACAGCCGGTCCACAGAGCGTTGGGGTGGAGCGTCCGCCGTTCAGCGAGTATATGCTCTCGTTTTGGCGTCATCTCCGCTATGATATGCGCCCGGACGGCTTTCTCTACTACGGCTTGCTCATTCCGCTGATGTTCGTCATTCCGGGCTTTGTCGCATTGCGCAGGCAGCCGCTGCTGTGGGTGATGCTCGCGGCGTGGTTTTCGGTCGGGACACTCTTCATGCTTGTCGGGTATCGCGTCTCGATGGTGGACAAGCAGTTATTCTACATTGTTCCGGCCATCTGTCTCTGCTGGGGGGTCTACGCTGAACGGTTCTGGCAGCGCGGATGGTGGGGCATGGTTCTGGTCATGACCATCTACGTGTTCACACTGGCGACGGCGCTCGATCTCTGGGTCATTCGGATTTTGCGGTCGCCGGTCGTGTGAGGGCGGGATAAGGGATTCGGGGTTATTGGGGATTGATATTCAACCTCTGCGCCTTTGTGTCTTTGCGTGAGTTAACAGGCATCTGGCTCAGTCGGCCATAGGTCCAGCATTATGACACAGGCTCTGACATCACACCATGAACGTTCCAACAAAGGCGTTGCGTCCATGCTCGCAATAGTTGAGCGGCGGGCGGGTCTGACGCTGGCGACGCTCATAACGCTGTATGTTGCGATTCTTTTCTTTGGCTTGACGTTCAAGTATCTCAACTGGGCGCAGGGGTACGACCAGATCGATTACCAGCAGTCGATCTGGAATACAACCCAGGGACGCTTTCTTGAGATTTCGCACTACCGTCATACCAATCATCTGTGGGGCATGGATTTTATTCCGGCGATCCTGTTGATCGTTCCGTTCTATGCGCTGTTTCCATCGGCGTTGACGCTCAATTTCTTCCAGGCGCTCTTTATGGCGCTTGGCGCGCTGCCGGTCTACGGCATTGCCCGTGATCGCTTCGGCAGTTCACGCCTTGCGGGCCTCGGATGGGCGCTCGTGTATCTGCTCTATCCGTCGCTCTGGTTCGTGACGATGAGCGCGCCGTGGCAGCCGCGCACGCTGGCGATCCCGGCGCTGCTCGGCGCGTTCTTTTTCCTGCAACGCGCCGCGTTCCGGCGCGCGAGCATCCGGGATTGGTGCGCATACCTGGGACTGCTGGCGCTGGCGTTGACCACCCGCACCGATGTGTCGCTGGTGGTGGCGGCGTTCGGCGTTCTGGCGGCGCTGTGGCGCCTCGGCTGGCGCTGGACGCTGCCGCCGCTCGCTATGGGGCTGGCGTGGTTCTATCTTTCAACGAGCGTGATTGTGCCATCGTTCTACCTGCCCGACTATCAGGTGCGTGAAGGAGAGATCGGGTCCGTGACCGAGGGCGATTACACCGAGGTCTGGCCCGGCAAAAGCCCGCAACTGGCGTACTATTCGCATCTCGGCGATAGCGCCGGCGCCATTCTCTGGACGATCATCAGCCGACCGCTCGATGTGCTACGGTTGATGTTTACGCCGGATAAGGTGGTCTACCTGGCGCTGATGTTGCTTCCGCTGGCATTGCTCCCGTTGCTCGCGCCCGATGTTGCGCTCCTGGCGGCGGCGCCGCTGGCGATGAACCTGCTTTCACTGCGTCCGTTTCAGATTACGGTGCGTGAGCAGTACCAGGCGCTCGTGATTCCTGGTCTCATCCTGGCAGCGATCATCGGCGCCGCGCGGTTGTGGTCGTGGTGGCAAGCGCGCAGTGAGCAGGCGCACGCGCAAGGAGCAGGCGCTTTCACAGCGTTTCACGAACATAACACGAAGGCGCAAAGGCGCAAGGCTTTACAATCACAACTTATGATATGCGCAATTGGCATTGCAGCGCTCGCCAATCTGACGTATCGCAATCCGGTCGTAACAACGGTGATCTACCGCGAGTCGCCGGAGCGGTTGGCGGCAATGGAGCGGCTGGCGGCGCTGATTCCGCCGGATGCTCCGCTGGGGGCGACATCGTTTCTGGCGCCGCGAATGATGCCGCGGCGGTTCATCTACTACGTGCCGCCGGATGAGTCGTTCCCGCCGCTCGAACGCGCCGAGTATCTGTTCATCGATACACGGGCTGCGGCGCTGCACACCGAACGCCGCCACGACTTCGTTCGGCAACTGCGCGAATCGGGGCGCTGGCAGGTCATTGCGGAAGAACAAGACCTGCTGGTGCTGCGTCAGGCGCAGCGTACACCATAAGACTGCACATGCAGACTCAACAGACGTGGTACAGTACGCGGTCTGTAACGACCGTTGACCTGATTCTGCTGGCTGCCATTGTTGCACTGGCGCTGATAGCGCGCCTCTGGTTCTGGCAGGTGCAGGCGCGTTCCGGCGCTGTACCGCCCGGCGACCCGGAAGAGTACTATCGCGCCGCCGTTCATATTCTGCACGGCGGATACCACGATACCGGCAAGTGGTTGCGTCCGCCGGTTTACCCGGCATTTCTGGCGCTGCTCTTGCCGCCGGCGGGAATGAATGTCGCCGGGGCGCTGCTGCTTCAGGCGGGTGTGCTGAGTGTCGGTGTATTGGCGTTCTACGCTTTCGGTGCACAGATCTTCGGGCGCGTTACCGGGCTGGTGACAGCGTTTCTGGCGGCGCTGTTCGTGCCGCTGGCATCGTATGCCAGTTCACTCTATGCCGAAGCGCTGTTCATTACAATCCTGGTTCTCGGTCTGGCAGCACTGGATCGCGCACTTGCGCAAGCGCACGACTGGACGGCGTTCGGCGCGGGCGTGATGCTGGCGCTAGCGGCGCTGACCCGCGCTGTGGGGCTGTACCTGATACCGCTGGCAGCGGTCTGGATCGTCTGGCAGGCATGGCGCGGCGGGAGCGCAGGAGCACGGCGGTATCGGCTGGCACTCTTCCTGATCGTAGGTGCGATGCTGGTCATTGGACCATGGGCAGCGCGGAATTATCTAGTGCATGGGCGCGTGATCCTGAGCGACACGAACGGCGGCATCAGCATGTGGTACGGTACGGTGCGCGATGACGCCGAACAGGCGGCAGGCGAGACGCGGCTGGCTGCTATCCCGAACCTTGCCGACCGGCAATCGCGCGCGCTCCAGATGGCCTGGGAGAACATCCAAAACGACCCGATGCGGTTCCTGAGCCGCATGCGTTTCAAGATCGCATCACTCTACGCGCTGCAAACGCGCAGTTATGCGGTGGGGGACGTGATTTCGATTGACTCGCACGGAAACCCATTGGTGCAGAACGCTGGCGAATACTCCCTGCCCACCACACTGCTGGCAGACGTGCAGTACATGGCGATCGTCGTCCTGGCGATTGGGGGAATCTGTTTCGCACCACATCCTGCCCGCGCTGTTCCGACGTTGCTCTGGGTCGGTCTGGCGACGCTGCTGGCGGCATTGACCATTGGCCACCCACGGCTACGACTCCCAATTGTTGCAGCGGTGTTACCATTTGCTGCATATGCGCTAATCAGGTTGCCTGCGGTGTGGCGGCATATCAACCGGTTGCTACGCGACCGGCGCAGTTATGCGGCGCTGGGTGGAATCGCCGTGTTCCTGGCGCTGATTGTCAGTACGCGGTATCTGCCCTGGAGTGCAGGTATGTGGTATGCCGTGCCGGGACAAGCGGCGCTCGCAGCGGGTGATCTGCAGCGGGCTGAAACGCTGCTGACGCTGGCACACGATGTCAACCCGGACAACCCGCTGCGCGTCATCGATCTTGCCGATCTGCGGCTGGCGCAGGGCGACGAGCAGGCAGCGCTCGACCTGTATCGTCGTGCTGCGGAGATGGAACGCCGCAGCCTGTATGCGCAGGCGATGCGCGCTCTGACCGGCGCATCGCTGGGGATGCCTGACGAGACGATAGCGGGGCTGGAGGCTATCGATCATTATTGGCGCTCAGGCAACGATCTGCTGGAATGGGCGTGGAATGCGCGGCGAGGCACTGTGCCGGATCGCGTCGTTCCCGGCGATCCCATGGCGCTGGGGCTGTATGCCGGGTTTGCCCCTGCTACTCCTGATCTGGCATTCGGGCGCTGGACGCTGGGAGCAGGGCGAATACGGATTCTCGGCGGCTGCGGCGCACTGGCAGTGCAGTTGGATGGACCGGTCGGGCGTCT
>CALGYB010000212.1 GCA_937935075.1 uncultured Roseiflexus sp. | reverse complement strand
GGGGGGCGCAGCGAGTGGTTGCGCTGCGGGGCGTCTTCGGTCATGAAGGTCAGGGAGGGAGCGCGGCGCCTGAGCCGGTCGAAGCGACGAAGGCCCGCTCCTCGCTTCGACCGGCTCAGCGCTCCGCGTCGCTCACATCGCTTGGATAGGGTTGACGTGTCATACTGAAATCATACCACGTGTATCTCTGAAGAACAGGCTCTACTCCTGCGAGGGCGGGGCTGAGACCCGCCCTTACTTAGTTCTGGTTGTGCCCTTTGCGTGGAGAGGCGATGAACTTCCGGTATCCCAGGCCGAACGGCGCCTTCGGCTGGCGGCAGAGAGGGCGACAGAGTTCCTCAGCGACTGCATTGACCAGGGTTGTCAGGGTATGCATATCCTGGTGACTCAACCATAGACCGGCGGTGTGCAACCATAACTGATACCCGCCCTCGGGACTGTGCGTCAGGCGATAGTAGCCACGGCGCAACAGCGGCGGTTCTTCTTCCAGCAGCCACAGATCGAGGAGCGCCGCCAGATGCGGCAGATCAAAGAGCGGAATGCGAATAGTCGTATAGTCCCAAACCAGGCGAAGATCGCCGTCTGGCGCAATCCCAATCAATCGCCCCGGCGCAACCTGGGTGATCGTTGTCAGTTCCATACGTCACCTTTCTTGTGATAGTCGTAACAAGAGTAGCATGGACTTTTTGGCTCTCGCAAGTAACGATCTGTTCATTTGGAGTTAAGGGTTAGGGGTCTACCCTGTCACATGCCGCATTTGCCCTCTCTGCCTTCTCCCATCCGTCACCTGCAACCTGTCACTCTTTCCCGGGTTCGACGTTCGGGCGAATCGCCTTTCCCCTCACCGTCACACGTGGCGCGTCTGGCCAGTTGATACCCGATGTCGCGCCTGCTGTTCACCTGACCCGCACAACCTGCCCCCGCCCGCAGAAGGTCCGTCGGCAACGCGGGCGCGCAGCGCTTGCACCAGGAGGCGGGCGGCGCCGCGCGTGTTCGTTCTTATATCATACGCGGTCATTTGTACAATATATGGTTTTTGAGCACATCATCCGGTATCGCCTGGTTAAGCCCGCGCAGGCGGGCTTTGCAACCGTAGCCCGCGGCTTCAGCCGACGGGCGGACTGACCGCAAGTTAGTATTAGACCACAGTCGGACAAGATGTTTGAGCGCCTGGTTCGCACAGCGCAACGATCCACAACGCGCACCGGCAGTCGCGGACGCTGACCACGCCCTGGCATCAGCAGGCCCAACGGAGCTTTCACTTGCGGTGAGAACGGTCGAACCGCCCGCAGTGAGCATGGTCGAACTGCCTGCGGCGAGCAGGGTCGAGCCGCATCCTCAGCGAGGACTTTCGCCTGCAGCGCCCTGGCGTCTCGCCGCACGCACCGGCGGGATTGGCCACATGGCTGCAATGGGTGTTAGATAGTCCCTACATCCCCGATGGGAGGAGGTCAATGAAGTATTGTCCGACCTGTGGCACTGCCAACACGCCCAACGCCGCCTTTTGCCGGCAGTGCGGCGCAGCGCTCACGCCATCGTCACCCATCCTCCCCCCTGGCGTCTCCTTACGCGAGCGTGGCCTTCGCGCCCGATGGGGGCACCCTTGCGGCGGCGGCATGGAACAACACCATTATGCTATGGTGGGCGGCATACGGCGTGCCGCTCGGCAGGCTGAAGGGGCATACCGATGAGGTGTGGAGCGTGGCCTTCGCACCCGACGGCGCCACCGTTGCAGCAGGATTGGATGACGGCGCTGTGCGGCTGTGGCGAGTGGCGGATGGGGCGCTGCTGCGCACCCTGGAGGGGCATACGAGAGCCGTGACCAGCGTGGCCTTTGCATCCGATGGGATGATCCTCGCGTCCGGGTCGTGGGATGGTACCGTGCGGCTCTGGGGGTGCAGCGGTGAAGGTAGGGCGGCGCGCGCGCGGGCGGGTCACCGGCGCGCCCCGACAGATGCCGGAAGCGTCGTCCATTGGCACGTGGGCGGGCCACCGGCACGCCCCGACGGATGCCGGATGCATCGTCCATCGGTACGCGCGCGGGCGGGTCACCGGCGCGCGCCGACGGATGCCGGATGCGTCGTCCACCGGGCGCGGGCGAGGCGCAGACCCGCCCTACAGGCTCCGGCTCACTCCCATTCCAGGCATAATCAGACGTTCGGGAATCATGGCGCGCAGCGTATCGAGGTAGTAGAGCGCCTCTTTATTGTGCAAACGGTAGCCCCACTGCTGCATCAACCGTTGTCGTTCGCGCGCAAAGGTTTGAGCATCAAACCGCTCTTCGGCGACCTTTGCGAGTTCGTACATCGAACCGGCGCCTGCGGAGAACTTCTGCTTTGGTCGCTGGATGATCGAATCCGGTAGTTCACCGGCGAATGCCTGTCGGAGCAGCATTTTTGTCGGCTCGCCGGGCGCCGACTGTTTCCATTCTGGCGGCAGACTCAACGCCAGCGCAATCGACTCGACATCCAGGAATGGCACTCGTCCCTCAACGCCAAATGCCATGAACATACGGTCGGCGCGTTGAAGATTGGTGTGGTGCAGTGCACGGATCGACGTCTCGAGTTCGCGGTGAAGATCCTCCGGCTTTGTAATTGCCCGCATGTAGTCGTACCCTGCATACAGCTCATCGGCGCCTTCGCCCGTGAGGATCACTCTGACCCGGTCTGACGCCAGCCGCGCCAGGAAGTAGTTTGGCACTGCACTACGTACCAGTGCCGGATCAGCCGATTCGAGATGGTAGATCACGTCTGGCAGCACCGCTTCCATTTCGTCCAGGGTGTAGACATACTCGTGATGGCGGGTTCCCAGATAATGTGCCATCTGTCGCGCCGCCTCCAGGTCTTCGCTTCCCTCCATCCCAACTGCGAAGGTTTCGACGTGATCGAGTTCGGCGCATGCCAGGAGCGCGATGATGCTGCTGTCGAGACCGCCGCTCAGACTGACGCCGACCGGGACATCTGCGAGTAGACGTTTGTGGACTGCCGAGCGTAACACGGCGCGAATCGCGGTCATTGCCTGATCAGGAGTTTCGAAGACGCCATTTTGGGGCCACCCCTGCGCAAGCTTGTAGTAGGTATGACTGCCGAAGCGCGAATGGTACCACGTGCCGGGTGGAAACGTCGTTACCTGATCGGCATACAATGCCAGCGCTTTGATCTCGGACGCAAACAATAACGTGTCATCACGCCACGCCAGATAGAGCGGCTTGATGCCGATGGGATCACGCGCCAGGAAGAGGTCGTTCCCATCGAGAATGGCAAAAGCGAACATGCCCTCAAGCAGGCGTACAAACCCGGGACCAAGCGTGCGATACAGGCGCAGCAGCACCTCAGTGTCGCTGTCGGTCTCCAATGCCTGTCCGCGCAGATACCGATTGCGCAGCGCACGATAGTTGTAGATTTCGCCATTGAAACAGATCAGGGCGCCGTCATGCTCCATCGGCTGCCTGCCGCCTTCCAAGTCGATGATCGCCAGGCGTGTATGACCCAGGACCCCCGTGTCGGCGGCTGCAACGCCGCGTCCATCAGGTCCGCGATGGCTGAGCCAGGCCAACATACGTTCAATATGTGCAACGTCGGTGCTGCGGTAGGCGCCGGCAATTCCACACATGTGCTTTTCCTCCTTTCGCTCCTGTTCCGAACATAGACATTGTATACAAAAATCTCCTGCAGTCGGTACGTTTCGCAGACCACCCACCGGCGCGCCCCGACAGATGCCGGATGCGTCGTCCATCGGCACGCGTGCGGGCGGGTCACCGGCGCGCCCCGACAGATGCCGGATGCGTCGTCCATCGGCACGCGCGCGAGCAGGTCACCGGCGCGCCCCGACGGATGGCGGGCGCGTCATCCATTGGCACGTGGGCGGGCCACCGGCACGCGGGGGGCGGGTCACCGGCGCGGGCGGGTCATTGATCCGCGCCGACGGATGCCGGGTGCATTATCTATTGGCGCGGGCGGATCGATAACCCGTCCCTACTCGAGCGTTCCCTCTTCCACATAGCGCGTCAGTTCGCTGACACTGAGATTGGCGATGCCGAGCTTATCGAGTGTGCGTCCGCGGCGCCAGTAGTCGGTGCGGTGAACAATGCACGCCAGACGAATGATGCTGTCGATCCCGGCGACCGCGACTCCGTACCGCTGACCCAGTGCGGCGATCGGCACCAGGCTCATCGGCACGTCCTCAAAAATGTACCGATGGTTGAGTGTTGGCGGCGCTTTGATGCCGTAGTATCCCGGCTGATTTTGAATGGCTTCATAGAGCGAATCGCCAGTAGCGTTATACGCTAACACCAGCCACTCCTGCGCGGTGCGAGCGCGAATGCCAAGTGCAGCGGCGACCGTCACCCGCTCGCGGTCGATCACCTCGAGAACCCGCGCGACCGACGGCGTAACCCCGTCGATGTAGAACTGAAAGTCGCCACGGGTCGACTCGATGCGTCCGGCGTTGAGCAGGGTCAGTGCCGGATGGAAGATCGCGCCCATATTGTTGAGACCGGTACGCAATACATTGCCGCCGTCGATATACTGGGGAAAGGCATCGCGGATCACGCCGAGCACGTCGCCGGTGCGGTATGCAGGAAGCGCTGCCAGCGGAACGGCTTCCTTGATGCGAAAAATACGCGCCTGCGCCGGTCCGTCCGAGCGGCTGGCATAGATGAACGTCTCCGCTTCGGCAATGGTGACATCCGCCCGGCAGCGCTCATCACGCAGCACTTTGGCGACCTCAATCGCGCCACAGGTGCGGCCAGGATGCAGAATAATGATCTGCCCATCGCGCAAGTGCGGCGCCATGGTGCGTGCCACTTCTGCGTGCGCCGAGGATGGGACGACGACCATTGCCACATCGCAACGATCAAGCGCCTCTTTCATATCCGATGTGACCAGCGCAAGCTGACCGAAACCGCGCGGACCGATTTCGCCCGATTCCAATTCGATGCCGCGACGCTGCCGGATGGCTTCGATGTGTGCGGGAGTGCGATTGTAGAGCGTCGTCTCAAAACCCATCAGGGCCAGATGCGCTGCCATCGCCTTCCCGCCATTCCCGGCGCCGATGACGGTGTAGCGGGTTGAGGATGCCATCATAGTTCTCCTTATTATGTCGAATACATTGCATGCGATATGGTGAACTCCAGCATCGAGACCTGATTGCGGGCATGGGTTGATCCTGTCGAAGCCCACGCCCAACGCAGACGGATCGGGCAAGGTTCACGCGCAGTGAGACCAGCTAACGATGAACTCCACAATCGAAGACCTGTTGAATACGCTCTTTTTCGTCGAGTGGACGCCCCCGATCATCGACTGCGACGCACATGCCGTTGATGAAGCGGGTCACGACGCGCCCCGGCGCAAACGGATTATTCCGCAGTTGCGGTGCGTCGAGCAGCCCAACAGCGACTGCTTTTGCCAGAGTCGCAGGGTCGGTCAGCGGATCGGCAACGCCGGGAGACGCGAGTTGTTTGATGGCATCAAGCAGGAGATGGGTCTCTTCGACCAGTTGCGCCGCCCGCGCGCGCACCGTCGGGTCGGCAGTCAGATCGGGCTGCCCGCGTAGTGCATTTTCGATCGCGCGGCGCGCCATGCCACACGCCTCGATCACATCATCGGCAGTTGCGGCGTGGTGCGCTTCGGTGTGCCCGACAACGTGGACAATGTGCGGGTGCAGCGCCATCTGCAGGTAGATGCTTGCCGACAGGTGCGCCCGTGATGCGGCAGGATCAACAGGGAAGCTCAGCAGTCCGGTGCGGGTCTGTTTCCAGATGCGGAAATCCGGTCCTTCCAGCGGCGCCGTGATCTCGATCACCGCCAGCATTTTTGCCAGGTCCATTGCGTCAGACAAACCGGGGGGGCTGTTGAACATCAACTGTGCGATGTAGTCGCGCACGCCAAACGCGCAGGCATTGTACGCCGAAAGGTAGGCGCTGGCGACGAAGACCGTATCGGGCGCGTCGCGCATGCCCCAGTGGTGCGGTTCGTTGAGTTCGACCGGAATACCGCGCTCGCCATACCAGCGCATAATCGTCTGGTGTTCACGGATCGACCCTTCGAGGTCCCACGGTCCACGCCCGTCCATACGGTTGAACCAGAAGAGCGGGATAGCGCACCAGGCGATGTTGATCGTCTCGACGTACATCTCTGCCAGGCGCACGAAGTCGTCGGTGCCGGAGTAGGTGCGCATAAGAGGATAGTTACCACGCCGGCTGGCGGCATACAGGGCGCGATAATCGTCGGCGCTGCGCACCGGAACGCCGCCGGCGCCGGTGCGCGCCGGGTCCTGCCGTTCAGGACGGAAGAAGTTTTCCTGCGCATCTTGATCGGTGCCGAGTGAAATCACGTCGAGGCAGCGGGCTTCGGCAATTTTGGCGATGCCGTCGATCGTCGCCTGCATGGTTGGCAGACCAAAGTGATGACGGATCAAGGGAAATGGCGCTTTCCAGCGAATGCGGTCAACGGTGCATTGCGGAAAATCCGCCTCGGTTGCGTTTGCCAGGTTCTGACCTTTGAGATACGCAAGCACCTGATCGGCCGGTTCGCTGCCATCGAACACCTGCTCGAAGAACCCGAGCGTAGCGGCTTTTTCCGCCAGCGGCGGCGTTCCGGCAAAGGCAAAGCGCACCCCTGCGGCGTAGAGGTCATCTGCCGCTTCGGCGAAGCGCCCCAGCAGATGCGCGCCGGTTTCCGGCGTCAGGCGGTAGGACACGCCGACCAGGTCAGCCTGTTCGCGTCGCGCCGCTTCGAGGACGCGCTCAACCGGCGTAGCCGGACCAAGAAAGACGGTGCGCCAGCCGGCTTCTTCCGCAAGACGCAGGAAGTTCATGACCCCGGCGACGTGGACGCACTCGCCGAGCGCGGCGGCGACGACGGTTTTTTGTTTCTCTGCCATTGCTCCCTCCATCCGGTCTGATGCAGGCGCACAGTCCCAGAGAGCGCCATCCTGCTGCTCTTTCAGCGCTCCCAGGCGCCTGTGATGTTTGACGTGTTGAAATAGACGTATGTGTTCAGCGCCCGGCTCAAGCGCCCGCTTTCATTCTACCACCTAACACCCGTGCGTGGGGGGTGCAGCTGCGCCCCATCGCCAAGTCAGGCAGTAGAGACGCTCAACATCATCGCTGCACGCACTGCCACGGCAATCGCGCGTTCAACGGCGACTGCTTTGCGTTCCACGACGATCGCTTCGCTCGCGGTGCGCTGTGCCACGATGCCGCAGACGCATCCGGCTGCAAAACCATAGACCAGCCCCATTTTGAAGAGCGTTCCGGCTTCCATCTCGTAGTTGAGCACGTTCAGATGGCGATACTCTTCGGTTATTCCGCGCAACTGACGCAACAGGTGCGGGTTGGCAGACCCGGTGCGTTCCTGACCTTCGTAAAAGGTGTCCACCGATGCGGTCACGCCAGTGAAATATTCGACCCCTTCAGTGCGCGCTGCTTCGACAAGTGCGACCGTTACGAACGGATCGGCGGCGGCGGGAAACTCGCGCGGCGCAATATCGTCGGCGGCGCCCTGACGACACAACGCTGCACTGGAAATAACGATGCTTCCAGGCAAAATATGCGGCTGTATCGATCCGCTGGTGCCAACGCGGATAATGGTGCGGATACCGACCTGCACCAGTTCATTCACCACAATGCTGAGCGACGGCGCGCCCATGCCGCTGGTCGCCGAAAGAACCGGCGCGCCGTTCGGCAGCATTCCGACATAACTATGCAACCCGCGATTCTCAGAGAGCGTGCGCGCATCGCGGAGCGTCGTCTGTGCGATCAGGCGGGCACGCTCCGGATCGCCGCTCAACAACGCGATGCGCGGCGGGTTGTCACCCAGGTCGCTGCGTCCGAACCCGATGTGGTAGAGGCGGTCATTCCCGTTCATAGTCTCTCCTTTGAGGCTGTACTATTCGAACAGAGGAAACAGTAACGCTCCGACGCCCAGAAAGAGACAGAACGCCCCTCCAATGCAGCCTGCAAGAATCCTGATCCATCCATCAATAGCAATCCCGCGCTGGTATGAAGGGTAGTCGGCAGGGGCGCCGCCGAAGAGGAACTCGGCTTTGATCGCTCTTCCTGAACCGTGGTCAACAATTTGTCCGAGCACAGTCACACGGTTGCCTGCTACGAAGCCGACATACTGTTTTGAGCGCGGGGATTGCAACTGTTCCCAGCGCACCAGCGGTCGCACCAGAGCATAGCCGCTGTTGGCGATCTGCACCACGCCGTCGGGAGTTTCCAGCAGCAACGGCAATGTCTTCAATTCCCTGCCTTCCTCTCCTGAGAATACGGTGATGAGGCCACTTACGCCCAAGCCGACGCCAATCACTCCTATCAGGATAGAAACGACGCTAAACAGAGTCATATGCGTCCTCACCGGATGGGCACAGGCGCCTGCTCAACGATCTTTTCCAGAAAGGCTCTGATAGAGCGATCAACCAAAACCTGGACAATCAAGGTGGCGTGGACACTGTTGGCTTCGACAGGCTCAGCCAACGTTGGCTGCAAGACGGTCAACACGGGCAAGCATCGTGCACCATCTGGTTGTTCGCTCTGTGAGAGCATAGCGTTCCCATGCAAGAATAGTCAACTTTTATCGCTCTGTGGCAACTTCTCACCTTTGCTGCTACCGGCGGTCGTGTACGATCAACGCACCGAAGCGGTTCTGGTGAATAACGGAGGTCGGACGATGGCTCAGGACTCCCATCCTCTTGGCGCCGTCGACAGCGCCTGGTTGCATATGGACGATCCGACCAATCTGATGATGGTCACAGGCGTGGCGTTGCTTGACGGGCCGATTGATGTTGATCGCTGCTACAAGACGTTTGAGTCGCGCTTGTTATCTTTTGAGCGCTTCCGTATGCGGGTGACGGATGACCGTGGTTCATTCAACGCTCCTCGATGGGAGCCTGATCCCCACTTCTCGATCCGTGCCCACATCCATCGGGTGGCGCTGCCATCACCTGGCGATATGACGGCGCTCCAGGAGTTTCTCGGCGATCTGGCAAGCACGCCGCTCGATTACACCAAACCACTCTGGCAGGTGCATCTGGTCGAGAATGTGCTTGGCGGTTCGGCAGTCGTCATGCGGTTCCACCATTGCATCGGCGACGGCACGGCAATGAACACGGTGATGCATCGCCTGATGGATACGACGCCTGATGCACCGATTGAACTCCCGCGACCGCATTCCAATCACAACCATACCCTCGGTCCTCTGCTGGAACCTATCGTATCAACGATTGAAGGTTCGATCAAACTGGCCGATGAACTGGTGCATGAAGGAATGGAATTTCTGCGCCATCCTGAGCATCTCCTCGACCTGCCGGCACAGGCGGCCAGCGGGGCGATGGCGTTGAGCCGCGTGCTTCTGCTGTCACCCGAAGCAAAAACGCCGTTCAAAGGTCCGCTGGGAGTGCAGAAACGGGTTGCCTGGTCGTCGCCGACGCCACTGGATCAGGTGAAGCAGATCGGGAAAGTCGCAGGCGCGAAAGTGAATGATGTGCTGCTGGCGGCAGTGGCGGGGGCGCTGCGCTCCTATCTCATCGGGCGCGGTACACGTGTCGATGGACTGGAAATCCGCGCCGTCATCCCGGTCGATCTGCGCCCCCCATCCCGCGCTCACGAACTGGGGAATGAGTTTGGGCTGGTGTTCCTCGCGCTGCCGCTGGGCACGCCGAGTCCGGTGATGCGCCTCGCCGAAGTCAAACAACGAATGGAGGCGCTCAAACGATCCCCTGAAGCGTATGTCTTCTACGGTCTGCTCAATTTCTTCGGGCGAACGCCGGCGCAGGTGGAGGAACAGGCGGTCAACCTGTTCGGCAGCAAGGCGACGGCGGTAATGACGAATGTGCGTGGCCCGGCGGAGCAACTCTATCTGGCAGGCAACCGCATCAAGAATATCATGTTCTGGGTGCCGCAGTCGGGCCGCCTGGGGATGGGCGTGAGCATCATGAGTTACTGCGGTCAGGTGACGCTCGGCGTTATTACCGATGCCGGGCTGGTTCCCGATCCAGAGACTATCACGGCGGCGTTCGAGAATGAGTTCCACGTTCTCCACGATGCCATTGTGTCGAAGGGAGCAGTGGAGGCGTAGCAATGCTACGCCTCCACATGCATCATTGTCATTACGGTTCGCGCCGGATCGGTTCGCCGGTGTACGGGTCGTATTTCCATTCCTCCACGGGGCGAGGATGGTTTAGCTGCGGCGGCGTCTGAACCGCCCCTTCCTCTGGCATGACGATCCACAGCACGACGTAGATCAGCGGGCTGACGCCGCCGAACAGCACCGCCACAACGAACACCAGCCGGACGATGACCGGATCGATGTTGAAGTAGCGCGCAAGGCCGCCACATACGCCGGCGATCATGCGATCGCTCTTGCTGCGAACTAACTTTCCGTCCATGGGGAACTATCCTTTCTCGTTTGACTCTTCCTGCAAGGTGTGACGAATGCGCGCTGCCGAAGGTTGCGGTTTTGCCCCGCCCCCCGGTGACCGTTCCCCACATCGTGCGGGGCAGGTCGCAGACCTGCCCCTACGCCTCCTACGCCGCGCCCCGCCCCCCGTCGCCGGCGGGCGCCCGACGGGTGCCCCACCCCAGGTGACCGTCACCACTGCCGCTGCCCCCACGCCGCGCCCCGCCCTCGCACACAGTCTCAATCTCTTGGGCGACCGCCCGGCGGCGATGGTTCGCACCGAGAAGGCGCTGCCCGCCTATGAAGAGGCGTTGCGCACGCTGCTGCCTTTCTACCTGGCGTCGCCAGCGGCGTTTGCGGACCGGATCGATTACATGATGCGCAATTATGTCAATGCCTGCCGGACGCTGGGGCGTGAGCCGGATGCGGGGCTGCTGGGGCAGGCGAGAGGCGAAAGGGATGAGGCGAGAGGGGAGAGGAGTGAGGCGAGAGGGGAGAGGTGAGAAGAGTGAGGAGTGATCAGTGAAGCTTTGCATCTTTGCATCAATTGTTTCGAGACATGCTGTGCATCTGAAGCCGCACAGGCTCTGTGCCTTTGTGTGAGTTTACAGGCTACGGAAAACGCGCCAGGCTTTGGGTCTTTGTGGAAGCGCGCCGGGACGCGAACGGCGTCACGAAGGAAACGTTTCCGACTGGTGTATCGCTTGCGCCCATGGCGGTGCGCCACCGTAGTACAACACATCGGGGTCGATGTCGGCGCCGTTAGGCCACGTCAATGTCCCGCCATCGACGACAACCGCGCGAAAGAAGTCCGGATCAGTGCGCACCGGCTCGAAGATCGGTCCGGTGGCGATGTATGGGCTGAGATCGATCTCGCGCTCTTCGCCATTCGTGAAGACAATCCGCATACGTGGCGGATCGAGCGGTTCTGCTGAGAGGACGCGCACAAAGGTCAAGGGCATTCCATTTCTCCTTACGTGAGCGGCGCAATCAGTCGCAGCGGCTGCCCGTTCCGCGCCAGTTCCCAATTGGCGAGGAGTTCTGCGCGGTGCAGCTCTTCCCACTCCTGAACAAGCCACAAGGCACGGCGCGACAGGCGTCCCGCGTGAGGATCGCCGGACCCAATCAGGATAATCGCTTCCTGATCACCGTATTGCGCGTGAAAGTGCGGCGGTTGATGATCGCGATAATAATTGTGATGCCAAAGAAGCTGCTGATACGTGGCATCAGCGCATCCTTCACTCGCCGTTCTGCAACATCAGTATACCATAGCTCTCTGTGGACCAGGCGCGGCCACGTGGACAGTGTTCGTGCGCCGTGGCAATGCTTGCGAACCGGTCATCGTCCGCAAACCTGAAGGGGCGTCCACGGTGGGGCGCCCCTACGTTCTGTTCCGCATGGCGGGCGGGCGCATCAAAATCCCATAAACCCCCTTGCCTGACCTCTCCCCTCCCCGCATGCGGGGAGGGGGGTTAGGGGGGAGGGGCAAGGGGTGAAGGTTCAATTCCCACACGGTGCAACATTGCGCCAGTTCGGCACGCTGTCGTTCACGACCTGCGTGCCGTCCACGCCGTAACTCAGGGTCAACTGGCGGTTGGCGATCTCGTCGCACGCCGCACCCTTCTCGACATAGTCCCACGAACCGAGGGTGTATTTGTACTCGATCTGGGTTGTTTCCTTCCCGGTGAGCGTGATTGACCACTGGTTCGGCCCGATCTGCGTCAGCGCAACACCGCCGGGATTCCACTGCGGCAGGTTGCCGTCGAGACGGTCGAGGAACCCGGCAATGTAGACCGTGCTCCCTGCCGGCGTCGTCGCCGGAACGGTCACCGTGAAGGTGACCTGCACCGTCCGCAGTTCGGCGGTCGCCGTGATCTCGGCGGAGTCGCCAGACCGGTTGAACGACTCGTCAACCGCGCGCACGACGTAGAAGTAGGTCGCTCCCTGGGTGATCGACGTGTCAGTGTACTCCGTGCCGGTGATCGTCGCGATTGTGGTGTACGGTCCGCCGGAGGCGCCGCTGCGGCGAACCTCGTAGCCGTAGAGCGTCGGGTCGCCGGTGACCGCGTTCCAGCGCAGCGTGATGCCCGCCGGTGACGCCGTGACGACCGTCAGCCCGGTTGGGGTCGCCGGCGGAATGGTGTCGCTGCCGGGCACGACGGTCAACTTGCCTGCCTGTGATGGGCTATAGCCGTTGCCGATGCCGTCGAGATCGGCGTAGACCCATGCGCGCCCATTCGTCGTGCTATAGCGGTAGGCATAGTCGAACGCACCGATCTGGTCCGGCAGCAGGCTGGCTTTGAACTCGTCGTTGTTGCCGGCATCGACATTGAACTCCGCATCAATCCAGGTCCAGGCAGGATTGCCCGCCGGGTCGCTGTCACGCGGTCCGTAGCCGAGTTGTGCGCGCAATCCTTCGGTCCGTCCTGGACGACTGGTAACGCCGTTGATCCAGACCTGTCCGAAGATCAGCGGAGTGCGGTTGACGATACTGATCGTGTGGTTGATTGACGGGGGCCATTGCAGGTTCGCCCATCCGATCTGGAGGCGCGGCATGGCGCGCACTTCGTTCGAGACGGCGCTTTCGTTCCCTTTTTCGTCGACCGAGGTTACAACGTAGAAGTAGTCGCGTGCGTTGCGTAACCCGGCGTCGGTGTAGGCGACCGTCGTCAGCGGTGCGTCGTTGACTTTCACGAACCCGCCGCCGCTCAACGGGCTGCGGTAGAGGTTGTACCCCGCCGCGCCAGGAACGCTGTTCCACGCCAGGCTTACCTGCCCATCTCCTTCTTCCGTTACTCGCAAGCCGGTCGGAACCGCCGGCGGCGTCAGGTCCGCCAGGTAGCTGGTCAGCAGCACTGCGCTCATCGGGTTGAGCGTCACCCGCAGCCGGCCATTCTCGACATTCAGCCAGTCCTTCAACTGGTCATTGGCGACGCAGTAGGAGGGGAAGAATGCCGTGCCGTCTGGAATGACCCCGGCAACCGGAATATCGACCGTGCGCGGTTGTGAACTGCGGTTGATAGCGACAATCGCTGCATCGTCGCCGCTCATGCGCGAATATGCCACCGTTCCGGCAGCATCGTCCGCCAGCAGGAAACGCAGGTCGCCGGCGTGCAGTGAGCGGTAGTGATGACGGATGCGCGCCAGGTCGCGGTAGTGGCGGAGCAACGCCCGATCCGGGTTGCCGCCGGTCTCGACCCACGGGTAGGTGCGTCGGTCGTCCGGGTCGTCGTCGCCGGTCACGCCGACCTCATCGCCATAGTAGATCGTCGGCGCGCCGGGCATGGTGAACTGAATGAGCGACGCGATGCGCAGCCGCTGCTTGCCGTTCGCCAGATTCGCGGCATTGAACTCCTTATCGGCGCGCGTCTCGGCGCCCGGCGTTAACGTCCACAGAATGCGCTCGGTGTCGTGGCTGCCGACCAGGTTCATCAGCGTCAGGTACGCGGCGTCGGGATAGTCTTCGCGAATGGAACTGATGCGACTGGCAAATTCCGACGGCGTGATCGGGCGTCCGCTGTCGGCGAACCCCTTCGAGTCGAACGGTCCCGGCGTCAGCAGACCGATAATCGCATCGCGCAGGCGATAGTTCATCGTCGTGTCGGCGGTATCGCCGCGCAGATGCCGCAACAGCGTGCTGTCCTTCTGCCACAGTTCGCCGATAATCAGCGCATCATGGCGCGTCTCACGCACAACGCGGCGGAAGGCGGGCCAGTAGTCGGGCGGGAACGACGAGTCGCCCATCACGTCGAGACGCCAGCCGCTTGCGCCCTGGCGCAGCCAGTAGCGCGACACGCTGTTCGGCCCGGTCACGAAATAGTTCAGCACTGCCGGATTGTCCTTGCGGATTTCGGGAATGCTATCGAAGCCAAACCACCCGACATAGTAGGTGTCGTCGCCGCCAGGGGTCGAGGGGGCGCACGGCGAAGGTTCACCCGGTCCGGGACGGCGGAAGCGGAACCAGTCGCGGAAGGGCGAAGCGGCGGACTCGCACGCGCCGAGCGTGGCGTAGTAGCCGTAACGGTCGAACTGCGGGCTGTCCGACGACATATGGTTGAACACGCTATCGACGATCACGCGAATGCCGCGGCGTTCCGCCTCACGCGCCAGGCGCTGGAAATCGGCGAGCGTGCCGAGCGCCGGATCGATGCGGAAGTAGTCGTAGGTATCGTAGCGGTGGTTCGACTTCGCGTGGAAGATCGGGTTGAAATAGATGACCGTCACCCCCAGGTTCTTGAGATAGTCGAGGCGACCGATCACCCCGCGCAGGTCGCCGCCGTAGTAGTCGCGCCCGCGCGGACTCTCCTTCGTCGGACTCCAGGACGGCGGCGTGTCGTCGAAGCGCCAGGGGCAATTCGTTGCGGCATCGCTGTAGTTGCGGCAGTGCCCTTCGGGCAATTCGCCCCACGGCAGCGCGATAACCGGGTCATCGTACCGGCTATCGCCGGTGCGCGGGTCGTTGCGCGGGTCGCCGTTGCGGAAGCGATCCGGGAAAATCTGGTAGATCACCGCATCCTTCGCCCACTCCGGCGCGGTAAATGCTGGATCGTAGAACATGAGCGCCCAACTGTGATCTTCCTGCTCATCGGTCACCCCGCCAGGACCGCCATCGAGCGCCGGGGTGTCGTCATCGTAGTAATCGGTATCGGTTCCATCGGTGATGATGAAACGGTACCAGAGATTGTTCGGCGACGCCTGATTGAGCGTCACTTCCCAGAAATCGCAGGTCTTCCCCGCCAGACTCGCCTGATAGCAATCCACATCGGTCGCTGCCGGCGTCATCTCGTAGAAGCGCTGCGCGCTGGCATTCAGGTCATACACCCGCAACCGCACCGACGTCACATCGTTGTGGAAGGTGCGCAGGCGGATGGTCACCGGCGTCCCGGACGGAACCGCTCCGCCTGGCGTGCGGTAGAGCGGGTCGCGCGAGTCGTGGCGCACCCCGTCCCACTCGACATTATTATCCGGTCGCGCTCCGGTGCTGGCGACCGTCACCGATGGCGTGTTGGTCGCTGAAACGAAGGTGAACGTCACCCGATAGCCGGGGGCGGGCACGGTGAAAGGAATGTTCGCGCCGCCGGGGACGCCGCCGGCGCCATAGTTCTCGCTCCAGCTTTCGTCAATGGCGATCTTGAACTCGTAATTCCCGGCAGGCAGGCCGGTGACCGTTTTGACGAACACCCCGTCACCATCGGGGTCCTGTAGCCAGGAGCGCAAACAATCGGGTAGCCAGTCGCCGGGGCAGCCCAATTCGCTCTGATAACTGCCCGGCGCGGTCACGATGCGCGTGTTGCGGTCGCCGGTAATCCAGTGCGTCTCGTGGTCGTAGTAGAATTTGACGGCTGTTGCAGCGCTCAGCGCCAGCGGAATATTCGGACCGTTCCGCTGCGCATTCGCGCCATAGTTCTCGTCCCACGAACCATTCAGCGCGGCTTTGTACTCCCAGTTTCCGGCAGGGATGGTGAATGTCGCCTGCCAGACCTGATCGGTGGCGTCATAGACCAGGCGGGTGGCAGTGCATTCAGGCTGCCAGTTGCCCGGACAGCCCAATTCACTCTGAAAACTTCCAGCAATCGTAACGGACGATGGATCGGGGGTGTCGGAAGCGCGCGCGACCGGCGGCGCGCCGGGGAGTGCAACGACCGTGAGCAGCATGCCGATCAGCGCCAACAGCACAGTCCAGCAACGATGACGATTGTGGTCCATCCGTAGCTCCTTTGCTAACACGAGTACCGAAGCCGTCCGGGTGACCGTCACCCAATGCGCGCCGCCCTTCCCGCCGACCTGGTCAGGTTCCCGCAATGCGCCGCCGACGCTGTGGGCGCCCACAGGGGGGCGCCCCTACGGCGCCGCGATTGCCGGAGGTCCGGCGGGGCGCCTCATCCCGGGTGACCGTTACCTCGACCACTGCCTGCTGCGCAGCGCCATCCATACAGTCCTCGTCAGGTTCCGGCGGTGCGCCGCCGACGCTGTGGGCGCCCCTACGGCGCCGCGATTGCCGGGGGTCCGGCGGGGCGCCTCATCCCGGGTGACCGTCACCTCGACCACCCGCGGTCCTCATCAGGTTCCCACCGTGCGCCACCACACCCAGGGGTGACGGTCGCCTGCACTGCAAAAAGCGCAACAACACCTTCTCCCGGCAGTAGGCGGGCGAAACCATACAGATGTGAGCCTGGTCTGATCGATATCCCCGGATGGCGCCAGTATAACACATCGAACTAAACCGGTCAAGAGAGAACCAGGAGTACTACCGCGAAACAGGAAGATTACCTCAATTTCATTTTCCTGCCCTCATTTCTATAATTCTCGTAAAGAAGGCGTTACCGCCGCCAGATGCATTATCACAGTTTCGTTCCATCAGGAAGATCGTCGTTATGCTCGTCGCTGCACTCTTCCGCAAACTGGCCGGCGTCTGCACATTCCTGGTCATCATCGCCGCCACGCTGCTCACTCTCCCTGCCATTGTTCAATCATCACCGAATGACATTGTGGTCACCCAGGCGCACCACGGAACCAGCATCGCCGTTGCCGAGGGACAACGCCTGATCATCAGACTCGAGGGCCAACCCGGAACCGGCTATGGCTGGGACCTGCGGGAGCCATCATCGTTACTCCGGCAAGCGGGTGATCCGGTGTTCGAGCCGCTTTCCGACCTATCCGAGTCCGCTGCGAGCGCGCCGACCGTGCAGGTGATGACATTCCACCCGGTGCGCGCCGGAAACGAAACACTCACCCTGGCGTATCGTCGTCCGTGGGATCGGAACGCTGCCCCGTCGCGCACATTCACCATTCAGGTCGAGACCTATGGACGGTTTGCTGCTCCGCCGCCTGCCGCGCAACTCTCTGCACTGCCGCAGTCGCTTCCTCCGGTGACAATGGGTTCGAGCGAAGGATTGCCGCCGGCATTCAACTGGTGTGATCAGGGAGTCTGCACGCCGGTGAAGGATCAGGGAGGATGCGGCTCCTGCTGGGCATTCGCCACCGCCGGCGTCGTTGAGTCCGCCATCAAACGCATCGACGGGATCGAGCGCGACCTTTCCGAGCAATACCTGTTGTCTGCCGGAACGCACGGCTCCTGTTACGGCGGCATGCCTGCCTACGACCTGTTCATCGGTATGACCCCTGCGCATCAAACCGAAGCGGGCGCCGTAGACGAGAGCGACCTGCCGTACACCGGGCAGGATACGCCGCTCACCCGCGCGCTGCCGCACCACGAACGGATGCTGGCGTGGAACTCGCTGTTCAATGCCGATGTCGCCACGATCAAGCGCATCATCCGCGAGTATGGACCGGTATCAGCATATGTGTGCGCCGGTCCCCGCTTTATGTGGCATCGCTCCGGCGTGTTCGAGACCGACGAGTCCGCCGCTTGCAACGGCAGTGTCAACCACGCTGTGGCGCTGGTTGGGTGGGACGACGGCTTGGGAAGCAGGGGAGCGTGGCGGGTGCGCAATTCGTGGGGAACGACCTGGGGCGAAAACGGATACATGTGGCTCGGCTATGGCATATCGGGGATTGAACAGTGGATTGATTATGTCTACTACGACCGCATGACCCCCGGCACATACGCCATCTCAGGGCGTGTGCGGGATCGCTGGAATGGCGTAGCGGGCGTTAGCGTCTCGGACGGCTCGCGCAGCGTCTTTACCGACCAGTATGGCGTGTATGTGCTGAAGAACGTGTCACCGGGAACCTATGCCCTCACGCCAACGCGCAGCGGCGCCGCATTTTCGCCGGCGAACCGGACGGTGACGGTCGGGAACGGAAGAAATAGCAATAACCAGAACTTTGCGCTGCTCGCAACCTACCGCATCAACGGGCGGGTAACCGACAGTTTCGGCGAGGGTCTGGCAGGTGTGCGCATCTCCGATGGGATACGCAGCGCCGTGACCGATGCAAACGGAAACTACACGATCGAGGGCGTGCCGTTCGGCACATATGCTCTTACCGCTTCCCTGAGCGGCTACACGTTCAGCCCAAACCCGCGCTGGGTTGCGGTCAACGACGATGTGAGCGGGCAAGACTTCACAGCGGTATGCCCGTCCTGCACCATTCGCGGCAGAGTTGCGGATAGCTCAGGCAACGGCGTGGCCGGCGCGACTGTCTCCGATGGCGCGCGCAGCGTCACCACAGACGCACAGGGATACTACCTGCTGACCGATGTTCCACCGGGAACGTACACCCTTACTCCATCATACGACGGCTACATCTTTGTTCCCTCTGCGCGATCGGTCACGGTCAGCCGCCACCTCAGCGGGGTGGACTTCACCGCGTCTCCGCTGTACCGCATCAGCGGGCGAGTCACCGATAGCACCGGCAATGGCGTCGCTGGTGTGACCATCTCCGACGGTACACGGAGCGTCGTCACCGACGGGGACGGCGTCTTTACCCTGCGCGACGTCCCTGCCGGAACGTACACCCTTACTCCATCGCACAGCCAATACGCATTTACACCATCAAGTCGCACGATTGTGGTCAGCGGCGACGTGAGCGGGCAGACCTTCAGGGTTGCGCCTGCGGCGTCTGCATCACCTCTGGACTACACCGTTTTTCTGCCGCTGACCATTCGCTGAGCGCATGTCTGAAAACATCAACCGGGTAGGCGAAGGCATTGCCTTCGCCTACCCGCATGCCTTCGCCTACCCGCATGCCTTCGCCTACCCGCATGCCTTCGCCTACCCGCATGCCTTCGCCTACCCGCATGCCTTCGCCTACCCGCATGCCTTCGCCTACCCGCATGCCTTCGCC
>CALGYB010000211.1 GCA_937935075.1 uncultured Roseiflexus sp. | reverse complement strand
GGATAGGGTTGACGTGTCATACTGAAATCATACCACGTGTATCTCTGAAGTGCATAACAGGCTCTAGGAACTGAGAACTGAGAACTGAGAACTGAGAGCCCCGAACTGGCGGATCAGGTGCACGACCGGCAACCAGGCGGGCCGCCGTTAGTGTGAGCGCGGCGATCTTCCTGCAGACGACAACGATTCGCCGTTAAAGTATTGCTCGCATGCTTGTCTCATAGCACTGGGCGTTGGCTTCGACAGGCTCAGCCAACGCCCGGCACAGGCATCTCTCGTATCGTCATAGAAGAGAAATTCATCATAAAGGGGAAAGAGCATGACTGTGATCGAAACAACGATTGAGCGCGAGCATGAGACCGCCGCGCTGCTCGATAGAATTGCTGCGCTCGAGGCGCGTATTGCGGCGCTCGAGGCACATCCCGCGCAAGGCGTCGAGGATCGCCTGGCGATGGTCGTTTTCTCCGGTGACCTGGATAAAGCCATTGCTGCGCTGATCATTGCGACCGGCGCTGCATCGATGGGGCTGGAAACTTCGATGTTCTTCACCTTCTGGGGCTTGAATGCGGTCAAAAAACAGAAGGTGTTCGCCGGGAAGAACTTGCTGGAACAGGGATTTACCGCCATGCTGCCCGGCGGGTTGGGGCAGATGGGTCTGTCGCAGATGAACTTCTTTGGCGCTGGCGCTCAGATCATTCGCAAGTTGATGCGCGACCACGGCGTGATGTCGGTCGAGGAATTGTTCAACCTGGCGCGTGAACTGGGGGTGCGCATGGTCGTGTGCGATATGTCGCGCGAATTGCTTGGTGTGCGTGACGACGAACTGGTCGATGGCCTGGAGCATGGCGGCGTGGCAACGTTCCTCGGCGACGCAAGCCGCGCCAAAGTGACCCTGTTCATCTGATCACGAGGATCAATTTTTATGAAACCTTGTACGAATGACGCCGAACTGGCGGCAGCCCAGAAGGCTGACCTGATTCGCTACGATATCGACGAACGTCTGACGCTTGCCGGGCAGCCGCAGCCGGAACACTGGGCAGCACTGGCGGCGGAAGGGTTCCAGGTCGTTATCAATATGCGCTCCGACCCGGAACGCGCTGCGACTCAGCAGCAGAACGCTGAAGCCGCCGGGTTGCGGTACATTCACCTGCCATTGCCGGTCTATGAATTGGAACCGGAGCATTTGGAGCAGTATCATCAGACTCTCGCTGCAACGCAGGGGCGCGTGTTCCTGCACTGCCGCTCGGCAACGCGCGTTGCGCTGATGTGGCTTCTCGACCGAATCGTGTACGACGGCTGGACCCGTGACCAGGCGGCAGCCGCATTGCGCGCGGCTGGCTATGATGACGACGCAATGGAAACCTTCGCCTTCTGCACGGATGATTATTTTGAACGCGCCGCCGCTGCTTCCAGCCGGTGAGGCGCAATAGCGGAACCAGTATGGCTGTCTCGTCGTCGCTCAAAACGCCGCTGACCGCTCAGGGTCTTCGGCGTTATTTTCCGTTTCTTGGCTGGCTGCTGCACTATCGCCGGGCTGACCTGCCGAATGACCTGGTCGCCGGTCTGGTGACAGCGATCATGCTCATTCCGCAGAGCATGGCGTATGCTCAGCTTGCCGGCCTGCCGCCGCAGGTCGGGTTGTATGCGTCGGTTGCGCCGCTGGCGGTTTACGCACTGCTCGGCACCTCCGGACAACTGTCGGTCGGTCCGGTCGCCATTACGTCGCTGGCGGTCTTTGCTGGCGTCAGTGCGCTTGCCGAGCCAGGCAGCCCGCGCTACCTGGAACTGGTGTTGTTGCTGGCATTCATCGTTGGGGTGGTCAAACTGCTGCTGGGTGTGTTGCGCCTGGGCTTCGTGATGAACTTTGTGTCACACCCGGTGCTGGCGGGATTCACCTCCGCTTCGGCGCTGATCATTGCCGCCGGGCAACTGAAGTATCTGCTCGGCTACCGGATCGAAGGCGAACGGGTGCATGAGATCGTTCTGAACGCGGTTGCCGGTGTGAACCAGACCAACCCGGCAACCCTGGCGGTCGGCGCGATCAGCATCGCCTTGCTCATTCTGTTTCGTTCGCGGTTGAAGCCATTCCTGCAGCAGCGCACACGCCTGCCATCCGCCGCCGTGACCCTGATCGTCAGCGGGGCGCCGCTGGTGACGGTGCTGCTTGGCATTCTGGCATCGTGGTTCTGGCGGCTGAACGAGACCGCCGGGGTGCGGGTGGTCGGCGCCATTCCGCAGGGATTCACCCCGTTCACGCTGCCGGCGCTGAGCGCCGCCGATGCGCAGGCGCTCCTTCCCACCGCGATGACGATCGTCTTCATCAGCGTCGTCGAGTCAATCGCGGTCGCCAAGGCGTTGGCAAGCAAGCGGCGCCAGGCGATCGACGCCGATCAGGAGTTGGTAGCGCTCGGCGCCGCCAACCTGACGGCGAGCGTCACTGGCGGCTACCCTGTCACCGGCGGCTTTGCCCGCTCAGTGGTCAACGATCAGGCGGGCGCCGTGACCGGTCTGGCGTCGCTGGTGACCGCAGCGAGCATTGGCATCATTGTGATCGGGTTCACACCGCTGTTCTACTACCTGCCGCAGGCGGTGCTGGCGGCGACGGTCATCATTGCGGTGTTGAGCCTGTTCAAACCAGGCGAAGTGCTGCGTATCTGGCGCATGAATCGCACCGATGCGGCGACGTGGGGGGTAACATTTGCGGTTGTACTCCTGTTCGGCATCGAGGCTGGCATTCTGGCAGGGGTCGTCTTCTCGATCCTGCTGTTCCTCTGGCGCACCAGCCGACCGCACATCGCCATTGTTGGGCGGGTTGGTCAGAGCGAGCACTTCCGCAATGTCCTGCGCCATCAGGTGCAGACCTGCCCGCACGTCGTGGCGGTGCGCATCGATGAGAGCCTTTATTTCGCCAACACGCGCTACCTGGAAGACACACTCCTGCGCATTGTCGCTGAGCGACCAGAAGTGAAGCATCTGGTGCTGATCGGCTCGGCGATCAATTTCATCGACGCCAGCGCACTGGAAACACTGGAAGCGCTGCTCCACGAACTGCGCGCTGCCGGGGTCGAATTGCACCTGACGGAGATCAAGGGTCCGGTGATGGATCAACTGCAACGCGCCGGGTTCATCGACCACCTCGGCACGGAACGGGTCTACCTGAGCACGCATCAGGCCATGCAGTCGCTGGAGTGCGTTTGATCTTGTCCAGATTCAGGTGACGGTCATCTGCGCCAGATTACCCAAACCAGCGCAGTCGCGTTATAATTGACGCGAACACAGTGAATGCGATTAGGTACGGAGACAGCAAATAGAAACCAATGAGAAATGCGACGTGATCGTGAGTAGAGGGAGGCAACTATGACGATTGACCAGTTGATGCAGGTACGTGAGTTGGTTCGGCAACTTTCACTCCAGGAAAAGTTGTATGTCCTTTGGCGTATGCAACAGTAGACTCCTCACCATTTTATGACCGTACACAATCAGCAATTACAGCGTGATTACATCCTGCGCGTGTTGAGCGAACAGAAGAGAGAACTCTTCGCCAGATATGGTGTGACTCGTTTGGGGGTCTTCGGTTCAGTCGCGCGCGATCAGGCGTCTGAAGGAAGTGATATTGATATTGTTGTCGAAATGCCGCCCGATCTCTTCCAGATGGTCCATCTCAAAGAAGAGTTAGAGACATTGCTTGGCATGCCTGTCGATCTGATTCGGTTGCACAGGCATATAAATTCGTCGCTCAGGAACAGAATCGATGAAGAAGCGATTTATCTCTGAAAACGATCCCCAACTGATACGATCTATCCTCTAGAACATCCTCATCGCTATCACGCGCATCGAACGTCGATTTGCAGGAATCGATCATCCTGATGATTTCCTGTCAAGCGATGAAGGAGTTGATCGACTCGATGGAATCGCAATGATGTTAATTGCAATGGGTGAGCAACTGAAACAGCTTGATAAATTTGGCAGCGTTAATCTTGAGACTCTTTATCCCCATATTGACTGGAAAGGCGCGAAAGGCATTCGAGATTTTCTTAGTCACCACTACTTTGTATTGGATGCCGAGGTAATCTTCGAGGCCTGTCAGAACAAAATCCCGGTTCTGAAACACGCTATCTGCGACCTGAAGAGCCAATTTTGATTTACAACGCCAAACACTGAAATTCTATTGCGTCAACCGCTTAATCTCCCCAACATCCCCCGAATAATCACATCCACCGCAGTATCTTCGTCAAGCCCGCGCGCCATCAGGGTTTCGAGTTCCTTGCGGTTGACCGAGCCAATCGCCGCTTCGTGGGTGACGTGCGCTTCGTCGCTGCGGACAATGACAGTCGGTATGTTTTCCGCCACAGCATCGCCCCGCACGATCTCGGCGCAGTCCATGTGCCCCCGCGTTCCAGGGGCATTGCCTTCGGCAGTGGTGAATACCCGGCTGCGGGCGCGATCGCGCACGGCGATACGGGTCTTCGCCAACCCACGCGCCTTCTCTCCGTTGAGACGCACCACCTCGCGCACCTCGATGTCGTCGTCACCGACGCCGTACACCATTGAGGTCAGATCAACGACGCCGGACGCGGCTACATCGGCAATGTAGTCGATCAGCAACCGACCGACGCGCCCGTGCACCAGGCTGAACGTGCTGAAATAGCGCCCTCCTGCACCGATAGCCACGCCAGCGCGCGCTTCGACGACCACGCCGCCATGCGGTCCGTGGTAGTGCGCTTCAGTGTAGTTCATATGAGCATCTTCACTGATGCGCACGGTGGCGTCCATGATGTGCCGCAGATCGCGGGCGTTGGGGAAGGTGCAGTGCGCCAGAAACTCGACCTGCGCACCGGCGCCGATCTCATAATCGGCGACAATCCGCTGCACACCGGTTTCCGCGATCATGCCGAAACAGAGGTGCACCGGGCGCTCCAACCGCACCCCGGGCGCAACCACGATCTGCGCCTGAACGCCATCCGGCAGCGGTTCGGCGTTGATCGCCACCCCCGGCACTGTGATAGCGCCAAGCACACGATTGGCGCTGACAACCAGCGCCGCAACGCGACCGGATCGCAATGCAGCAATTGGCCCGCCCGCCTGTTCGTATGCTTGCAGGATCGCTTCATACTCACGCGCCCATGCCGGGTCGTTGTGCGGCATGGTCATGACCGGTATCTGTTGCGCTTTCATCGCACACCTCATCCGCGCCTTGCGGTGTAAACTCGCCGCGCTTCTTCGGCAGCGCCGGTTATGATGATCGTCCCGGCGTTCATCACCGATGCGCGATCGGCGATTGATGCCATATCGTTGCGGTGGGTAATGAGCAGCACCGCGCATCCTGAACGCGCCATGCGTCGCACCAGTTGTTGAATATCGCCGAAGCTCAACACATCGACGCCAGAGTCCGGTTCGTCCAGAATAGCGAGACGTGGACGCATAGCGTACACTGCCGCCAGTTCGATCCGCTTGCGCTCGCCGCCGCTCAGGGTACGATCCAGGGCGCGCGGCAGATAGGTTGCCGGGTCCAATGCCACAGCGTGCAGCGCTTCCCACAATTCATCCCGGCTGATTGTCGGTCTGCCCAGCGTCAGATAGTCGCCAATCGGCAAGCCATCGAAGCGCGCCGGTTCCTGCCAGGCGAGCGTCAATCCCATGCGGGCGCGCTCGTGCATGGGCAGATCGCTGATGTCGCGCCCTGCAAACAGAATGCGCCCTGCATCGGGATGATAGTCTTCGCACCCCATGATGACGTATGCCAGGCTCGACTTCCCGCTGCCGTTGACGCCGAGCAGGGCGTGGATCTCACCCGCCAGCACACTGAGGTTGATGTCGTGCAGAATGGTGCGCCCCTCGCGGAAGAGGGCAACGCTCTGTACGTCGAGCAGAACATCACCGGACGGCATTGCCCATGTCCTTCCCCGACCGTTCAGGTCGTCTCGTCGAGCCAGCGCCGCCACGGCGCCGCGGCTGGCGGCGTCCATGGCGCATCGACCAGACGCACTTCCGCTTCCTGGATGCCGGGCACATCCAGCGCCGCCGCGCGAATCTCGTATTCGAGCACACCGGCCAGCGGACAGAGCGGCGTCGTCAGCGCCAATTCGATAAGCGCCCGCCCATTGGCGACCGTGACCGACTGAATCAGACCAAGATCGACCAGATTGAAGCCGAGTTCCGGGTCAATCACGCGCTGCATAGCCTCCCATACAGCGGCTTCCAGCGCAGTTTCCTGCGGATTACCGGCAACCATAGGATGTCGTCACCGCCTTTCGTGGTACGGAGGCGGTCGAGGGGTAAAAGGCATCCGCCGCACACCAGAAGCGCGTGCCGTAGCGTTCGATCACCTGCGCTGCACCGCTCGACTCCAGCGTGTGCAGCGCCTGGCGCACCTGATCCGGCGCCCAGCGCGCCAGTGCACGTTCCAGTTCCTCCGCGCGCATCGGGTGGCGTGCGATGATGGCGAGGATCGCTTCGACAGGAGAGGCATACCCGCGCAGATCGAATGTTCCTTCCGCCGGATGAACCACGTGTGCCGCCGCGCCAAGGATCGCGGTTGCACGCATCAATCCTTCGGCATCGGGCGATTCGACCCAGGGTTCCGCCGGGGGGCGTTCCGGCAGCGTGATGTCAATCCGGTCGGGCTGAACGCGCTGCAACGCCGCAGCAATGTCGCGCAACGCCTCTTCGCTGTCGTTGACGCCGCGCACCAGCATCACCTCAACCCATAATTGCCCGCGATAGCCGGCGCGGAAGGCAATCAACCCCTCCAGCAAACGCTCGAATGTAGTCTCTGGATGGGGGCGGTGCAGTGTGCGACAGACAGCCGCCGAACCCGCCGAGAAGGTTGGCAGAACGGCATCGGCGGCGCAGAGCGCTTCCCGCACATCGGCCAGATAGAGGAGCGCACCGTTGGTAATCACTGCCACCGGTATTGTCGTCCGGCATTTGATGGCGCGGATGAGTTCGCCAATCTCGCTGTGCAGCGTCGGTTCCCCCGACCCGACGATCGTCACCCAATCGATCTCGTTCGAGGCGCGGGCTGCCAGCGCCTGATCGATCTCATTCAATAGAACCGGCAGTGGTACATATACGCGGCGCTCATTCGTCAGCGGGCGCGTCCGCCCAAGCTGGCAGTAGACGCAATTCCAGTTGCAGGTTTTCAACGGCACAGGATCGATACCAAGCGACCGTCCGAGCCGCCGTGATGGAATGGGACCGAAAACGCACGCCATACCGCTCGTCCGTCCTCTTCTTTTGATCCAGTATACTTATAGTAGGAAGATCAACCGGATATGAGACGATCTCGTGATCGGCGTTGGCTTCGACAGGCTCAGCCAACGCCAACTGCTCCACGGGTGCAAGCGTGGTTGTCCGGATGGAGATTGATCTTCCTATAAGGCACAGATGCTTGCACCTCCTTATCATGTTAGATCGCGCCGTCACATGATTTGGGGGAGATATGGGTTGCCCAGGGTTGCATCCCTGCAACGAAACAGGTGGATTATGCTCGATCATTTCGACATTCTGGCGCCGGTGTACGAACGGGTGATTGGTCCACCCGATCCGACGCGCCTGAAAACATTGTTATGCCTGCCGACCGATGGATGGCTGCTCGACGCCGGCGGCGGCACCGGGCGCGTCGCTGCGACGTTGCGCCCGTTCGTCGGTGGGCTGGTCGTTGGCGATCAGTCGCTGCCGATGTTGCAACGCGCACGCGAGAAACAAACGTTGTCCCCGGTGCGGATACAGGTGCAGCGGCTGCCTTTTGCTGATGGCTTCTTCAGTCGTATTCTGGTGGTCGATGCACTGCACCACTTTCTCGACCAGCCCGCAGCGATGCACGAACTGGCGCGGGCGCTCGCACCCGGCGGCCGACTGGTGATTGAAGAACCGGATATCCATCGTCCGGCGGTCAAACTGGTGGCGCTGGCGGAACGTATCGCACTGATGGGGAGCACCTTCCTGGCGCCGGAGGTGGTGCGCGACATGCTGGCGGCGCACGGGCTGGACGCGCATATCGCAGAGCGCGACCGTTTCTCGGCATGGATCGTTGCCGATAAGCCGTCTGGAGGAGACCGATGAGCCGCGCTCCTGTCTTCCATCGTCGCTCCTATGCCAGTCCCCGCCAATTTCTGGCGGATGTCGTCTGGCTGTTCCGGCATCGCGCCCGCTTGCGGCAGGCGTACACCACGCTTTCGCCAGCATTCCGCGAGCGTCTGATGCTTGCCGTTACGGCGGTCAATCGCTGCCGCTACTGTTCGTTTGCGCATACGCGAATGGCACTGGCGGCTGGCGTGACGAATGCCGAGATTGTGCAGATCCTTGACCAGACATTCAGCGACTGCCCGCCGGACGAAGCGCCGGCGCTGACATATGCGCAGCACTGGGCAGAAACCGATGCCACGCCCGACCCGGCGGCGCGTGAGCGCCTCGCCTGCGAGTATGGCGCGCTCCGCGCCGATGCCATCGAGGCAATACTGCGCATGATACGAGTCGGGAATCTGCTCGGCAACACGTTCGACGAGATGCTCTTCTGGCTTTCCGGCGGACGCTTCGGATTGACCGGAGACGACCGACGCCTGGTATGAGTGCGACCATCCTGCTTATCGAAGATGAAGCCAGCATCCGCACCGTTGCACGCGCCTATCTCGAACAGGCGGGGTTTCGCGTGCTGCTGGCAATCAGCGGACCGGAAGGTCTGGAACTGGCGCGCCGCGAACGCCCCGATCTGGTCATTCTCGATCTGAATCTGCCGGGGATGGATGGGATGGAAGTCGCTGCACGGCTGCGGCAGGATTCGGATGTGTTCATCGTCATGCTCACGGCACGCAGCGAGGAGAGCGACCGGGTCGCCGGGCTGCGCATCGGCGCCGATGACTATGTTACCAAGCCATTCAGCCCGCGTGAGTTGGTGGCGCGCGTTGAAGCGATCCTGCGCCGACGCCGCTCTGCCACCCCCGCAGTTGACTCCAGCTTGCGCTTTGCGCATTTGCAGATCAACCCGGACCGGCGTGAAGTCTATGTTGGCAATCAGGCAATCGATCTGACGACGACCGAGTTCGATGTGCTGCTGGCGCTGGCGCGACACCACAGCAGAGTGCTGAACCGTGAACAGATTCTCGACCTGGTGTGGGGGGACGATTTCTACGGCACCGACCGCGTGGTGGACGTGTATGTCGGGCAGGTGCGCCGCAAACTCGAGGCGATCGCCGGCGTTCCGCTCATCCAAACTGTGCGCGGCGTGGGGTACAAGTTCATCGATGAAGCGATGTAATCGCATAGGGCTGTGGCGACAACTCCGATGGCGCATCATCGCAGCGCAGATGCTCGTGGTGCTGGTTGGCGTCGTCACGCTCATTGCGACCGCGGACATCCTGGCGGCGCGAATGATCGACCCGGCATTGCTACCCGCTTTCGAGGCAGCGGTGCTTCAGGCGCTGGTCGTCGCCGCGCTGGCGGCGACGCTTGTTGGTCTGGCAGCAAGCCTGCTACTGGTGCGCGAGATTCTGCGGCCGCTGCGTCAGTTAGCGGTCAGTAGCCGCCGGATCGCCAGCGGGCGCTATGATGAGCGGATTGCGATGCCGTTGAGCGACGAACTGCGCGATGTCGCACAGAGTTTCAACCAGATGGCGGCGGCGCTAGAGCGCGTCGAACAGCAGCGTGTGACCCTGATCGGCAATGTGGCGCACGAATTGCGCACGCCGCTCGCCGGTCTCGAGGGATACCTCGAAGGGTTGCTCGACGGCGTGTTGCCAGACGATCCCGAAACGATCAGCGCCATGCAGCACGAAGTTCGGCGGCTGCGGCGGCTGGTCGATGACCTGCAACACCTCTCGCGGGTCGAGGCGGGGCAGGTGACGATTCAGCCGCAGGTCTTCGATATTGTGGCGCTGGTGCAGCGTATCGTCGCCCAACTGCGACCGCAGATCATCGAGCAGTGTCTGGAAATCGTCGTCGAAGCGCCGGATGGAGCAATCCTGGCATACGCCGACCCGGATCGAACCGCGCAGGTGCTGGTCAATCTGTTGGGTAACGCCATCCGTTATACGCCGGAGGACGGACGCATCACGCTCCGGGTGCGCAGCGACGCAGCGCGTGTTCAGGTTGCGGTGGAAGATACCGGCATCGGCATCCCAGCGGAAGCGTTGCCCTACCTGTTCGAGCGTTTTTACCGCGTTGATCCGTCGCGCAGCCGGGCAAGCGGCGGCAGCGGGATCGGATTGACGATTGCACGCCATCTCGCGCGGGCGATGGGGGGCGATATTACGGCAGCCAGCCCTGGCATCGGCGGCGGGAGCGTCTTCACGCTGACCCTGCCGCGCAGCAATGACAATGAAAACGGCGAACGCGATGCGGCATGATGGGAAAACCGATTAACGCGGAGGCAACGGATTGACAGGCGAAAACCATCTGATCAACATCAGGGATTTATGCTATACTCTTCACGTTCATTCGACTAAACCGAACCAGGAGGTGCATGCTCTGAAGGGTTGAGCGCCAGTATGGCATGGATGAGTCATTCTCCGCGTGACCATCTTCACAAACTGAAAGGCAGGGATGCTATGTTCACGACAAAGTGGTTGAAACTGTTCGGCATCTTCTCGATCCTTGCGCTCGTGCTGGCAGCCTGTGGCGGCGCGCCGGCAACCACCCAGCCAACTGCCGCCCCCTCCCAACCGACGACCGCGCCGGCAGGCGGCGGCAAACTCGAAATCTTCAGTTGGTGGACGAATGGCGGCGAAGCCGACGGGCTGAACGCCATGTTCGACATCTACAAGCAGCAGAATCCCAATATCGATATTGTGAACGCCACCGTCGCCGGCGGTGCAGGCACAAATGCCAAGACCGTGCTGAAAACCCGCTTGCAGGGCGGTCAACCACCGGATAGCTGGCAGGTTCACGCCGGCAAGGAATTGACCTCCTACGTCGATGCCGGGCAGATGGAGCCGCTGACGCAGTTCTTCAAGGAACAGGGCTTCGATAAGGTCATGCCGCCGAAACTGCTCGAACAGATCACCTACAACGGCGAAATCTGGTCGGTGCCGGTCAACATCCACCGCTCGAACGTCCTCTGGTACAACATCAAGATTTTCCAGGAGAACGGACTGACCCCGCCCAAGACCATCGACGACTTCTTCACGGTGGCAGAGACGCTCCAGGCGAAAGGGATCATCCCGCTGGCGGTCGGCGGCAAGGACAAGTTCGAGACGCCGCACCTGTTCGAGAGCGTGCTGCTGGCGGTCTTTGGACCGGAAGATTATGCCAAACTGTTCCAGCCCGGCGCCGACTGGAACGATCCGCGCGTCCGCCAGGCGGCTGAGATCGCCAGGCGGATGCTGGAATACTCCAACAGCGACCGCTCGTCGTTGGGGTGGGCGGACGCTGCGCAACTGGTGCTCGATGGCAAAGCGGCCATGACGATCATGGGGGACTGGGCGCACGGCTACTTCATCAGTAAGGGAGCGAAGGTCGGCGTCGATTACGGCTATGCCGCAGCGCCAGGCACCGAGGGGGTCTTCATGTGGCTGTCGGACAGTTTTGGTCTGGCGAAGGGCGCGCCGAACCCGGCGCAGGCGAAGGCGTGGCTGGCGCTCTGCGGCTCGCGTGAGGGGCAGGACGCTTTCAACCCCAAGAAGGGATCCATTCCGGCGCGCACCGACGCAGATGTGAGCCTGTATGACGAATATCTTCAGTACTCTATCAAAGCCTTCGGCAGCGAGCAACTGGCGCCGAGCGTCGTTCACGGCGCCGCTGCTCCCGAAGCGTATATGACCGAGTACGGCAATGCACTGAACGTCTTCGCCAGCGACCTCGATGTTGATGCGGTCGTCGAGGCGCTGCAAGACGCCGCGAAAGATCTCAAATAGCATCGGAAGATACGAGGGTTGGAATACAGAGAGACGTTGTTGAGACGTAGCATGCTACGCCTCAACAACAACGTCTCTATGTGTCCATTCGCAGCACTGAGAAGGAGCATGCATGCGGCAGGCAAAGACGCTGAGCGCCCATCCCGCCCGTCGGGTGCGCTGGATGCATCGGGATCGGGCGATTGCACTTGCGATGATCGCCCCGTCGGCGCTGGCAATCGCTGTCTTCGTCTACGGCTTCATCGGTTGGACCGCCTATATCTCCATGACCGACTGGCGGGGACTGACGATGTCAACGTCGTTCGTCGGGTTCGATAACTATCTCACGATCTTCAACACCGGGCGATTTCAGACAAACATCCGCAATCTGATCGTCTTTACCGCGTTCTTCCTGGCGTCTTGCCTGGTCATTGGGCTGCTGCTCGCGGTGCTCGTCGACTCACGGATCCGCGCCGAGGGGTTCTTCCGCTCGGTCTACATTTTCCCGATGGCGCTGTCGTTCATCGTGACCGGCGTGGTCTGGCAGTGGTTGTTTGCGCCAGGCAACTGGCCCAATGACCCGACCGGCATCAACCTGCTGTTCAAACAATCGGGACTGGGATTTTTGCAGGCAGCATGGACGACCGACACGAACGTTGTACCGGGATGGCGCATCGAGGGGGTACGCACCCGGATCGGCATCCCGATGGCGATGATTCCGGTGGTCGTTGCGGCGGTCTGGCAGATGTCGGGGTTTGTCATGGCGATGTACCTGGCAGGGTTGCGCGGCATTCCAGAAGAGATCAAAGAAGCGGCGCGGGTCGATGGCGCGACTGAGTGGCAGGTGTTTCGCACTATCACGCTGCCGATGCTGCAACCGATCACTCTGAGTGCAGTGATTATTCTGGGGCATATTTCGCTGAAGATTTTCGACCTGATCGTCACGATGACCGGCGGTGCGCCCGGTAACAATACCGAGGTGCCAGGACTCTACATGTATGAAATCACCTTCAAAGCCAACAAATTCGCCGAGGGCGCAGCAGTGGCGATGGTGATGCTGGTGGTTGTCGCGTTGCTGGTGGCGCCGTACCTGATCTACAACCGGCGAACAGAGGTGGAGCGATGAGTAGTGTTGCCATACTTGCACCGGGGCGACGGCGCATCCGCTGGTCACGCGTGGTCATTTACAGCATCATGATTGCGTTTCTGCTCTTCTTTCTCCTGCCGGTCTACCTATTGCTGATCACCAGTTTCAAGAGTTTCGATCAGGTGAGCCTCAGCCGGATGTGGGACCTGCCGACGCGGTTTTCGCTCGAAAGCTTTGATCGCGCCTGGAACGGCGGCGAAGGGGTGATCGGGATGCGCGGCAGTTTCTGGAACAGTGTGCAACTCGTCGTTCCGGCGACGGTCATCTCGTGCATCCTGGGATCGCTCAACGGCTATGTGTTGTCGAAATGGCGCTTTCCCGGCTCGGAAACACTCTTTACCCTGATTCTCTTCGGCATGTTCATCCCCTACCAGAGCGTCCTGGTGCCACTGGTCGAAGTATTGCGCGAAATCCGGCTGTATGCCACGATACCCGGCCTGATCCTGGTGCACGTGGTCTACGGCATTCCGATCACAACCCTGATTTTCCGCAACTACTACGCGACAGTGCCGAACGAACTTGTGGAAGCGGGGAAGATCGATGGCGCCGATTTCTTCGGCATCTACCGCCATGTGATGCTGCCGCTCTCCGCGCCTGGCTTCGTGGTTGTGGCGATCTGGCAGTTCACCTCGATCTGGAACGAGTTCCTGTTCGGGCTGATCATCACCAACGACCCACAGTTACGCCCGGTGACCGTGGCGTTGCAAAACCTGTCGGGAAGCCAGTTTACGCAGTGGAACGTACAGATGGCCGGAGCGCTGCTGGTTGCGCTGCCGCCGCTGCTGGTCTACATTTTCCTGGGGAAATACTTCCTGCGCGGGTTGCTGGCGGGGTCGCTCAAGGGGTAGAAGAACGATTACAGCCAGCGTAACGAAAAGCGGTGCGGATAAAATGAAAGCTAATCGGGTGTACAAAGACTCAGGCGAGATTAAGAGATAACTGGGATTCTTTCGTCCCTGAAAGCGAAAGCGCAGGAACAGCCCGCAGACTCATTGCATAGTATTCTCTGTTCTTCTCAATGCCAATCGCCGTGTACCCGACCGCTTCCGCCGCAGCCAGGGTGGAACCGGCGCCCATGAAGGGGTCAAGAACGATGCCTTTGCCAAGGGGCAGGGAGGCATACACAATCTGACGCAGAAACGATTGCGGTTTCAGGCTTGGATGGTTTGCAATTGAACGTTCCTTTTGCGGTGTGCGTTCGCTCTCGATCACGTCTTCAAACGGATTGCCATCCGGTTTACGCCGCAATCCGCCGGTCTGGAACATTCTGAGGCACTCGCCGACCGTCATATCTTTCGGAACCGGCTTGCGGAAGACGCCCCATGGCTCGTAACACCCGCGCGGCATCGAGCAGACGCCAGGGAACTCTTCTTCCGCATTCTTTGGACGATCACCGCCGCGGAGCGTTCGGACGAGCCGGATGACCTGCCCGCGAAACTCAAGCCCGGCATCGATCATTGCAGCAAAAACGATTTGTGAGAGAAATACGTTTGACGCGACGAAGACATGGGCGCCGGGACGAAGAATCCGCAGGGTCAGACGAGCCCACTCGTAAAAGTATTCCTGAATGCGCGCCCTTTCCCGGTCATTGAGCGCTGTAAACCGTGGCAGTGGCGACCGGTTGTGACCGTCAAACGATGGTGGGATGCGCCAGACGCCTCCGTGACCATTTGAGCGTTTTTCCAGCTGATCGGGGTCGTATTCCTTAATTCCGTAAGGCGGATCGGTGACAATCGCGTGCATGCTTTCAGCAGGCGCCCGTTGCATCCATGCGAAGCAATCTGCATAGATCGCCAGCGATCGTGGAAAAGCATGCGATTCGTAATCGAAGGCAAAGGTCTGTTTGAGGTCATCAGCGGTCATACGATGTCACCTGATCATCAATCGTTTCGCCAAATGTACTGGGAGAAGGAGAGAGCGTTTATCCTGCGTTTGATGGAACACGGTCCTGCGCCTGGCAGGAGCGTCTGGCGACGGGAGGAACTGCGTGAGCGCCAGAGTGCTGGTGGACACGAATGTTCTGGTCTATGCCTATGATCGCGCCAAGCCTGAACGACAACAACGCGCCTTCGAAGTTCTGGACTTTCTCTCCATGAGCAACACTGGCGTGCTCAGCACACAGGTGCTTTCTGAGTTCTTTGTTGCCGTAACTCCAAAGATCGTACTCCCCTTCCTGTACCGGATGCCTGTGATCGGATCACCAACTATCTCCAGAGTTGGACCATCTTGGAGATAACGGGTATGATTGTTCTGGAAGCTGCGCGTGGGGTGCGTGATCACCAGTTCAGCTTTTGGGACGCTCAGATCTGGGCTACTGCCCGCCTGAACCAGATCTCGGTTGTCTTTAGCGAGGATTTCAACCCGGGATGGATCACAGAAGGAGTTCGCTTCGTGAATCCGTTTGCTGCGGATTTCCAGATAGAAACCTGGCTGAGCAGATAAGGTCCCGGTGCGACCTCAACACTTCGTCGCTCCATCCTCCAACCGCCCCATCACCATCTGATACACCGCTGCCAGCGGCACACCGCGCTCGCGCGCGATCCGGGCGCAATCTTCGTACTCTGGCGCAGCGCCAAGCAGTTCGCCGCGCCACCATTTTCGTTTGACCCGTACCGTGCCCAGCGGCGTGGCAACCTCCCTGATGTCGCGGTCGCATACGTGGCGCTCAACAGGACGACGCCGCACCCCTAGCGTCGTCGTTTCGCGCATGATCAGGTCAACGACCATTTCCTCCAGATCGGCGGGCACGAGAGCGGAGAGCAGCGCAGCGGTGCGTCCTTTCTTCATCAGAATTGGCGTGCACCAGACATCGAGGGCGCCGGCTGTGCGCAGCCGGTCGGCGGCATATGCGATGTGCGCAGCCGGCTGGTCATCGATGTTCGTTTCCAGCAGCACCAGATCCTGCTGCCGGTCGGCGCCGTCTTCCTTGTCGAGATCGCCCAGCCAGACGCGCAGGGCATTCGGGCGCTCCGTCTGGCGGGCGCCAAAGCCATAGCCGACGGTGCGCAGGCGTATCGGCGGGCGGCGAAAGGTTGCCAGCGCTGCCAGGATCGCTGCGCCGGTCGGAGTCGTCAACTCAAATGACGTCTCATCAGGGGTAACCGGTGCGCCAGCCGACGCCAGGATTGCCAGCGTTGCGGGAGCAGGGACAGGCAGGGGACCATGCGCCGTGCGCACCCATCCGGCGCCAAGCGGCAGCGGCGAGGCAAAGACCTGCTCGACGCCAAGCAGGTCGAGTCCTGCCACCACGCCGACGATGTCAACAATCGCGTCGAGTGCGCCGACTTCGTGGAAATGGATCTGATCGACCGTCGTACCATGGACTCGCGCCTCGGCTTCTGCGAGGATGGTAAAGATGCGGATACTACGATCGATGACTGCTGCGGGCAATGACGCGGCGCTGATGATCGCGCGGATGTCGTCGAGGTTGCGGTGGACGTGACCTTCGGGCGCAACGACGTGGGCGCGCGTGCCGGCGAGCGGTCCGCGCACCTCGCGTGTGGCGTGCAGGTCCCATCCGGCGACGTTGAGACGCTGCAACGCATCACGGAGCGCCTCGAGCGACAACCCGGCGTCCAGCAGCGCGCCGAGCGCCATATCGCCGCTGATGCCGGAAAAACAGTCAAAGTAGATGACCCGTGGCATACGTCCTTCTCGAGCACAGTATCAGACTCGTCTGAAAAGTCGCCTCACGAGGCGCCGTTGGGTGGGCAAAGGCAGTGACTCGCCCAGCCAGTTCACGTTTTCTGACACGCTCTCAGCGTGATAGCAACGCAGCGTGCATACTCAGCGCCGTGTGGATCTCACCATCTTCAACGTCAGACGACGGCTCTTCAACTGAAACGCGATTGCGCCCGTATTGTTTGCTCTGGTACAGCATCTGATCGGCGCGATCAAAAAGGCTGAGCGGCGTATCATCTGAACGAGCGACCGCTACGCCAAGCGAGACGGTCACACGAACGGTTGCGCTGTTGGTCGAGAGCGCAGATTGTTCCACCAGCATGCGCAAACGTTCTGTAATGACGCTCAGCATGCCGACGCTGACATTCTGCACAACGATGGCGAATTCCTCGCCGCCCCATCGCCCGACGGCATCGAATGCACGCACGTTGTACGCCAGCGTGCGCGCGACCATCCTCAACACCTCGTCGCCGGTCAGATGCCCAAAGGTGTCATTGACCGCCTTGAAATGATCGATGTCGGCCAGGACGACCCCAAAGGGCCAGCCATAGCGTCGCAATTCTTCGAGGCGGGCGTGTGTGATGCTTTCGATGAAACGCCGGTTGCCAACGCCGGTCAGTGGATCGAGCAGCGCTAACTGGCGCAAACGCTCGATTTCTTCCAGCGCCGCTTTCTGCTGCGAGTTATCGCTGAACACTTCGACTGCGCCGATGATCTCCCCATGCTCATCCCGGATCGGCGTCACACGCACCAGCACCGGCACGCGATGCCCTTGTTTGTGGTGCAGAATAACCTCTGCCTGCCGTGGTTGACCATCACGAATGGTCGCAGCCAGCGGACACATGTCGGTGCATAAACGTCGTCCGCATTCGTCGATATGACGCAGCAGGTTATCGCCGCAGAAACGTCCCGTCACCTCATCGGCGCTATACCCGGAGAGGCGTTCTGCGCCACCGTTCCAGTACAGAATGCGACGATGCCGGTCAACAAAATACACGCCATCGTACATCTCATCGAGCAGGTGTTTGTAAAATGCGTCGTTCATCGCGCGCCTCCGGGTCGATGCAGGATTACGACGTGCGTTTCACTCGGAGCAAGTATAGCACTTTTGATGTGTCGCCAGAATGCCACAACAGGAACGACTCTGATACAATATCAGCAACGATTGGACGCCAACAGCAGAGGAGCATCCTGGTATGCGCATGATTTTGTTAGGCGTCGGGACGGCGGTGCCGGACGCCGACCGTGATTACACGCATATGGTCTGGGAAGCGCCAGATGGGCTGGTGCTGGTCGATGCCGGCGGCAGTACGTACCAGCGGTTGTTGCGTGCTGGCGTCAATCCGCATGACTTGAGGGCGATGATTCTGACGCATTCGCACGCCGATCATCTCAATGGTCTGCCTGGACTGCTCTTTTCGCTGAAACTCGCCGGATACGACCGACGTCTACCGGTCTATGGCAATGCGCCAACCCTGGCAGCCGCGCAGCGTATTCTCGAAGCGTTTGAACTCGAGCAGTATCAGCCGGAGATCGATTGGACTTCGATTGAAGCAGGCGATGAAATCGCCCTGGACGGCGCGCCATACCGTATTCATACCGCGCCAACCGTCCATTCGCGCCCTTGCCTTGCGTTGCGCTTCAGCAGCGACGATGGGCGCGCGCTGGTCTACTCCGCCGACACTGAGCCATGCGACGCAGTGCGTGACCTGGCACGCGGCGCGCTGGTCCTGATCCACGAAGCCACAACGCCGGAACCATTTCCCGGTCATACGTCGCCATACCAGGCAGGCGAAGTCGCGGCTGCCGCCGGAGTCGAGCGGTTGGTGCTCGTTCACTACAGCCCACGCTGGACGATGAGCGCCGATCGTGCGATTGCCGAAACCCGCGCCGCAGGGTTCACCGGCGAGGTCGAAATCGGACGAGAGTTCGCGTCGTATCCGCTGCCGCCGGTCTCTCAAATGTGACTTTCATCGATGTGAGCAGGTGTCAGATCCGTCTCAATGATCAAGAACTCGGGTTCTATGACCACAAGCGATTATTCGCCTCCTGACCTCATTCCGCCTTCGGTCGCGGCAGTAACGCAATATCCGCATCTGTACCATCAGACGGGACGCGCGCTGGCGGTGCAGGCGCGACGCATCGCCGAGCGGTGTGCATGGTTTGTGCCGCGTCCAGCCGCAGTAACAACGCTCGAACAGGCAATACGCGACTGTAACGGAGGCATCGTGGCGCTCGATGGCGATCACGGCGGCGGCGCAACAGCGCTGATCTGCCGGCTGGCTGCCACGCGCCGATGGGCATTCTGGCTGCCTGAAGATGATGCTGGCGGTGGTCTGGCAGCGCTTTGCGCGCAGACGCTGGCGCTTGCCGATCTGCCGGCGCCGCTGGTTCCGCCGATTGCGTCACGCGATGCGCTGACCCTCGAACGGCTGCTCGCGGAAGCGGCAGAGAAACGACCCTCTGGCGATCCTTTGGTTGTTCTTATCGGACGAATGCCAGATAATACCGACGTGCCTGTGCCGCCTCCACTGCCTGTCAGCCTTCCTTCTGGCGTGGTTGTTGTGATGCTGACGACGCCGGATACGCAACAACCAGCGATCGGGGCGCATTTTGCGGCCCGCGTATCGCTCCATGCTGATGAGGCATGGCTGGCGGACGTTGCCGCTCACCTGAGCAGGAACCGTCGTCTGGCGACCATCCTGGCGTCACGCAGTCGGGGATCGCCGCTCTATCTTCGCCTGGCAATTGGATTGCTGGCGGGACGGGCAATCGATGGAAAACGTCTTCCCTCTGGATTGACCGACCTGCATCAACACTGGTGGGAACGGTTGGAGCCACACGGGCGCGCCCTGGCGTGCGTTCTTGCCGCTTCCCGTGAGCCGTTGCCGCTGACGCTGGCAGCAATGCTGGCGGGAAGCGCCGAAGAGTCCATCCGGCATCTGGTGCAACGCTGGGGTCCACTCATCGAGCGTACTGAAGCGGGCATTCGATTGTACCATCGCGCAACACGCGCATTCATTGCCGCAATGTCGGGAGACAACCTGGCATCGGCTCACGCGCGCTTTGTCGAACTGACCCTTGCACAGTCGAACGGGATGACCGAGCGGTCGGGCTGGCAGGACGAGATCGCATTGAGCCGTGAATTCGCCCGTCACAGCGCACTCGGCGGCAGCGCAACGCAAGCGGCGATCAGCAGTGTGGTCCGGCGCGCCTGGGTGCGCGCGCAGGAGCGGCGCAGCGGCAATCTAAGCGATGCGGCTGTCGATGGGTTGTGGGCGCTGCGCGTAGCCGCAAAGAACGACGCAGCACTCCCGCTGTTGCGAGCCGCAGCCCTGACCGGCGGGCTGGCCTTTCTGGCGCGCACCCTGCCGCCCCATGCGCCTGCCGAAGTGTTCGCTACTGCTGTTGATCGCGGTCAACCGCGCGATGCGACGATGAAACGTATCCGGGCAATGATCGATCAGTTGCCGGATGGACGCGATAAGGCGCTGGCGTTGCGCCATCTCGGCGAAGTCTGCTACGCACTGCGCATGCGCGCGCCAGCGATGCGGATGCTCTCCGAAGCGCTCGACCTCGAAGCGCCTGGTCCCACCCGACAATGGCGCGATCAGCATGAAGAAACCCTCGTTGCGCTGGCGCGCGCCGCGATTGGCATTGGTGCGCCCGACACGGCGCTTGGCATCACAACCCGTATCGTCCATGCTGAACGGCGCGGCATGATCGAAACCGAAGTCGTGCGCTGGCTGATCGCACACAGGCGGTTGAGCCGCGCCGAAGAGGTGGCGTATGCAATAGCGCATCCGGGGAACCACGACTGGGCCATGGCGGAAGTAGCAATTGCGCACGCACGTGCTGGCGACTATGAGCGCGCCGGTCTGGTGCTTGACACACTGCGCAGTGCCACGACGGTTGCGTGGGTCACTGCCGAACTGGCCTGTGATGCGGCTCGACGCGGCAACCCGCGCGCTGCGGATCGGGTGATGCTCCTGCCGAACCCGGCGCTGCGCGATCGTGCGCTGGCGCAGGTGGCGCGCGCGCTGATCGTTCAGGTTGCGCCAGAGACCGCGCTCGAAGTTGCGCGCCTGATCGATGACCACGAAACCCGCGCGCGTTGCCTGATCGACATGGCGCTCGACCATCCGCCGATTGCGGCGCAGGCGCTCGACGAAGCCGCCACCGCCGCAATTGCCGTCGAAGGAGAGGAGCGGGCATCGGTGATTGCGGCGTTGGCGGCAGCCGAAGCGGCCAGCGGGCAATTCGAGGTCGGTATGCGGATGGCGGCGCTGCTCCCCGAAGGCGAGGAGCGAGACCGCGCCCATTCGCGTACTGCAATTGCGCTGGCGCGCCGGGGTGACTACGCAACGGCAGAGACCGTTGCGCTGACCATTGCAGATGAAGACGAACGCAGTTGGGCGCTCGACGAACTGGCGCGCATTCTGGCGGCGAACGGGCGCCACCGCGATGCATTTGCGCTGGCGGCGCAAATTGGCGACGCTGGAGCACGGGCGCGGCTCGAAGCCGACCTGGCGATTGCCTGGGCGCGATCCGGCGCTGCGGCGGCAGCCCATGCACGCACTGAACAGATCACTGTCCCCACTGAGCGCGCGCGCGCGCAAGCAGCCATCGCGCAGCCGCTGGTCGAATCCGGCGCGCGCGCGCGCGCGTTCACCAGCATTGCCGATGTGCTGCCCCCCGATGTGCGCAGTCGCTACTTGCTTGCCGCTGCACAGGCGCTTGCCGCCCACGGGTTGCCCGAAGACGCCGAAGAAGTGGCGCGGCTCATCCCACGACCGCTGGAACGCGCACGCGCCCTCGTTGCTACGGCGCACGCCGTCGTCAAGTGCCAGGATACCAGACGCGCTCATCTCCTCCTCGGTCAGGCATTTCTGACCATCGCTCCGCTCGGACGCACCGAGACGCTCCAGTGTATCGGCTGGGCCGCCGACGCGCTGGCGCTGATCGGCGGTGCGGAACTGCTGCTGACCGCCGCCGCTGCCCTGGATGAAATCGACTCCTGGCTCGTTGGGTGAAGGGTTGAACGTTAAACGTGGGAAGGTTACAGGTGGGCGTTGAACGTATGCAGGTTGCAGATGCGCAGACTGGGGCGCGCCTGCGATGCGCCCGCCATGACGTTGCACATTGCATTCCCGGCATCTGCACAAAATATGCATCGATACCCGGTTTTGACAACCACGGTGTCACCGGCGTATCATCGTCTTGTCTTTGTGTCATCGTCTCCCCAGGCAAAAAGGTGACGACCAGTTCTACGGGCAGGTGATCGGGCTGCGCCGGAGCGACAGCGGCGTCTTCTTCCTGCACGGCGACCACCTGGGGAGCGTGAGCGCCGTGACAAACGCAAGCGACGCGCTGACGGCGGTGCAGCACGACGACCCGTGGGGGCGCATGCGCACCGGCGGCGTCGGGCAGACGGCGCTGAACTTCACCGGGCAACGCCTTGATGCGACGGGGTTATTGTATTTATCATGCCCGGTACTACGACCCGGCACTCGGGCGGTTCATCGCACCGCAGCGTAGCGTCCCCGGCACGGGCGCGCTGATGCTGGCGCCGCACGACGCCGTGGCGCGGCAGGCGTGGCAGCAGCGCGGCGGCATGCCGGAGATGCCGCAGGAGTTGAACCGCTCCGCGTATGCGCGGAACAATCCGCTGCGGTTCACCGATCCGACGGGGCATTGCGTTGGCCGGATTTGGGGCGCTCCCGACTGCCGCTTCGCCGGGTGGGACCCGGCACACGGGAGGTATGGCGATGCGCTCGACGCCATTCAGACCGGCTTCGACGTCGCCGGATTGGCGCCAGGCGTCGGTGAGCTGTTTGATGGCGCGAATGCGCTGATCTCGCTAGCACGTAGCGATCCAGTGGGCGCTGCGCTTGCGGCGGCAGCCATGATCCCCGGCGCCGGCATGGGCGCGACGAGCGCGACGCGCGCGGCGCGGTATAGCAATGAGGCGCACGAACCGCAGCATTGGCAATGAACGTTGTCTCCCGGTCGCCATCGTGATACAATTGACGGCATAACATCGGTACAGGTTTGCACCGCGGAGATGGTCATGCGCTATCAGGACGTCGTTGACGCAATCAAGCAGTGGCCCCTTGATCAACAACTCCTGCTGCTGGAAGAAATGACCCGCACCCTGCGCACAGAGCTGGCGTCGAACAGTGCACCGTCGCCCCGCCCGGCGCCAGCGATGTGGCGCGGTCTGCTCAAGACCGCTGCTCCTGCGCCAGCCGACCAGGACCTCGAAGATGCCTATACGCAGTACGTGATGGATAAGTATCTGTGATGCGCGTGTGGCTCGACACGAATGTGGCGCTGGACTTTCTGCGGACGTGCTTTGCGTGTTGCTTCGGATGCTCGCTGCTCGCCCGAGCGCGAAGCGCTCAGCAACGCTGAAAGCGATCAGCGATAAGGGTCAAGAGCAGGGAACGCTGCCCGGTATGGACATCGACACCGGCACAACGATCGACGCGATGGCGCCTGCAGCGACTCGGACGACGCGCAGTTTGCCTGAAAAAGCACTCATGACGTACAATATACGCATACACGAGCAAGACCATCTGCGCATCTGCGCACCGCGAGGCGCGTATGGATCCGGCGATTTTGCTGCCCCTTGACGAAACCCAGGTGATTACCCTGGCGCGTCAATTAACCCCTGCGGGGAAACGTGCGCTGTTGCGAACGCTCCTTCTCGATCTCGACGACCTCGACCGCCTGGTGGAGTATGGCAATCAGCGCATCCGCCTGCTGGCCGCTCAGCGCGGCCTGGACTGGGATGCGCTCTCTGAAGACGAGCGCATGCGGCTCATCGACGACCTGAAGCACGACGACGTCCGTGGCTGAGAAAGTCGTCTTCGATACGAATATTCGATTGGCCGCCGTACTGTGGCGCGGCGCCGCCTACAAATGCTGGCTGGCGGCGCGGGCGGGGCTGGTCGAACTGGTGTACTGCCGGGAGATGATCGCCGAGTTTTCAGAGCAGCTCTCCGTCACGTTCGGCTTTTCGGTCGATCAGGTGCGCGCAGCGGTGCATGAGTTTCGCCGCTTCGGTCAGGAGGTGGCAATTACCGGTACGCTCCATGTGGTCGCCAGCGATCCCGATGATGACATCTTCATCGAATGCGCCCTGGTCGCTGGCGCGTCGATGATTGTCTCCGGCGATCGTCATTTGCTTGCATTGTCGGGCTATCAGAACATTCGAATCCTCACGCCGGGCGCGTTTCTCGCATGGCTGCGAGACCCGGCATCAGCGGGAGAGGCGCGGCAAGAGTAGCAGCTCCCTTTTCAGATCAGCGCACGCGCTGCCGTGAATCGACGTCCACCCGCCTGCCGACGCCCACCCTGCCCCCACGCTCACCGCGACGCGCCCGCCGCCCAGCGCCGCTCCGGTGTCGAGCAAGACAGATGCCATAACGCGCCGGGGAACTGGAGAGGCGCGAGGCGAGCGACAAGCGGTGCGTGGCGTGGCGTCCAGTCATTCGCTTGCGAACGTGATGATGCGCTGCAGGTAGAGCTGACGCAGCCACGGGGTTATCCTTTCGTCCCGCCGTCCGCCTGCAGCGCCGGGATGCCGTTGTTGGTTCTCGGTTCTTGGTTCTCGGTTCTCCGCAGCGCGTGCGCGCCGGCGGCGTCGGGCAGACGGCGCTGAACTTCACCGGGCAACGCCTTGATGCGACGGGGTTATTGTATTTATCATGCCCGGTACTACGACCCGGCGCTCGGGCGGTTCATCGCACCGCAGCGTAGCGTCCCCGGCGCGGGGGCGCTGACGCTGGCGCCGCACGACGCCGTGGCGCGGCAGGCGTGGCCGCAGCGCGGCGGCGTTCCCGATACGCCGCAGGAGTTGAACCGGTACGCGTATGCGCGGAACAATCCGCTGCGGTACACCGACCCGACGGGGCATGCGGTCGAGAGTGCGGATATCGCGTTCATCGCCTATGAACTCTACGACAT
>CALGYB010000210.1 GCA_937935075.1 uncultured Roseiflexus sp. | reverse complement strand
CTACTGTTCCCGCCTGCAACCTGCACCCTTCCCGCCTTCAAACGCCTCACGCACTACCGCCAGTTTGTCCGGGTCGCGGACGATGGCGCTCAGGTCGAACAGCAGCACCCCCTGATCCGACACGGCGCGCGCGATCTCCAGCGCGCGACGGAATTCTTCCGTCGGAAGCGGTCCGGGTGCGTCGATGGTCTGGATGACCGGCAGAATATCCGTGCAACTTCGCATGCGAATCTCTTCGACAACGTCGGCGATCCATTCGGGAGATTGGCCGCAGAGACGGTGGTAGACCATCGGGCTGATGACATCGACGCGCCTGCCGAGCAGCGCCACGTCCTGCCCGACAATCGTGCGAACGGCGGCGTTGTGGTCAGTCAGCCGCCAGGGAAGCGCAAACAGACCCAGGCGTAGATCAGGACGCTGCGCTCGCAGGAAGTTGCGGATGTCCTGGACGAACCCGGCGATTCGCTGGCATTTCCACTCGACCCAGGCTGCGAGATGTTCGGTCAGGATGGCGTGGATTGCCGCTACGCGCTCATCGATGGTGTACTCGCGCGGCGGGTGGGCAAAGAAGAGGGCAAGGCATTGGTCGCAGAAGCAGGTCTGCACCAGGTTCGGCTGCGGAACTTCCCAGCGCAGCGGGTAGCGCACGAAATCGAGCCAGACGCCGTGCAGCGCGTCTCCGTGCTGTTCCAGCACGCTGCGCAGGCTGGCAAGACGATGAGCACGGACATGCACGTTGTTCGGGCAGAGCGGAACGTACCACTCGTCTGTGCCCATTGCGCTGCCATACGCATCGATCGGAGCGCTGTCGGGGAAACTCACGCGCAGATCGGCGCCGGCAAACAGTGGCAGATCGACGTAGACCATCGTACCCTGCCGTTGGAGACGATCAAGGAGCGCATCCGTGAGCGCATGCGTCTGGATCACGACGCTGTTAGCGCCGCTCTGGACGAATGCGCTCCATTCCGCGTCGAGCGATGCCGCTGATGGAGACCAGTAGAAGCCGTAGATTGGAGGCATGTGTTTCCTTGAGCCGGGAACTGAGAACTGATACGAATGTGCGGTCAGTCAGACACGATGTTCAGGCGACTGGTTCGCAAGGCGTAATGATTCACAACGCGCGTTGGCGGTCGTGGGCGCATGACTGCGCATTGGCATCAGCAGCCCCAGCGAGGACTTTAGCCCGCAGCGGCTCGGCATCCTGCCGCACGTACCAGCAGTATGGTCCAAATGACCGCACATTGGTATGAGAACTGATAGAGCGATCAACCAGATGTTGCACAATACTTGGCTATGTTGACCATCTTGCGGCAGACGTTGGCTGAGCCTGTCGAAGCCAACGTTGGCTGAGCCTGTCGAAGCCAACGTTGGCTGCTCCACGTCCTTGATTGTCCAGGCTTTGGGTGATCGCTCTATGAGAACCACGAGCCGGGTTTCCCATAATGACTGCCACCCACGCTGCGCGCCTGACCCTATGGACACGTCGCGCAGGGCAAAGAGCAGGAGTATGCCAGCCATCCAGCGGTGACCGTCATATCCGCCACCGCGCCTCGACCGGCAACGGCGTATCGTCCGCTAATGCGGTATCGTCGGCGTCCTCGTCATCGATCAGGTCAATGGGCGAGCGGGCGAAACGCAGCGCCGCGGCGCGCGCCCGTCCCTCGTGCTCCTCCGCCAGCGACCAGGCAGCATGGGAGACCAGCAGCGCCAGTTCCAGGCTGCGCCCAATGGTGAGCGCCAGGCGTCGCGCCCCGCGTTCCAGGCGTCCACGGTCGCGCGTTTCGGCGAACCAGCGCCGGGCATGGTCGAGCGCAGCGCGCGCGCTAGCGCCGGCAGCAGCGAGCCGGCTGTCATCAATGCTTGCCGTCAGTTCTTCCGCCAGGCTCGTGATTGCCTCCCAGGTCCCCAGTTGCGCCAGTGCGCGCAGCGTGTCGAGCGCAAGGACATTGGTGGTTCCTTCCCAGATCGGGAGCACGTGCGCATCGCGCAGCAACGTCGGCAGACCGGTGTCTTCCACATAGCCGGCGCCGCCAAACGCCTCGATGACTTCACTCATCACATCGACCGCCTGCCGTCCTGTCGTCAGTTTGGTGATCGAGGTCAGAACGCGCAACAGATGCTGCTGGCGCTCGTCGGCGGTCCCTGTCTCTTCAGCGCCAAGCAACCCGGCGGTCAGAAAACTCAGGTGGAAGGCGCCCTCGAATTCCGCCTGCAACGTCGCCAGGGTTTCGGTGTGGAGGGGTTGGCAGTTGAGCGGAGCATCGAAGGCGACGCGCCGACGGGCATAATCGCGCGCCAGGGCGATACCCCGCCGCATGAACGATGCTGCCGAGATGCTGTTCCAGATGCGAGTGACCTGGAGCATTGGCACAATCGCGCGCACCCCGCCGTTCAATGCGCCAACCAGACGCGCCGGAGTTCCTTCCAGGCTGAGTTCGGCAGTTGGCACTTTGCGTGTGCCAAGTTTGTCTTTCAGGCGGTTGACGCGAATGCTCTGCAAGCGCCCTTCCTCGTCGCGCAGTTCGATGTAGAAGAGCGCCAGCCCGCGACTGCCTGGCGGGTTCCCTTCGGGCCGGGCAAGCGCCAGCGCCATCTGCCCGGTCGTCGCCGAGGTGAACCATTTTCTGCCGAATAAGCGCCAGACGCCATCGAAACCGGGGCGGGCAATCGTTTCCGTGTGGCTGACATCCGAACCGCCGGGCAATTCGGTCATCCACTGCCCGCTCGTCCAGCAGCGATCCGGGTCACGGCTTGTCAGGAGCGGCAGCGCGCGGTCGATCAGGGCTGCGTCGCCTGCCTGCACCAGCGTGCGCGCAGCGCCATCGCTCATCGCCAGCGGGCAGGTGTACACATCGGTCGAAGGATGGAACAGGTAGACCAGCGCAAACTGAACGATCCGCGACAGAGCGCCAAAGGTTCGCTCGTAGGGGAGTGCAACCAATCCGTATTCGGCAGCGAGGCGCGCGGCGCGTTTCCAGAGCGGCGAGACCTCGATGTGATCGATGCGTTCTCCCCAGGCGTCCCACTGCGTGAGCACCGGTTCGTTGAGGCGGTCGGCAAGGTGCAGACGGTAGAGTTCGCCGCCTGCCAGTTCACCCATTGTGGTCAGATCGGGTTCAACCTGTGCCAGCACGTCGCGCGGCAATGCGCGCCGCAGGAATGACCGAAGCACCCGGTCGTCAGTGTACTGATTCCCCAGCGTCGGGGGTGGCTGGTGAAATAACTCGATCATAGCCGTTCCATTTCCTGTGTGTCGACTCAGTGCTCTCCATTATAAGATTTATGCGATGGCGCGTTTTTTGGCGCCGCTACAGCCTGCGGCAGCGTAGCGCTCCCGATTAAGGTGCGGTGCGACGGCTTTACCGCTGCACCGCATCACAAAAGAAGGCAAGTACTGCTCCGCCGAAGGCGAGAAAATCCATTACACGGCTCGTCCGTGGAGTAATCGCACAACTCCTGCCATTATACGAACTCTACACCGACTGCGATTATACTGATACCATGGGGCAGCGCCGCCGAGCCAAAACTGAGACCAAGCGAAACCCCGACCGCTGTCTGTACTTCCGGGTGATCCAGCAGAGTAAAGCGAGCCAGACCGACATCACCGCTCAGGTTGATATCGTTGATGTCGCCGATTTTGGCGTCGCCATCATAGATGTGAATATCGCGCACAATCGCATCATTCGACATGGTACGGCAGACGATCATGACTGCCGCGACGCGCGTTCGGTGATCTCCAACGGTCGCCGGGGTCGGGATCGAGGCATGCAGCCAGTTCAGACTGTCGGGCTTGCCTTCGACGTAGAGACAAAAACCAGAGCGCCAGATTGCCGCAAGTGCGTCATTGTCCTCGATCTGCATGCTGTGCCCATGCACCCATATGCTCTGGAGATGTGTCGCTGCCATAGGACTCCTCCTTGAGTCACGGCTTCCAGCGTTCTGCGGTCGTGAGGATGCATCTGGATGGCTTGTGGATTTGCGAGGGAAACGCACAGTATTCGGAGCGGCGCCCCATCGAACCGCCGAACTACTGCCAGTATATGCCGTTTTTATGCGTATGGGCGGAAGATCCGATCCATCGGCGGTGAACATCCTGTTACAAACAGCGCTCTGGGCGGGAGTGCGCTGGATCAGGCCTTTTTTCATTGGGAAGCCGCTCTCATAGAACGAACAACTCTGGTTCGGCAGGGCGGTGTGCGTTGGCGTTTGGGAAAGCCTTTCCGCCGCCGACTCTTCTTTTCGGGGACCATCCCCGAATCTCCGTTTGGTGCGACTGCTGCCACATTCCGTTTGCGCCATGTATGAAGTACAATATATCTGCACCTGCAACCGCCGGACACAACATGTATCGAAGCGGAGAAGCGGCGTATGTCGTACCCGGCATATCTCGACCTCTACAAACGAGGCGTATTGCAGGAACGCGCAGCAGTCGCGCACGAGCGTCTGGCTTCCTGCACCCTCTGCCCGCTGGCGTGCCGCGCCGATCGGCTGCACGATGAGGCGGGCGAGTGCCGCGTTGGGCGGGAGGCGATTGTGGCGTCTTACGGTCCACATTTTGGCGAGGAAGACGTGCTGCGCGGATGGCGCGGGTCCGGGACAGTGTTCTTCAGCGGCTGTAACCTGCGCTGCGTCTACTGCCAGAATTACGACATCAGCCAGTTGGTAAGCGGCGCCGCTGTCGATGCCGCGCAACTGGCGGAGATATTTCTCGATGTGCAGCGGGAAGGGTGCCATAACCTCAACCTGGTCACCCCATCCCACGTTGTCGCGCAGATCCTCGCGGCGCTGGCAATCGCCGTCCCGCGCGGGCTGCGCCTGCCGATTGTGTACAACACCTCCGGGTATGACTCGGTTGCCGCGCTGCGGCTCCTCGATGGGGTGGTAGACATCTACATGCCGGATGTCAAGTACAGCGACTCGGCGATTGGAGAGCGCTACTCGGGCATTCCACACTACTGGGAAGTCGTGCGACCGGCGCTGCGCGAAATGCACCGGCAGGTCGGCGACCTGCACATCGAGCGCGGCCTGGCGGTGCGCGGATTGCTCATCCGTCATCTGGCGCTGCCGGGACGCCTCGCTGGTTCCCAGGAAGTGCTGCGCTTCATCGCCGAAGACATTTCGCGCGACTCGTGGATCAATCTGATGGACCAGTACCACCCGGCATACCGGGCATACGATTACCCCGAACTGGCGCGGCGGATCACGACCGGCGAATACGCCGAGGTCGTCGCCTATGCCCGCTTACTCGGATTGCACCGTGGCATTCCACTGGACGCGCGACGATGAACAGCGACAGTTACGACATCCTGCGGCGCGCAGTCGTCGAGGCGCTCGGCGCGCGCCCCACATCCGAACGCCGCCGTCAGATCGCGGCGGAACTGCGCGCTCTGGCGGAACAACAGGAGCGCATGGCAGAACGCGCCGAGACTCGCCACACCTCCGATACAACCGGGCGACGCACAGAACGCACTGCTGGAATGTACATCCGCATCCGTCATGAAGCCGACCCACGCACCGGTATGCGACGTATTCGCCTCCTCTTCGGCAAACAGATCTGGTTCGACCTTGGCAGTCCGGAACGGATCGTCATTCAGCGTGTCGGTTCAGAAATCTGGATCGTCGAGTCCAAAGGCGAAAGCGGTCTCCGCGTCGAAACTGGCGTCGGGCTGCCGGGGTGCATCGTTCCCGACGGCACGCCGCTCGACCGGCTGGCGCCAGGACGGTACGCCGCCGCGTTGCGTGCCGGGGCGCTGGTCATCGGCGCAAGCGAAGCGGAACGGTGAGAGTCACGCTCCCCTCCCCCCTCGTGAGGCCCCCTCTCTTCCCCTCCCCCCCCTCGTGAGGCTTCCTCCCTTCCTCTCCCCCCCTCGTGAGGCTTCCTCCCTTCCTCTCCCCCCTTGTGTGAGGCTCCCTCCCTTCCCCGCCCCCCTTGTGAGGCCCCCTCTCTCCCCCTCCCCCCTTGTGAGGCCCCCTCTCTCCCCCTCCCCCCTTGTGGGGG
>CALGYB010000209.1 GCA_937935075.1 uncultured Roseiflexus sp. | reverse complement strand
CGTGATGCGCTTGCAACGATGACCAGGCGCCGCCATCGATGTCATCGAGCGTCTCGAGGCGCGCATCCAGCGCCGACTTCCAGACGACGACACGGCGTTCCTCCTCCTGTCCAACGGAGGAGAAGGGCGTCTGGAAAAGGGATATGTGTCGCTTTGGAGCGTTCAGGAGATCGCGGAATTGAATGAGGAGTATCGCATTCAAACGTATCTGCCCAAGGTAGTAGCCATCGGCGCCAATGGAGGAGACGTGTGTTACGCGCTTGACTATGCGACGAGCGACCGCCCCTCCCTGATCACCGTGCCGTTGGGTGATCTCGATGCGCATTTCGTCACACGCCTCGGCAGGGGCTTCCTCGAAGGCGTCAGCACCTTGATGACCTGAGGGAGCCATTGCCATTGGTCGTGTCCTCATTGCCAGGACGCGGCGTGGCCTTCATCCGCGCCTGCCGCACAACCGTGCGCGACGAGGAATAATATAATGGATTACCGCAGAGTCAACCAGCCAGTGCGCGCCTGCTATCGTAGTCGATGCGGGAGGGTGCATCAATGGAAACAATGGCTGTGATTGAACTACCGCGCAACGTGTTACATGCCGCCCGGATGACCCTTGAGGAGCTGCGCCGGGAACTGGCGCTGGTTCTGTTCCAACAGGGGAAGCTGTCCTTTCGCACTGCGGTCCAATCGCGTGCAAAAGCAACCAGCGGCTGACGGAGTGAATGATTGAACCTTGCGCCTTTGCGCTGGCGCAAATGGGGAGGTTCGCATGAGCGCATCTCTGCTATCACCATCCTCATCGGGATCATCGTCGCGCTCGTGGTGTGGTTCGCGCGGCTTGCCACGTTCAAGCCGGAGCGCGTGATCGCTTCCCTTGAGCGGTGGACAGCCTTTTGGATCAAGAGAGCGCCGGGCGCCTTCATTCCAAAACGAACGATACCCGGCGATGTCAGAGCGGCGCGCAGAAGCATGGCGCTCGGCATCTTCCGCCTGGGAGGCGTGTTTTGTCTGATATGGGTCGCCATATTCCTGTTGATCCTGATCAACGCATGAACATCGTTGAGCGCAGAAATCCCAAAGCGACCGTATGGGTTGTACCGCGATTGCATACGATAAGGAGAACGCATGGACGCGACCACTGTCATTGTTGTATTGCTATTCTTGCTGGGGTTTGCAGTGATGGTCTTGGATGCTGTATTCGTCACTCGCAAGGAAAAAGCAAACAAAACACAGGTGGCGCAGCTGCTTGGGATGACCCCCGGTCCCCAGCCAGACGTCGCGTTGGCGGAGAAAATCTTCGCCCTGTATCGCACATCCTGGGGGACTGCAATCTACACGCTGCGCAATGTCTCTCGCCGCCCCCTTGGCAGATGGCGAACTGTTCCTGTTTGATCTGGTAGATACGAGCGGTGACGGCGACTCTCTCTTACTGAGAATCAGGCGGTGGCGATTCGTTCCAATTCCCTACACGTGCCGCCATTCCAGCTTTATCCAAAGTTGATGCTCAGAAATATGCCCTGGGTGGACTGGCGAACAAGATTGTTGAATGGAGCGTATCCAGGCTGGGGAAACCGGTCGATTTTCCTCAATTTCCCGCCTTTGGAGCGCACTACGTAGCGACGTCGGATGACCCTCTAGCTGTACAGCGCTTCTTTAACGAGCACATTGCGCGCCGCATTGATCGTGCGCTCGAGATGTATCATTTGTTTCAATCGGCTGGGGAACCTGATCGCCACAGTGGGAGCAGGGTGCGATGAGCTGAGGGCGGGCAGGAGGGATGCCGGATGTGACCGTCTCCAACGAGGGGCGTCCGCCCAGCGCGCAGCTGCACCGCCCGGCGGCACGGGTGCGCCTCAGAGTTGCGAGCGAGGCGGGCGCCGGATGTGACCGTCTCCAACGAGGGGTAGACGACTTGCGGACATCTGCACTGCCCGGCGGCACGGATGCGCCTCAGAGTTGCGAGCGAGGCGACGGTCACGCACGGGGGGTTGATAACCCCTAACCCCTAACCCCTAACCCCTAACCCCTAACCCCTAACCCCTAACCCCTAACCTCTACCCCCCAACCCCCGCCAAACCCCGCGCCAACAGTGGTATCATGGCGCTTCTGACACCCTTACGGTCAATCCTTAAACCAATGGAAAGGCATTCATTCCATGTCGAAGAAAGTTCGCGTCGCAATCATCGGCGTCGGTAACTGCGCCTCGTCGCTGGTGCAGGGGGTCGAGTACTATCGCAACGCCAGACCCGACGAATTCGTTCCAGGTCTGATGCATGTCAACCTCGGCGGCTACCATATCGGCGATATCGAGTTTTCCGCCGCGTTCGACATCGCCGATACGAAAGTCGGCAAAGACCTCTCGGAGGCGATTTTCGCGCCGCCGAACAATACCTACCGCTTTGCACATGTGCCGCACCTTGGCGTGCCGGTGCATCGCGGGATGACCCACGACGGTCTGGGGAAATTTTTGAGCCAGAAGGTGCGCAAAGCGCCGGGTTCGACCGATGACATCATCGGCATTCTGCGCGCTACCCGCACCGATGTCGTCGTGTCGTATCTGCCGGTCGGCAGCGAAATGGCGACGAAATGGTATGTGGAGCAGATCCTGGAAGCCGGGTGCGGCTTTGTCAACTGTGTGCCGGTATTCATCGCCAGTCAGGCGTACTGGCGCAAACGCTTCGAGGAGCGCGGCTTGCCGATTATCGGCGATGACATCAAGAGTCAGGTCGGCGCCACCATTACCCACCGGGTGTTAACGGCGCTGTTCCGCGATCGCGGTGTGCGCCTCGACCGCACCTATCAGTTGAATTTCGGCGGCAATACCGATTTTTACAACATGCTCGAACGTGAGCGCCTGGAGAGCAAGAAGATCAGCAAAACCAACGCCGTTACCAGTCAACTCGATTACGACCTGCCCGACGATGCGGTGCATGTGGGACCAAGTGACTATGTGCCCTGGCTGGAGGATCGTAAGTGGTGCTACATCCGCATGGAAGGCACAACCTTCGGGAATGTGCCGATCAATCTCGAACTGAAACTGGAAGTCTGGGATTCGCCCAATTCGGCCGGCGTCGTGATCGATGCCGTGCGCTGCGTCAAACTGGCGCTGGATCGCAACATTGCAGGCGCCCTGGTCGCTCCGAGCGCCTATTTTATGAAGACGCCGCCGCAGCAGATGACCGATCATGAGGCGCGGCGGTTGACCGAGGAGTTTATCGCCGGGTAACGTGCAAATGTACGCTTGACAATCGTCATGCGAAAGCGTAAGATAAGATCGCAGTAGAGCGCCAGATAGCGTGCATGATCTGTCAATGCAAATGTCATGTCGTACCGGTGTGCTCGATCCGGCGGGACTCTTTCTCATAGAGCGACCAACCAAAACCTGGACATTCAAAGACGTGGAGCGGCTGCCGTTGGCTGAGCCTGTCGAAGCCGGCTTCGACAGGCTCAGCCGCAAGACGGTCAATATGGGCAATGATTGTGCAACATCTGGTCGTTCGCTCAACAGAGGATGTCAGGCGGACAGAAGATCGCATCAGTTCCACTGAGTGGCTGAAGGAGGCGCCGTGTTTGCGATCGTCAGGAAACGTCGGGGGTTCCGTCTTCCGATGGCGCTTCTGATCGTGGCGTCATTGTGGATTGGCGCTCTGCCGCAACCTGTATCGGCACAGAGCGATCTCCGCTATTTCGCCGAAACGGGGCATTTCCTGCGCGGCGCCTTCCGCGCGTATTGGGAGCGCAACGGTGGCGTGGCAATTTTTGGCTTCCCGATCACCGAGGAATACCGCCGATCCGACGGGCGGATCGTCCAGTGGTTCCAGCGCGCCCGCTTCGAACTGGCGCAGGTGAACCCGCCGGTTGTGCAACTCGGGCATCTCGGGCGCGAGTTTACCGGTGATCGCATCTTCCCACAGGCGCCGCCGCAACCGAGCACCGCGCGCATCCGCTACTTCTCCGAAACCAACCACACCCTGCGCGGTCTCTTCAAGGAAACCTGGGAACGGCGCGGCGGTCTGGCCATTTTTGGTTATCCAATCAGCGAAGAGATCTCCGAAAATATTAATGGTCAGTGGACGCTGGTGCAGTACTTTGAACGGCATCGCTTTGAATTGCGTCTCTATCCGAGCCGCGTCGAGTTCGGTCTGCTCGGTGAGGCGCTGGCGCCAGCCCAACTGCGCGCCCCCTGGCCCCCCAATATCGCGCCCGATCAGCCGTTGAATGAGGATGGCACGCCGCTTCCGCCTCCTTTCCGACCGGGGGTGTACGCCAATGCGCGCGTGATTGCCGAGGCGGATCAGACGTTCCGTATCGAAGGGGAGGGGTATCGCCCCGGCGAACGGGTGCGCTTCCTGCTTTCATCGCCGGAGTGCGAGTGCCGCCCGATTACGCTCGATGCGCAACCCCTTGCCGATGTCAATGGCTCGATCTCCTATGCACAGGTGCGCTTCAATACGCGCGATTATCCGCGTGGACGCTGGTACCTGACGGCGCAGGGACAGACGAGCAATCGCGCTGGTATTGCGCAGTTCTTTGTCGGCGTGGCGCCGCCCGTCGGGCAACCCGGCGGGGTCGTTGTCGGCACAACCCCACAGGCTGCGGCAATCGGTCAGGCGGTGCTCATCCAGGGGAGCGGGTTCCAGCCCAATGAACAGGTCAGCCTGTGGCTCACCGCCCCGGACCAGTCGGTGCGCGGCGTCCCCGAGTCGCCAACCGCCGATGGCAGCGGTTCGATCAGCGGCGCGAACATCCGGATCACCATTGACACCACGTTCCGTACCGGCACATGGTTTATTACGGCACAGGGGCGCAGCAGCGGACGCCAGGCGATCGGGATGTTCCGCGTCGATGCCGGCGCTGCACCGCCGCCGCCATCGCAGCCGCCCGGCGACCCGGCGCGCCTCGGTATTCTCATCCACAACGAATTGCGCGTCAGCGGCGCCGGTTCGATCACACCGCTCGCCGCGCCGCCAGGTTCAGGGTTCGTCTTCAACGCCAGCGGTTTCGATCCAAACGAGAAGGTCGGCGTCTGGTTGACGAGACCGGCCGGGGCGGGCGTCGAACCGATCGATGAGCGCCTGGTGCAACGTGAAGGAGGAAGCGTGCGAGTCGCCTTCCGGGTGGAGCGCGATCAGCAAGGGGTCTGGACGGTCACTGCGCAGGGCGCAAGCACCGGGCGCGCGGTGACGGCGCCGTTCAAACTGACACGCGACTATGTCGCGCCGCCGGGAACGCCACGCCCCGCGACGAGTCGCAACGCATCAGTCTCGCCTGCCGAAGGCGGGCAACGTACAACGTTCCGTCTGACGGCAAGCGGCTTCCGTGCCAACGAACTGCTGGAGTTTTGGGTGACATCGCCGGACGGGCTGTATGTGCTTAATACGCCTGTCCAGGCGGATAACCGTGGACGCATTGGCGTATCGCCGGCGCTCGGGGTGCAACTCGGCGCGCGCAACCTGCCAGGAGTGTATGGGTATCACTATCGCGGCACGCTGAGCGGTGTGCGGGCTGATATCTACTTTACTTTCACAGGAGCGCCGTAGCGACTCAACGTGTGAACACGCGCCCTTTCCACTCGACCCCTTTGCCGCTACGGATCTGACGCAGCGCCTGCGCGGCCAGCGCAAAATAGACCGCCGTACCCGGTCCGTAGAGCAAGCCCCAGAGCGGCGAGATACGGAAGCGATAACGAACGACCGCCCCCCAGCACAGCGTGCTGATCAGCAACAACACAACGCCTGCCAGCGTCAGCGCCTGCGCCTGCGCATGATTATCGCCAATCAGCGGCAGCACCTGCCCTGTGACCAGCATGATCCACGGCATGGCTGCCATCAACCCCAGGCGCAACCCCATGATCCCGGAACGAATGCCGCCGCTGCGATAACCGGCGACAGCATTCTTCTTCAATCCTTCGGTGAGCGTTTCCCAGCCGTTGTACATGCGCACTTCGAGCATGTCTGGCGCGATAGCGGCTTCGAGGGCATATCCCGACTGCTTTACCAACCGCGCCAGGTCCATATCTTCCAGCACACTCCCACGCACTGCGCGATGCCCGTCCACTGCGGCATAGACGTCGCGTCGCACCATGATGCACTGACCAATCGCGAAAGCCAGCGACGACGATGGATCGTTGACCCGGTCGAACGGATAGATTGCAGATATTAGCCCGATGAACGGGGGCAGCACCAGCCGTTCGGCGAAAGAAGTCAGATGAATGAGCGGCACAAGCGTGATCATGTCACATCCGGCGGTTGCACGCTGAACGAGCGCCGCCAGCAATCCCGGTTGCGGCGCAACATCGGCGTCGAGAAAGAGCAACCAGTCGCCGCGCGCCCGATTCGCGCCCTGCCAGCACGCCCAGCATTTGCCTGCCCAATGGTGCGGCAGTCCTTTCGAGGAAAGGATCGTGAGCGCCGGAAGACGCGCCGCGAACCGGCGCACGACATCGGCGGTTCCATCGCTCGAATCGTCATCGACGACAATCACTTCAAAGGAGCGATACGACTGCCGCGCCAATCCTTCGAGGCAGGCGCCAATACGCGCAGATTCATTGCGTGCTGGAATAATGACCGTTACCAGAGGACCGGTGTCAGGAAGACCGGGATGCGGGTCGAGACGCGGTGTGCGAAGGGTGGTGATGACGTCCTGAACGTACCAGAAAACCAGCAGTGCGCTAAACAGCGCCAGCGGCAGCCAGAGCCAGACGTCAGGCTGGCGAATGTCGAACACCAGCGCTCCCCTTCCAGATATGCCTGCAAGGAACAATCAGATGCGCCTTGCCCCGGCATACGATTGATACGCTTCGCGGTTCTCTCTGTATTATACTACTGGAGAGAACCGTGGGATGGATGGGATCAGGGGTGAGGGATGAGGGGTGAGGGATCAGGGGTGAGGGATCAGGGGTGAGGGGTGAGGGATCAGGGGTTGCGAGAACCAGGCGCCGTTGACTTACCCTCTCTCACTGTACACCGCGTGCCACGCCTCCCGCTCCTCGCCTCTCGCCGCTCGCCCCTCGCCGCTCGCCTCGCACCTCCCGCCCCTCGCCTCCCGTCCCTCGCCCCTCGCCTCCCGCCCCTCGCCGCTCGCCGCTCGCCCCTCGCCTCGCACCTCCCGCCCCTCGCCGCTCGCC
>CALGYB010000208.1 GCA_937935075.1 uncultured Roseiflexus sp. | reverse complement strand
AAGGTCAGGGAGGGAGCGCGGCGCCTGAGCCGGTCGAAGCGACGAAGGCCCGCTCCGCGTCGCTCACATCGCTTGGATAGGGTTGACGTGTCATACTGAAATCATACCACGTGTATCTCTGAAGTGCATAACAGGCTCTAGATTGATCTTCCTATTAGAAAGGGATTAAGTAGAAATGGCTCCGAACAGACGTGTGATCGTCGCACTACTCTTCCTTGCATTGGCATTTCTGACTTTCATGAGATTTTTCCCATATCAAGCCATCTGGCTATATGCTCTTGCGATGTTGAGCATATTCAGCAGTCTCATTCTGATCACACGCGAAGTTGCACATTCGCCGAAGCAATTCTGGGGGTTGATAGCTTTGTCGGTTGCGATCATTTTTGCCAGCGGAGTTGTATCCTGGTTTATTGGCTCTATGACCCTGCCTTCTCCATAGCGCAGATGACCATCACCTGGAGATGGCGGGCGGGACAGCGGGACGCACGCAGCGCCACGAGGGAGGGGCTGCCACGAGGTCTGCGGGCGCAGGTGACGGTCATCGCCAGGGGATGGACGGCAAGGCAGCGGGACGCGCGCAGCGCCACGAGGGGGGGCTGCCACAAGGTCTGCGGGCGCAGGTGACGGTCATCCTGGCGTCACCCGCGGATGATGTTCAGCACCTGCTCCAGCAGCAATCCATTCGTACCAATCGCTTCTCCGGCATGGATCGTCGGCGCGCCGTTCCAGTCGGTGAACGTTCCCCCCGCTTCGGTGACGATCGGGAACAGCGCGGCACAGTCCCAGATGCTCATCACCGGGTCGAGCATGATCTCGGCGCGACCGGTCGCCACCAGGCTGTAGCCGTAGGCGTCGCCCCAGGTGCGCACCAGGCGCACGGATGTCGCCAGCCGCCGGTACGCCGCCTCGCGTCCGTGCGGCGCCATGCTCTCGGCGTCACTCGACAGCAGCGCCGCCTGGCGCAACTCGCGCACCTGCGAGACACGCGCCTGCCGCCCGTTCCACTGGCATCCCTGACCTTTCGCCGCCGTCAGGAAGTCGCCGAGCGCGGGAAAGGAAACCGCGCCAACCACTGCTTCGCCGTCGCGCTCCAGCCCGACGAGCACGCCGTAGAGCGGCACTCCCTGCACAAACGATTTTGTGCCGTCGATTGGGTCGAGAATCCAGCGGTGCGACGCGCCAGGGCGCGTTTCACCCTCTTCCTCTCCGAGGACGCTGTGATGCGGATAGCGCGCTTCGATCATGCGACGCATCACCTGTTCCGCTTCGCGATCCGCAATCGTCACCGGCGTCCGGTCCTCCTTGATGTCTGGCGTAATGCCGGTCTGAAAATAACGCAGCGTCAGGCGCCCGGCATGCCACGCCAGGTCGGCGGCGAACTCGCGCAGCGCCTCGAGCGTTTCAGCAGCCATTGTGTCTCCCTCTCACGTTGGGTAAGGCAGGCTCCGTGATATGCTGATAACAGAGCGCAACGTCGCTGTGTATGAGCGACCGTGTTGAGTATACCAGAAGGGACGAGGGAGCAGAGCGTATGGGCGGGTCTGAGATCCGCCCATACGCTGTTCTGCCCCTGGATGACAGGGTGGACGGCACTGAATCTCCAGCGCTCGCTGAGTGACACAGATGCGCCCACGACTCCTGCAAGCGACGCGGCTGCAAAACCGGGTCTCGCGTGATAGCGTGATGTTCCCGTCATATCTCAAGAATCTGTGGTACAATACGCAAGTATTATCATGCAACTGAGCTGAGTGACCGACTTGGCTCAAGCGTAGCCAGGGAGGACACTCAGTGTCGTTCGAGTCATTTCGTTTTCATCCACAGATCAACGCCGGTATCCGCGACCTCGGATACCACACCCCAACCCCGATTCAGGAACAGGTCATTCCCCACGCGCTCGCCGGGCGCGATGTGATCGGCATTGCGCAGACCGGCACGGGCAAAACGGCAGCGTTTGTGTTGCCGATCCTGCAACGCCTGATGCGCGGACCGCGCGGGCGTGTGCGCGCCATGATCGTGACGCCGACGCGCGAACTGGCAGAGCAGATTCAGGGGGTCATCGAGGCGCTCGGCAAGCACACCGGCATCCGCAGCGTCACGATCTACGGCGGCGTCGGGTATCAGAGCCAGATCCAGCGTCTACGGCGCGGCGTCGAGATCGCCGTCGTCTGTCCAGGACGGTTGCTCGACCATCTGGAACGGGGAACCCTGACGCTCGATCAAATCGAGGCGCTAACGCTCGACGAAGCCGATCAGATGTTCGACATGGGCTTTCTGCCCGATGTCCGGCGGATTCTTCGCCTGACGCCGGTGGAACGTCAGACGATGCTCTTTTCGGCAACAATGCCCGACGCAGTGCGCTCGCTGGCGCGTGAGGCGCTGCGCGACCCGCTGACGGTGCAGATCGGGCGCAGTGCACCGGTTGCGACCGTTACGCACGCGATCTATCCGGTTGCCGAGCATCTGAAGACCTCGCTGCTCATCGAACTGCTGGAACGCACCGATGCCGGATCGGTGTTGATCTTCACCCGCACAAAGCATCGCGCGCAGCGCCTGGGCGATACGCTGGCGCGGCTGGGGTATCGCGCAACGTCGTTGCACGGCAATCTGTCACAGAACCGCCGTCAGGCGGCGCTCGACGGCTTCCGCAGCGGACGGTATCAGATTCTGACGGCGACCGACATTGCGGCGCGCGGGATCGATGTGGCGCACATCTCGCACGTGATCAACTACGACATGCCGCAGACCGCCGAGGCATATACCCATCGCATCGGACGCACCGGGCGCGCTGCGCGCACCGGCGACGCCTTCACCCTCGTGACGCGCGGTGACACCGCGATGGTGCGCGCCATCGAACGGTTGATCGGTGAGCCGTTGAAGCGAGAAACCGTTCCGGGGTTCGACTACAACGCCGCCGCGCCAGCGCACGAAACCCGACCCGACGCTGTCCAGCCCCGCCATCATGAGTCGCACGCTGACGCTGCACCGCGCCGCCGTCATCCGCTGCGCGACAACGACACGGGCGCGCGACCGGTGCACACGCCGCGTATGACTGGCATGACGCGCGCCGAACGTTCTGATCGCAGAGAGGCGCGTCGCAGGCGAGATTATGCGAGTGGGGAGTGAGGAGTAGGGAGTTCAGGGCGCCGTTCGCTGCACGCGGCATCGATACCGGCGCCCCCCCTGTGCGCCACTTGATCCGGATGACCATCACCCATGCACACCTGCGGCGAACGATAGCCCGCGTCCCCTCACCCATGCACACCCGCGGCGCACGTCGAACGCGCCCCGGCGCGCTGAACCTGCCCCTGCCTGTGCGCCGCTTGCTCCAGATGACCGCCACCCACGCGCTGGTGCGTGTGCGCGGAACGGTGTCCGGCGCGCTGGACCTGCCCCCGCCGCTGCACCGCCTGACCCGGCGGCGACGGTCACCTGTATTGACGCCGCGCCATGCGTAGGGTATACTCGCGCCAGCGTCCCATGGTGGGACGCCCGTTTTTGTTTGCCTGCACACGGAGCCTGGACCATGCACATACCGGACACCGCAAATCGCTCGTTTTCGGCGCTTCGCCTCTTTTTTACCGGCATCGCAATGGGCATTGCCGACCTGATACCCGGCGTATCGGGCGGAACGATGGCTTTCATCCTGGGAATCTACGAGCACCTGCTGTCCGCCATCAAGTCATTCAACGTGCAGTTGCTCCGTCTGCTCGGTCAGAGGCGCTGGCGCGCGGCGCTGACCAGCATCCCCTGGGGTTTCCTCATCCCCCTGGTGGCGGGCATCGGTACGGCGGTGCTCGCTATGGCGCGCGTGATGCGCTACCTGCTGGAAAACCAACCGGTGTATCTCTTCGCCTTCTTCTTCGGTCTCATCATCGCATCCATTATTGCCGTAGGCGCAACTGTGCGCTGGAATCCCGGCGCTGCGGCAGCCCTGGCAGGGGGCACTGCGGCTGGCTATCTCATTGTGGGATTGGTCCCCCTGACGATGCCGCACGATCCGGTTACGCTCTTTTTCAGCGGCGCCGTGGCAATTATGGCAATGATCCTGCCCGGCATCTCAGGGTCGTTCATTCTGCTCATCCTGGGTCAGTACGCCTACGTGCTCGACGCCGTGGCAGATCTGAACCTGCTGGCGATTGTCCCGGTCGCGCTGGGGGCAGTGGCAGGGCTTCTGGGTTTCGTGCGCCTGCTCAGCTGGCTGCTCCGGCATTACCATAATGTCACCGTTGCCGTGCTCATGGGCTTCATGGTCGGCTCGCTGCGCAAAATCTGGCCCTGGAAGGAAGTGGTCGAGACCATGCTGGATCGCCACGGAAAGCCTGTGCCAATCCGAGAGCGCAACATTTTGCCCGATATGGCAGCTTCGGAGTTCTGGCTGGCGCTGGCAATCGCGGTCATTGGGTTTGTCCTGTTGAGCGTCATCGACCATGCGCAGACTGGCGCGAACCCGCTGCTGCGCCGCCTCGGATGGAACCGTCAGACACGCCAGAAGCAGGACTCGCGGGTGCCGGGGTAGGGATGATGTATGCCGTTCCGGTTGCAATAAGCGGCAAAGTAGAACTGCTTGATGTACAATGCAGTATGCAGGAATAGATCTCGTCGCTAACCCTGACGAAACACGTTGATGACTGACTGATGCTATATCCGCGTTTGTTGGGATAGCGATGCTGGAGGTTATAATGGAAACTGTTCGTGTGTCATTTGAATTGCCGCGCAGTATATTCTCTGCTCTACGCAAAGATCCAGAGGGATTTGTACAAGAAATGCGCATCGCGGCTGCAGTGAAGTGGTATGAAAATGGACTTATTTCGCAAAGCAAGGCCGCTGAAATTGCCGGTCTTTCGCGCACCGGGTTTATCGACGCACTGAACCGGTTCAAAGTTTCCGCATTCCAATATAGTGCTGATGAAATCGTCTCAGAAGTCTCTGATCACTGAGCGATGGGTCATTAACGCTTCCCCCGTCATAGCGCTGGCGCGCGTGGGGCAGGTGGATTTGTTGCTGCGCCTGCCGACAAGCGTCGTGATCCCGCAGGAAGTAGCTGAAGAACTCACTCGGGCGTCTA
>CALGYB010000207.1 GCA_937935075.1 uncultured Roseiflexus sp. | reverse complement strand
CACGGCGGCGGAGCGTTGGGCATCATGCGCCAGGGCGCTCCCGTGCGGACGATCCAGCGCAATCCGTTAAAGACCTCGCGCAGCGAGTGGTCACGCTGCGGGGCGTCTTCGGTCATGAAGGTCAGGGAGGGAGCGACGAAGGCCCGCTCCTCGTCGCTCACATCGCTTGGATAGGGTTGACGTGTCATACTGTGAAATCATACCACGTTTGAAGTGCATAACAGGCTCTAAACCGCGACACCCACCTGCACGAGATTGATCGGGCGAGACCCAATTATTTGCTCAATAACCATCCGTCGGGCGAACCTGATAGAGCGATCAACCACAACCTGGGGGGCGGCTGCCGTCGGCTTCGACAGACGCAGCCAACGGCAACTGCAAGACGGGCGCATTGCGCTCGCGCCGCCACGCCGTACCGCTGGCTTCGTTCGACAGACGCAGCCAACGGCAGCCACAAGTTGCGGTTTCCCGGCGGCAACGCTACGAGTACGTTGGCTTTGACCGGCTCAGCCAACGGCAGCCGCAAGACGGTCAACACGAGCAATCTTTGTGCAATAGCAGGTTGATCGCTCTATGAGACGGATAATGCCCGCCTGGCGACTCAAGGCGCGGGCTGCGAAGCGCGCCATCGCCGCCATCGCGGGCGGACGAGACACCTGCGTGGTTCTCAGTTCTCGGTTCTCGGTTCTCAGTTCTCGGTTCCCAATATGCTATACTGGCGCCATGCCATTTCCAACCGACGATTACACGCCGCATGGGTATCTGAATACGCCAACGCACACGCGCAACCTCTCACCACGCGGGGTGCTGCGCTCATATGGTGCGGGCTTTCGCTGGCACTACCCGGCGTATGCTGGCATGTACGGCGGGCGGCGCGAAACCTACCGCGCCGGATTTCGCTTCGCGCTGGGAGGAGCGCTCGAACTGACCGAGTTCGATGTTGTCTCCAGTCCGTATCATTCGATGAACCTCTTCACGCTTGATCTGTCGCACAGTGGGGCAACTCTCCACGCCACGTTCCACCTGATCGGCGAGCATGCCCTTTGCGCATCAGCGACTGTTCAAGGAGAAGCGCGCGTTGCCGTTGTCGTCGAGTACACACGCACCATCGCCGCCAGTGGCGAATGGGGCGAGTCAGGGCTGGTCGGTCGCGTGGTCGAGGGCGACCTGGTGCTGCAAAGTTTCGAGGATGGCGATGCATTCGTCGTGCATGCATCGCAGCCGTTTGCCGACATCGGCATCACCCCCGATCCGGCGCATGCTGCCGCCTGGGCGACATCACAGGCGCCAGGGTTGCCGGGCGAAGGGTTCGTGACGGTCATCGGCCAGCGCAGTGAGACGGTATCGCTCTTCGCCGTCCTGGGATTTGCTGTGTCGTGTGAATCGCTCGATCTGTATATGACGCGCGGCAAGACGCTGCGCATGGCGCAGCACCGGCAACGCGCCGCACGTCGCACGGCAGCGGCGGATCGTGCTCGCAAGCAGGCGGAGGACGATGCGTTCTGGGCGCGGGCGCCTATTCTGCAAGGCGACTGGCCCGATCACTGGCGACGCGGGCTAGTCTACGACCTCGAAACGCTGCGCATGATGGTGCGTGCGCCAGCCGGCATCTACCGCCATATCTGGGATGCCATGCAGATCCACGCGCCGCGCACAGTGCTTGCCGAAGCAGCCATTGATGCGTTGCTGCTCGCCTATGCCGATCCAACCCTCGCGCAACATCTGCTGCTGGGTACGTTCGTTGACGCACCCGAACCGAATGTTCCCTGTTCACGCGAAGACGGCAGTTACAACATGGTCGCCGCCGATGGCACAGTATGCGGGACAGCGCCGGAATGGGGCTATCCCTGGGTTGTGCTGGACTGGCTTGCCAACCTGCACCCCAACCGCGAGTGGCTGGCAACCATCTACCCCGCATTGGCCGCGTATCTGCACTGGTGGCAGGAGAACCGGCGCGACACGGATGGCTGGCTGGTCTACGCCTGTAGCTGGGAGTCTGGTCAGGACGACTCGCTGCGGTTTGGCGAACAACCGCTCGGCGGCGGTCATCCGGTGCGCCATGTGCGCCCTGTCGATCTTCAGGCAGCCTTTGCCCATGCGTGCCTGGTGATGAGCGATATTGCCCGGGAACTCGGGCGCGTTGCCGACTCTCACGAGTGGCTGACGCTTGCCGAAGCGTATGTCCTGCGCACCGATGCGCTCTGGCAGGATACGTTCAATCGTTACGCCGACTATGACACCCGCGCTGGCAGGCCGACCGAGGTGGATGATGTCATGCTCCTGACGCCAATAGCGCTCGATGTCGCCCGACCGGAACGGCGGGAAACGCTGCGTCCAGCGATTGCCCGCATCAACCCCGATACGCTGACGTGGCCTATGTTCGCCTGGACGGCGACGGAAGCCGCTCTGCGCGTGGGGTTGACCGACCACGCAGCCGAACTGGCCGCTGCGGTGATCGACCGGGCATATACGTTTTGGGACGCGCATCAGGCGCATCCCGACCGCACGTTGCCGGGGGTGGCGTGCGAGTACTGGCCCCTTGATGGACGCTGTGGCGGCGAGGGGTACGGTTGGGGCGCTTTCACAACTCACCTGCTGCTCCATGTGCTGGTCGGGTTGACTCCCATGCGTGAACACCTCGTTGTTCGCCCCAATCTGCCTCCCGCCTGGCGTACCGACGGACGCACCTATGGTGTGCGGCTCCACTGGCGCAACACGCAGATACACATCCTCATCGAGACTCACCCTGATTGCGCGACGGTTACTATCAATGATCAACGGGTCGAAGTTGCGTGGGGCGAGGCGGCTCCATTTCCGTGGGGCGCACCAGTACGCTAACATCCGGCTAATGCATTGTTATTGCCAGACCAACACTCATGCAGTATCGTCACATCAGCATACACGAATGGTAATGGTGAGGACGATATGGCATTTTCAACACCTATTCGCACAGGCGAGCAAAGCATTGACCGCGTGTTGCGCGCCGGGCTTCCAGTGCTGCTCATCTTCGACCGCAAAGGATGCCCGACCTGCCAGCAACTCGATCCATCGCTTGAACGGCTGGCGGCGTTCTTCGCAGGGCGCGTGCTGTTGGCGCGGGTGGATGCCGACGACAATCCGACACTGGCGCAAAAGTATGACATCGCCGCGCTCCCCGGTCTTGTCTTCGTGAAAAACGGCGCGCCTCTCGCAAAGACCGCCGGCGTCATTTCTGAGGAAGCCCTGCGCACCTGGCTAACCCGGCTGACTGATGGCGACGCGCCGCCGTTGCCGCAGGGTCCGAGTGTACCGCTGACGCGCCAGGCTGCTCGTTCGACGCCTGAGTCATCGGTGATGCACCAGGGGACGACAAATGGGACGAAAGGCGCAAAACCGGTGACGCTCAGCGACGCAACGTTCGATCAGGTCATCGGCGCCGGTCATCAACCGGTGCTGGTAGATTTCTGGGCGCCGTGGTGCGGTCCGTGTCGCGCAGTAGCGCCGACAGTCGAGCGGCTGGCGCAAGAGTTCGCCGGACGCGCAGTGGTCGCCAAACTGAATGTGGACGATAACCCGCAAACAGCACGGCGGTTTGGCATCACCGGCATTCCAGCGCTGTACATTTTCAAGGAAGGGCGAGTCGTCGAGCGTCTGATCGGCGCCCAACCGTACCCGGTGTTACGACAGGCGTTGATGCGGTATGTGGGGTGACCACGGTGTGATGCGATAAATGTGCATATGCGTCGTAGGGGCAGGGCTGCGACCTGCCCCTACGACAGACCCGCCCCGGTACGGGCAGGGCTGCGACCTGCCCCTACTGCCTCTATGCGTTCACCTCGATCTGGCGCAACTCGCGTTTGAGGATTTTGCCGGTGGCTGTCTTGGGCAGGGTATCACGAATTTCGACGACGCGCGGATACTTGTAGGCTGCCAGGCGCTCCTTGCAGTACTCAATGATCTCCGCTTCGGTGGTGGTCTGCCCTGGTTTAAGGGCCACCACCGCCTTGACTTCCTCGCCAAGCGCCTGGTCGGGAACGCCGATCACGGCGGCTTCGGCAATGGCGGGATGCCCGTAGAGCACCTCTTCGATCTCGCGCGGATAGACATTGAAGCCGCCGCGGATGATCATGTCTTTTACGCGATCCTTGATGAAGAAGAAGCCGTCATCGTCACGATAAGCGATGTCCCCGCTATGGAACCAGCCATTGCGGATCGCCTCGGCAGTGGCATCGGGGCGCTTGTAGTACCCTTTCATCACGTTGTGACCACGAATGACGATCTCGCCAAGCTCGCCGTTGGGCACCTCGCGCCCCTGATCGTCCACCACGCGCATCTGGATGCCCCAGATCGGCACGCCAATCGACCCCGGCTTTGGCTCGCGGTCGAGGTGATTGAACGACGCGACCGGCGATGTTTCGGAGAGACCATACCCTTCGAGGATGGTGACGTTGTATTTGCGGTTGAACGCATGCATTACTTCGACCGGCATGGCAGCGCCGCCTGAGACGCAGAACTTGAGCGCCGACAGATCGTACTGATCCGCGCCGGGGAAGTTGAGCAGATAAAAGTACATCGTCGGCACGCCAGCAAAATAGGTCACCCGATCACGCGCCATCACTTCCAGCGCCTTTTGCGGTTCGAAGCGCGGCAGCATGGTGATGGTTCCGCCAGCGTAGATCAGGCTGTTCATCACGCACGTCTGCCCGAAACTGTGAAACAATGGCAACACCGCCAGACCCACCGTCTCCGAGGTGACATTCAGCAGTTTATCGGTGCAGATCGTCGCATTGAGAAACATGTTGGCATGGGTCAGTTCGGCGCCCTTTGGGCGACCGGTGGTGCCGCTGGTATAGAGAATGACCGCCGTGTCATCGGGCATTGTCTGAATGGTGTCGAAGATCGGCGGCTGTTCAGCGAGTATGTTGCCGAGCGGAATCGCGCCATCAGGGAGGGTGGCTGTCGAGCCGGGCGCCTGCGCGACAATCAGGTGGCGGCACGACCCCGCCATGCGAAAGCCAGGCGCCGCTTCGTCGAGGAACCCTTCCCAGACGATCAGCGCCACCGAGTCGCTATCTTCCAGATGATACCGGACTTCATCGCGCTTGAACAACACATTGAGCGGCACCACCGTCGCACCAGCCTTCAGAATGCCGAAGTAGCACATCGGGAAGTGCGGCGTGTTGGGGATCATGAGCGCCACTTTGTCGCCGGGGCGCACGCCAAGTTTCGCCAGACCGCCGGCAATTTTGTTAGCAGCGCCGTTCAGTTCAGCGTAGTTCAGGCGAATGCTATCGAGCAGCACCGCAGTTTTTCCGGGCATGCGGCGCGCGCTCTCCTCCAGAATGATGGCGAGATTCAGCATCGAGTCCCTCCTTTGATGAACATCAACGTCCGATTTACTTCGAGCGCATAGCGGGGAGTCAGGAAGATTATACGTGTTGTTAACCGATGCTGTCAATCATTTCTCTTGCCAATCCTGCCGCTTACTGGTACAATGAAAAAAGATGTTATACGATAGCAGATAGATCCAAAGGCAGAGATGAACCATGGCAAGCAAGAAAGGCAATCGGATTATCATTAAGATGCGCAGCACAGAGAGCGCGCATACCTATACGACGACAAAGAATCGCAAGAATGATCCAAACCGGCTCGAACTACGCCGCTACGATCCAACCCTGCGCCGGCACGTGCTCTACCGCGAAACCAAGTAACGTCGTATCGCGTGGTGCTGCGCTCTGAAGCCGCATGATGGCAACCATCGTGCGGTTTCTTGTTATACATCTACCAGGGGAGATACCACTATCATGAGGGTTGGTTTGCTTCCGCTCGATGAGCGGCCGGTCAATGTCCGGTATCCGGCGATGATTGCAGCAATCGCCGGAATCGAACTGGCATTGCCACCCGATAATTTGTTGAGCAATCTGCGCGAACCGGCGCGCTGCAGCGACCTGGTCGCCTGGCTGCACGCGATTGCTCCCGCCGTAGACGCGTTGATTGTCGATGTCGAGATGCTGGCGTTTGGCGGGTTGATCGCCTCGCGCATCAGTGACGAACCGCCAGGAGCGGCGCTGAGCCGTCTCGATATGCTGCGCACGATCAAGAACGAACTGCCCCATCTGCCGATCCTGGCGTTCAATGTCATCACCCGCATATCCAATGCGGATGCCAGTACCGAAGAACCACTCTACTGGGCAACGTATGGCACACGCCTCTACCGTCTCTCACAACTGCTCGACCGCGCAGCGCAGGGTGAGCCGCTGACCAATGAGATCGCCGCACTGCGCGCCGAGATCCCTCCCGATGTAGTGCGCGACATGCTGCGTCGCCGGTTGCGCAATCATATTGTCAACCTGGCATCGCTCCATCTGCTCGATTCGGGCGCCATCGATCTCTTAGTCCTCAGTTCCGACGATACCAGTCCGTTCGGGCTGGGATCGCGCGAAAAACGCTGGCTCGCCGGTTGGGCGGATCTGCTGGCGCCAGGAGGCGACTATCCTGCGACTGACGGAAGCGAGGAGGCTGCCGGTTCATCGGGCGTGCTGCTCATGTATCCCGGCGCCGATGAAGTGGGATGCACGCTGCTGGCGCGGATCATCAATCAGCACGCCGGTCGCGCGCCACGCATTGCGCCGCTCTACGCCGTTCCCGGCGGCGAAGAGATCGTGGCGGCGTATGAGGATGGGCCGGTTCGATTGACCGTCGAGCGGCAGATTCACGCCATCGGCGGGACAGTCGCAGCCGCCGACGGATCCCCCGATCTGTGGCTGGCGGTCAACACGCCATCACCGCGCCGCACCGAATGGGACGAGACGTTCGCAGCCGAAGAGCGCGACGAGCGGTACGAACATCTCGATGCGCTTGTTGATCGCGTGAGCGAACTTCAGGAGAATGGGCAGCAGGTGATCGTTGCGGATGTCGCCTACCCCAACGGCGCCGACCCGCTCTTGATGGAATTGCTTATCGAGAAGGTCGATCTCGCGCGACTTGCCGGGTTTGGCGCCTGGAACACCGCCGGCAATACGATTGGCACGGCGTTAGCGCAGGGGTGCGCCGCACTGCTGGCAACCACCCCTGCACAACGGATCGCGCATCTGCGCTTCCTGCTCCACCGCTTTGTCGAGGATTGGGGGTATCAGCATGTGGTGCGCCGGGCTGCGCGCGCGATGCTTGAACGTACCACCGGTACGGATGAACCGGACGACACCATGATCGGAGCGATCTGCCGCTGGATCGAAACCCACCTGAACGCGCGCATTGGCGCGCTTCCCGGATTTGCCGGGCGCTGGCGAATCACACCGGGCAGCACACGCTTGCCCTGGTGTCGCCTGTTTGAAGTGGATTTCGCATTGGAGCTGGTGTGACCGGCGATCATGCACTGGGGGAGCGGTTACTGGCATGCTTCGCCGCTCTCGACGAACACTTCGGGCACGAACCACACTGGTGGCCCGTCATCACTGATGATCCGCCGTTCGAAGTGCTGGTCGGCGCCGTTCTGGTCCAGCAAACGCGCTGGGAGACCGTCGAGGCGGCCATTGTCCGCCTGCACGACGCCGGCTTGATGTCGCCGCTGGCGCTGGCGACAGCCGACACCGATACGCTTGCCGCACTGATTCGCCCCTGTGCGTTCCACGCCCAGAAAGCAGCCGGATTACAAACTATCTGTTGCGAGATAGCACAACGGTATGAGGGGAACACAACCCGATTGCTCACGGGCGAGCGCAACGAGGTGCGCACCCGGTTACTGGCGCTGCCGCGCATCGGGCGTGAGACGGCCGATACGATCATGCTCTACGGCGGTGGCCAGCCTGTGTTTGTGGTGGACGCCTATACGCGACGGCTGTTTGCGCGCCTTGATCTTGCGCCGGGATTCGATTTTCTCCGGGCGCCGTATGATGCTGTGCAACGCCTCGTCGAACATGCGCTGCACCCGTTTTTGCCTGGAACGACGGCGCCTGCCACGGAAAACTTCCATGTTCATCGGACGGCCGAAACGAACCACAATTGCGCGTTTTTCTTCGCACAGTTTCACGCACTGATCATTGAAGCATGCGTCCACCACTGCCTGGCGCACAATCCACGCTGCGATCAACCAGGGCTGCGACGCACCTTCATCGATCCACGGAAGTGCGCCACTCACTGTCTGACGTGTCGTGGATGCCCCCTCCGTCAGCGGTGCGCCGCGTTCAACGGAACAGTGACATTGCATCCTGGCGCTGCTGAGTCAGTGCGCGCTCGAGTTGATCGCGCGTAATCCATCGCCGTCGAAGAAGAATCTCACCGAGCGTTTCATGACGACCAACACGTCGCAGGTAGATTTGTTCGGTCAACGCCTGCTCGAGACGCTCCAGCGGCAACCCGTCGGCAATCAAATATTCGCCAAGCGCGCGGGGCGCCACTTCGTTACCGACTCGCTGCTGAGTCTGCACGATCAGCGCACGCGCCAGGGTTTCAGGCGTCACTTTGCCACGCGCCACGGCAACATCTCCAAACATCATCTGATCGCCGCGTCGCCGGATAGACGCCTGCTCTTCCAGCAACCACTCCAGTTCCCGTGACGTAATCGCCCCCATCTGCACCAGGATCGCTCCCAGCGTGAGCGATGCGTCCATCTGCTTGAAAATACGCGGCTTATGCCCCATCAGCACCCGCCGCACTCGCGCAGCGCGCAGCGCCCCCGAGGCTTCAATGTCACCAGGATCGACGATCAACCGCTGTTCCAGATAGGCGATTTCTAATTCGAGATCATCCGGCGCAAGGGCGCTTGCGCGCGCCAGACAATCGAGCCGATGCGTCGGAACCGATACCAGGTCTGCCAGCGCTAGCCAGGCATCGACACAACGATGACCGGCGGCGAGATGTTCGCGCACCGCATGAAAATCGCGGCGAATGGCGGCAACCGTAGGACAGGGACGGGGACAGAGCATGTCATTCATCAGAGTGTTCGCCTGAAAGCATCGTATCGAGCGGTGCGCAATGCCGGGCGGAGCAATGCCTTCTTTTGACAAATGTTGTGAGTGTACCGTTTTCTTGAACCAACAGGGAACAGAAGCAGCATCACCTGACATGTGCGCTTTTACTATAGTACGTCGTATTCTACCGCAACACAAGAGGAGTGACAAGAACCGAGAACCAAGAACCAAGAACCAAGAACCGAGAACCAAGAACCGAGAATCGAGAGCCAAGAACCGAGAACCAAGAGCCGAGAACGATATTATACTAACGTGAGTTCGGGTTAGGCAACCAGAGCAGGCAGAGTGCCTAGAGCCTGTTATGTACTTTCGAGCATAACGGTAATGAACCGCTTCAGCCACGTGGACTTTGCCGCCCCCCTTTCCCCCCTGCGGGGGGGGGACGTTGATGCCCGTCATCGCCGGCGCGCGCTGCGCCCCCCCCTCTTTCCCCCCTCTTTCCCCCCCCTTTCCCCCCCTGCGGGGGGGCAGGGGGGGCAGGGGGGGGCGAT
>CALGYB010000206.1 GCA_937935075.1 uncultured Roseiflexus sp. | reverse complement strand
CGCCGCGCCGAGGGCGCATTGAACGGCGGCGATGGCGGCGGGATGCATGGCGACGTCCGGGCGCCGCATGGACGGGTCGGGACGCCCAGGCGGACGAGGGTCGACCGGCGCCGCCGCCGGACGGGCGATCGGCGGCTGCGCGGCGCCGACCGTCGGCGCGGCGACGGTCGGGCGCGGCGCATTCGGGTCGCCCAGCGCCTGGGCGCTCCCGCCGCGCGGAATGGTCAACACGACGCCGAGACCAAACGCCACAAACAAGACAACCGCCAGCGTCAACAGAAGAGTCGACGCCTGGCGTTGCAGGATGAGCCGAAACATACGAACCTCCTGTTGAACGCGCAGCGTTGACGGTCGGTGACGGATGTCCGCTCCAGCAGCGTCACGAGAAGCAGACGGCGAGTCGAGCGATGGTCGGTCGTTGTCATACAAACCTCCGGTGACAGGTAATGAGGCATTATGCCATTTGAGCATAGCATATCACCGTTTCTGCGTTGTAACGAACCTTAAACGTTTTCCCCGCCAACACAACGACGTTCGGGCGTAGAGCCGCAGCTCCGCGCCCGAACGCCGTCTGCTCATCGCGGCCTGCATCCTTCGCCGCGTTGCTTGCTGTTCTGCGCCGCAGTATACGCCGCTGCCGCGCGACTGTGAAGACCAACTACGCCCCACGATGGTTGCAGGAGACAGCGGGCATTGGTAGGGGACGCGGGTAGCGCCAGGGGACAGGGTGGGAGACGATTCTGTGCGGGGATGCTCGAAAAATCCGCCCGGCGGCGGAAGGGGCGGGGGAGGGGACGCGCCACCCGCACGCCCGACGCTCAAGCGTCGGGCTGAGGATACGAAGGGCGCTGAAGCGCCCTCATTCGGGCGGGTCGGCATGCCTGACGGCGCGCCGCACGGCGGAAGGGGCGAGAGAGGGGGCGAAGCCCGCACGCCCGACGCTCAAGCGTCGGGCTGAGGATACGAAGGGCGCTGAAGCGCCCTCATTCGGGCGGGTCGGCATGCCCGACGGCGCGCCGCACGGCGGAAGGGGCGGGGGAGGGGCGCGTGCCTGCCGGTGCGAGTGAGAGCGGGTATGCGACCCGCAAGAGTAGGGCGGGCTTCAGCCCGCCCCCGCCGTCCGCTGCGCCACTCGCCGGCATTGGCTAGAGCGGATTGATATGCAACCCAACCGCCCCTCCTTCGCGCCTTCGCGTCTTGGCGTTAATCACCATTCACCCGATCATCCGGCATACGCCGTGCGCCTGGCGGCGGAAGACGCGGGCGACAGGAAGCGAAGCCCGCCTGCACAGGCTTGGAAGCCGCTCTCAGACGTGTGGATCATTATCGTGCGGAAAAAAGGGGATGAGAGGAAAACGGGCGTCGGGACGTTGCGCACCTCGTGAGGGGACGTACCCGTAGTGTGGCAACTACCTGACCACACATAAGTACATAGTAACGTCACTCCCCTGCACTCTGTTCCGCATCCCCCGACGCATCAGCAGGCGGCGTATCACCGGGCGTGGGGGCGATAGACGCATCAGCAGGCGGCGTTTCCGGGGAAGGTTGAGGCTGATCGGACTGTTCGAGCGGGTCGCGCCCCATCCAGAGGAACGTGACATCCACCACGGCGCGATCGCCCTTGATGCCGAAGTCGTCCCACCAGATACCATCGGCAATATCGATAGCAGTAGGGAAGCGCACCCTGCCATGCTGCGCGCGCCCTTTATTGTGCCCATCGAAGAAGGCGGCGTGGTCCTGGGGCCATCCCTGGCGCAGGTCGCTGAAATATCGTTGTTCCTGCGGGTCCCAGTAGTTATCGCGCGTGTTCCACGGTCCGACGTCGTACACCGGCGCGACGACGCTCCGGTCCTTGTAGGTAATACGCACCATATATTCGTTGCCGCCGCGACTGGAAAGAACGCAGACGCACGGCAGCGCCACAAAATGGTCACGCTGGGCGATTCGATGACCGTTGGCGGTGCGCCGTCCCACCAGCCCCAGGCGCGTGGCGTGGACGGTAAACGTCGGCGCGACCGGCGGCGGCTCGTTCTCGAATGCGGTGAACGATGGCGTGGAACGGATCGGAGTTAACCGGAGGGAGTGAAGTGACGGCGTTTCATCCGTCGCCAGCAGGCGAATGCGATACTGTGCATAGCGCGCCGGTCGGTTGAACTGCGCCGTTGCGCCCGACGCCAGATCGACGACCCACGGCGTCCAATGGACGCCATCGGCGCTGGCGCGCACATCGAGCGCCGCCTGTGAGCCGCGCGGGAGGCGAGTTTCATACGTGACGCGCAGCGTATCGAACACGCTCTGATACATAACTGCGTCGCTGACGAAACTCCCGAAACGTCCAGCATTGCCAAACGCTGCCGGCGCCGGCGGCGCATCAGGCGCCAGCGCAAAACCGCCGTCTGGCGCGACAATCACCCCATCGGCAATCCCAGCCGGTCGCGGCGCGGCATAGGCAGGCAACGCCACAATGCACGCAATCAGCAGCGCAGCTATGGCAACGCCCCTGCCTGGACGATAAACAACATGGTGCATGCAGCCTCGTGGCTCTCATATGTACTGACCGGACGGAGGCGCATTATACCATACTTCCGAAAGCGGAATGCAAACGCTGCTTCACCGCGCCAGCCACCCGCCATCAACGACGAGCACGTGACCATGCACATAGTCGCTGGCGGAGGATGCCAGAAAGATCGCCGCACCCGCCAGATCGTCGGGAACGCCCCAGCGCCCGGCGGGAATGCGCTCGAGGATCTGTCGGGCGCGTTCCGGGTCGTCGCGTAGCGCCTGTGTATTGTCAGTGACCATGTAGCCGGGGGCGATGGCGTTCACATTCACCCCCAAATACGCCCATTCATTCGCAAGCGCCTTCGTCAACCCGGCGACAGCATGTTTTGCAGCGGCGTAGGCGGGGACGCGAATGCCGCCCTGGAAGGCGAGCAGGGACGCGATATTAATGATCTTTCCGCGCCCATGAGCGATCATCAGGCGTCCGGTCGCCTGGCACAGCGCCCAGACCGCATCCAGGTTCACGTCGAGCACGGCGCGCCAGTCGTTCCATCCGTAATCGATTGCTGGCGCGCGACGAATAATCCCGGCGTTGTTGACCAGAATATCGATCCGTCCGAGGTGCGCGGAGGTCTCGGCAACAATCCGGTCAACCGATGCAGTGCTGCTCAGATCAGCGGTCAGTGTCACGCCACGCCGTCCCGCTGCGGCGACGGCGTCCAGCGTCGCAGCGGCATTCCCGGAACGGGAGACAACCGCCACATCCGCGCCAGCCTGTGCAAGCGCGATAGCAATCCCCTGCCCCAATCCTTTGTCGCCGCCGGTGACGAGCGCCACACGACCATCGAGACGGAATTGATCGAGTGCATTCCTCTTCATGCTCGCTCCGCCTGCCTGATCAGCGGCACAGCCTTCTGCACCCAGGCGAGCGCCGGGTCGAACGCAACTGCCTGGATACGCCCGGCGCCGGCGAGGAACCAGAGAAAGTAGTTCGTATACCCTGGCGCGCTACAGGTGGTATGGTAGCCGTGAGGCGCCATGAAAATCGTCGAGTCGGCGATGGTGTACGTATGGTCATAGCCGCGCTCCGGGCTGTAATGGCGGCACAACCCGAAACCTTCAGGAGGATTCACGCGAAAATAGTACATCTCTTCGTGGTACGCCTCGTGGGGCAGGTTATCGACCTCGTGCTTGTGCGGCGGGTAGGTGCTCCAGTTACCCGAGGGCACAAACGTCTCACCGACCAACAACCGCGAGGCAGGCAATTCCGGCTGACTGCTGGTCGTCAGAATGTTGTAGAGCGTGCGGCTGAAGTTGGCGGCGCCCGCATCGACCCGCACGACCATATCGGGCGTAATGACATACGGATCGGTCACCAGGTCCGACGGCGCCGAACAGAGACCGGCATCCAGCGTGCCATGCGCTGTCATCGTGTAGACGCTGCCAGCCGGCAGATAGACCGCATACGGTTTTCCGGCAAACGGATTGGGGCGCGCGCCGATCCCGGCGAACGTCTTTCCGGCCACCTGCACCGTGCAGCGCCCGCCGAAAATAACGAGCACCGCCTCGCGTCCGCCGGTTTCGCCAGAAAAACTGGCGCCATCGACAAGGACCAGGCGACCGAAATCGAGCAGGGTACAGGGATTGACATCCAGCATGTTGAGACCATGGCTACCGCCGACATGCGTGAAATAGGGGACCATAGCATGCGCTCCTTCGGTTCTGCGATGCATCTCCGGCGTTGCAACCGATTTCATTCGCGGAGAGAATAGATGCACGCAAACTATACCACATCGTGCGGTCTCTATAGCGCCTTGATGTATGATATAATCTGGCTAGATAGGCTAGACAGGAAAAATCTATGTCGCGCATCTGGCAACTGCACGAAGCCAAAAACAGATTGAGCGAGGTCGTCGACGAGGCGCTCCGCAATGGTCCTCAGATCATCACCAGACGCGGAACTGAGGCAGTGGTGGTTCTGTCGTATACCGAATATCGGCGTATGCACCTCACACGTAGAAAACTCTCCGAATTCTTTCAAGAGTCGCCGCTCGCTGGAGTCGATATTGATCTCCAGCGCGATCAGAGCGGTTTGCGCGATGACATAAGCATATGAAGTATCTGCTTGATACCAACGTCATCTCTGAATTGATCTCCCGGCGACCAGATCCGAAGGTCATCTCGTGGATCGACGGTCTCGACCCCGACACGGTATACCTGAGCGTCATCACGATTGGCGAGATTCAAAAAGGCGTCGAGAAACTCCCCGATGCGGAGAGAAAACAGACGATACAGGAATGGCTGCACAACGATCTCCTGCTGCGCTTCCAGGGACGGATCGTCCCGATCACAACCGGTGTCGCCCTCGCCTGGGGAACGCTGACTGCGGCGCTCGAGCGCAATGGACGGTTATTGCCTGCGATCGACTCGCTGGTTGCGGCAATCGCGCGTGACGGAGGATACGTCCTGGTCACGCGCAACATCAGGGACTTTGCTGGCGCTGGCATACCGGTCATTAATCCATGGGATGAGGGCTAACCGTGGGATGAGGGCTAAACGTCCCACCTTGGTGCACGGGCGTCCCGCTCGCGGTCAGTCATCGGAGCAGCATCCATTCGGCGTTGGCTTCGACAGGCTCAGCCAGTGCAGGTTGATCTGGCGAAACCAGCGCCAACCGCTCTACAGGTGCAGGCGTGATTGTCCAGGTTGAGGTTGATCTTCCTATCAGGTGCGGCGTCTTTGTGCCTTTGCGCCTTTGTGTAAGCTTATTCGAAAGGTATTAAGATCAGGTCTGGATGCAGTCTAATCCTCCCAAAACGGTCGCGCCCATCGGCGATGCACCAGTTCGGCGCGCAGGTCGAGCATGGCGGTATAGGTCGGCAGGGCATAGAGCGTAGCGCCAGGCGGCAACCGCGACAGCGCAACATCCAGCGCATCTGCCGGATCGTCGACGACGGTCAGGCGCCCCGGTTCGACCCCCGCATACTTCAGCCGCACCGCCATATCCGCCGCGCGCGTTCCGCCGACTGTCGCGTGCGCCACATGCCCCGCCAGACGCTCGAACTCCGCATCCCACAGCCACGAAACATCCATGCCATCGGCATAACGGTCGTTGATCAGGATGAGAAGATGGAGGGTTGAACATTCAACGTTCAGTGCATCTGTCAGCATACGGAGCGTTTCGGTCGCGCCGACGGGGTTTTTGATCAGGGCAATCAGTAATGGGCGGCCACCCGCATCGACCCGCTCGATACGTCCGAAGGCAGCGTCGAAACGTTCGAGTGTGGCGCGAATACGTGGCGCCGGAACGCCGAGTTCCAGGCACGCAGCGATTGCTGCAAGCGCATTGATCGCATTATACAGACCTGGAAGCGGCAGATGCGTTTCCATCGCCCCCCCTGGAAAGGTCAGATAGAGGATGGCATCCTCTGTGCCGCGAAGGTCCAGCCGTTCTATGGCGTAGTCCGGCGTTGGACGCGCTGCACCGCATGCGTCGCACCGGTAATGCCCGACGTGCGCGTAGAATAGCGCCGTATAACGGTACGGCGCGCCGCAGCGCCGACAAAAGCGGGCATCGCCGATCTGCGCTGCCGCACCCGCTGCATGGCGTCGATCATTAAGACCATAATAGCGCACCCTGGCTGATAACCCTTCTCCGAGCGCCGCAACCGCCGGATCGTCGGCGTTGAGCAACACGGTTGTCGCCGTAGAAAGACGTGCGAGCGCCACTCGCCACCCCTGCGCCACCGTATCGACTTCACCGTAGCGGTCGAGCTGATCGCGGAACAGATTGTGAAGGACGATCAGGCGGGGGGCTGTTTCTGCTGCGATGCCGGGGAAAGCGGCTTCGTCGGTTTCGAACAAACCGATAGGCGCATGCGCGCGCCCGCGTACCGATGCGCCAGTCAGCGCCGTCGCCGTGACGCCGCTCATCAGGTTGGCGCCGGCGCGATTGTGGAGCGGCATCCGTCCATCGTCCGCCAGCGTCGCTGCAATCATGCGGGTCGTGGTGGTTTTGCCGTTCGTGCCAGAAACCAGCACGACCCCCTGTGGCAGCGTTGCTGCCAGTTTCCGCAGCGCCTGCGGATCGATACGTCGAGCGACGACGCCGGGGAGCGTCGTGCCGCCGCCGCGCCGCAACAGGCGGCTGGCAACGCCAGCCGATTTACCGGCGGCGACTGCCAGCAACAGTCGGAGATCAATCATGGGTGTGCAAACGAGCTACTTTCCGGTCAATCCATGGCGAGCGGCTACAACTTCGGCAATGATGCTGACCGCAATCTCCTCCGGGGAATTCGATCCGATCTTCAAACCGATTGGCGCGTGCAGGCGCGCCAGTTGCTCCTCCGGCACGCCATCGGCGCGCAATCGCTCCAGGCGTCTGGCATGGGTTTTGGGACTTCCCAGCGCCCCGACATAGCGCGCCGGCGAGGGAAGCGCCACCTTGAGCGCCGGATCGTCCAGCTTCGGGTCGTGGGTCAACAACACCACGAAACTGTTGCTGGTCAGGCGTCCGTTCAGCACCTCATCGGGCCAGGCGTGGATCAGTTCATCGGCATGCGCGAACCGCTCAGGAGTGGCGAACGCGCCGCGCGCATCGATGACCACCGTGCGGAACCCGAGCGTTTTGGCGAACGTCACCAGCGGAATGGCAATATGCACCGCGCCGACGATGAACATCGTCGGTGGCGCCGGGTAGGTTTCGATGAAGACCTGCACTTCGCCATCGGCGACGGTATAGGTGCGAATGCCGCTTTCCGCGCGCAGTAGCATTGCCAGCGCATCGCGCTCGACCGACTCATTGAGCGCGTGATTGCCGAGAGTGCCAAGCAATGCCTCATCGGGGCGCACCAGCAGCTTGGCGCCGATCTGCCCTGCGCCATCGACGATCGTTGCCACGGCGGCCGGTTGCTCTGCGGCAAGGCAAGACTTAAGGGTGGTATACAGGAGAGTCATGATAGTTCTCATTCACATAGTGCCGGGCGGTAGCGTGTCATTCGTTCGACAGGACGCGCTCCGCCCCTGGTTTGCAAATTAATGCTATGCTCTTTGGGTGTGCGTCCACCCATTTCAGAGGGTGTCTGAACATCCGCCTCATGAGGTGAAGCCGGGGTGGACGAAGGCAGCGCCTTCGCCTGCCCTTGAAAGTTCCAAACACCCATCTCATAAAGCGATCAACCACAACCTGGACAATCCAGGACGTGGAGCGGCTGACGCTGGCTTCGACAGGCTCAGCCAACGTCAGCCGCTGGACGGTCAACACGGGCAGTGATTGGGCAACATCTGGTTGATCGCTCTATCAGACGTTCGACGAGTCTCTGGTGTTGCAGCCAGCAAAGCAGCGCCGTGCATCACCAGTCCAGCGGCTCGACGAACACATCGATCATGCCGCCGCATGCCAGCCCGACATCCCAGGCGTCATCATCGGCGATGCCGAAATGCAACAACTGCGCCTTGCCGGTGCGAATCGCCTCCTGGCAGGCGTCGAAGACCGCACCCTCGATACATCCGCCGCTGACCGACCCGGCCATAGCGCCGCTCGACGAAACCGCCATTTTTGCACCAACTCCACGCGGCGCGGAACCAAGCGTCTTCACCACAGTGGCAATCGCCACACGCTCGCCGCGCGCACGCCATTGCTCGATTGCAGGAAGAACATCTTTCATTGTGTCATGCCTCACTGATGAGAACTATCGCAAGGTCTCGCTCAGCGTCGTCGGTTCAAGCCCAACAGCGCGCAGGCGATCAATGATGCCAGGCAACATCCCCGCCGTCGCCGGGCGCCCATGCATCAGCAAAATGGCGCCGGCTGCTCTGGAAGGATCGGCGACGGCGCGGTTAAGCCATGCCGGGATCGCCCGATCATCGGCGCTCCAATGGTACGGGATAAATCCCTCTGCAGCAACCGCAGCGACCGCCTGCGCGGTGTAGTCGCCATACGGGAAACGAAAATGCGGTCGTGTGCTGTGACCGGTGATCTCCTGAACAATCCGCTCGGTCTCACGTAATTCATTCGCCATGCCGTCGAGACCGATCCGGGAGAAGTAGGGATGGGTCAGCGAGTGATTGGCAATCTCGTGCCCGTCGGCAACGATTGCGCGCGCTGCATCGGGAAAGCGTTTGACCCAGTTCCCTGTGACGAAGAACGTTCCTTTGACGTTCCGTTGCCGCAGCGCTTCCAGAATGGCATAGAGCGTCGTATCGTCGATTTCGATATCGAACGTCAACGCCACCCTGCGCGCCTCCGGGTTGCCGCGGCGCACCGGTTCGGTCAGCCCGAACGCTGGTTCTCCGGCGCGGAACAACGGAATCGCCAGCGCCCGTTCGGGGCGCAGCGGCGCGTCGGGGTCAAGCGCATTCAGGGCGGCAATCGCCGCTGCATCACTCCCCAACCGCGCCGCGACGCCATCCAGCGTTTCGCCGGCAGCCGCGAGATGAACCGTATACCCGATGGGCGCAGGCAGCGGGATGGGCGAAGGAGGCGGCAATGGCGTCGGTGTTGCCGATGGCTCGCTGAACGGCAGGCGAACCGGCAGAAACGCCGGACGCCTGGCGGTCGTCGCCGCTTCGATACGTGCTGTCGGCGGCGCAGCCTGAATCGCAAAGGTCTCATCAGACGGTGTGCGTCCTGGTGTGCGGAACAGGTACCCGCCAAAGATCAACACAGCGCCGACGGCGGCTGCCGCAACGAAAGGCAGCGGTCTGATCACCGGGCGCGGGCGCGCGGCGCGGCGCGGCAAGGAGCGGAACAGCGCGTCGGTATCAGGCGCAACCCGCAGCACCGGCGCACCCCAATGGTCGCCGATCCGCGCCAGCGCCGCGCGCCCGACCGTTACGGCGAGAGCGACCGGCGCCCCCAGCGCCAGCTGGTCGTAACAGAGCGCCGCAAAGCATGCCGCTTCGCCCGCAGGCAGCGGCGCACTGAATGCAATCGTGGCGGGCAGGCGTTCGTCGATCAGTAACGCAGCGCAGAGCATGGGGGCAACGTCAAGCATCTGCCCATTCCCGTCACTGCCGGTCAGCGTCGCCAACCGCAGGTCTGCCGCGTGCGCCAGCAGATCGATCAGGTCGCCAGCGTCGATCATAGCGCCAAGGTCGAGTTCGAGCCGCTGTTCGGGTGACAGGACGACGCGCGCTGCCAGGTGAAGCACATGCGGTGCGTCTTCCGCTAGCGCCCGTTGCAGGGTTGCAGGAGTGGCGTCGTGCGCCATTCGCAGGTCGATCCGTCCAGCGCGAATCCCAGGCGCCAGCGCACGTTCGAGCGCATCCAGACAGTGTGTGTTACCAGGCGAGGCGACCGCCAGCACGCGCAGCGGCTCGCGCAGGGGCAGCGGCGGCAGCGGCGGGATGCGCCTCCCAGCCCGCACCAGCGCATAGTCGGCACGCAGCGCCGGCGTCCAGACATTCGTAGTACCGAGTGACAGATATTCCCACGGAAGCGCCGCAAGTTCAGGGGCGTTGATCTGCAAGCGCATTTGCAAGCGCGCACCATCTGCGGCGGCGGAATGCGCAGCGTCGAGCAGGAGCGCGCGAACCGGCGGCGTAAACAGCGCCCGCCCCAGCGCCTGCCCGATAGCCGCCACGTCCGCAATCCGCTGCATACCCGCGTGGAGCGCCTGATAGCCCAGATCGACCAGCGGTTCCGCCAGGTGCAGCTCCGACGCAACGGCGCGTCCGTTGACGCTCGCCTGCACCGGGCAATGTCCGTTGCCATCGAAGGGACCAACGGCGATGTGAAAGACAACAATCGGCGTGGCTTCGATGGCTGATCGGTCCGAGGCTGACTGCATAGCTGTGCTCGTCTGGATGCTTGCTCACTGGTACAATTGTAGCATAGTGATGGGACGCCTTCGGCGCGTCTGGGCTGATACTGCTTGCATTTCGGCCACTCTTGCAGCAGCCCGGCGCCAGGTGTTAGTGCGACGCGAGCACATCAGCTACGAGGCGGCGAGTCTCAGAGCCTGTTATGCACTTCAGAGATACACGTGGTATGATTTCAGTATGACACGTCAACCCTATCCCAGCGATGTGAGCGACGCGGAGCGGGACTTCGTCGCTTCGACCGGCTCAGCGCGCCGCGCTCCCTCCCTGACCTTCATGACCGAAGACGCCCCGCAGCGCGCGCCGGCTATGACGGGCATCAACGTCCCCCCCCTGCCCCCCCCGCATGCGAGGGGGGAAAGGGGGGGCGGCAAGGTCCACGTGGCTGAAGCGGTTCATTACCTTTATGCTCGAAAGTACATAACAGGCTCTAGAAGGAGTGTTCACCAATGATGACAGTGCAACCATTACGATTTATCGTTACAACGATCATGGCTTTGCTGGCAATCACCGTTTGGGTATTTCCACGACCTGCCCCGCGGCTTGCAGCAGCAGCAGGAGAAGGCATCGGCGGAGTGCCTGGTCGTATCAGTCTCCATCCTCGACACGCCGATATACACTGACCAGGTGACACCTGACCGGAAGCCTCAGCAGTAATCGTCAGGCGATGATGTCCGGCGCCATCGTGTGGTATGGTCCTCATCGCTTGCTGGCATATCACTATTGCGCGCGATCCTAGAGAAGCCTTGATGAGATCCCTTTGCTCGATTCCTCTTGTGCTCCTGATCCTGCTCACAGCCTGCGGATCCGGAACGGCGCCGGATGTACGGGTTGATAGCGCGCCCTCACCGACTGCTAGCGCTCAAATGACGCCTGCTGTCATTGACACGACAGCCAGCCCGCCAGCGCCACAGTTGCCGGTTTCGCCAGCCATCGAGACAGACCGGACAACGACGATTGTTCAGCCTGCCATTACGCCAACCGCAGCGCCGACTTCGGAGCAGGCAAGTCCTGCTCCGCCTTCGATAGACGCCCAAACGATCATCTGGGAGGGACTATCCATTCCCATCCCTCCCCGACACCTCTGGTCAGATCGGATGCTTGGCTCGGAGACCATTCACAACGCGCGCGTGCTGGCTCAGGGGCGTATTGTCTTCGACAGAACGCAGGCGCCGCCAGGGAGCGTCGAATTGCCGGATGGCGTTGGTTTCACGATTGTTGAGTTCAGCGGTTCTCTGGAAGATTGGCTTGCACTGGTGCAACAATCGGCGTCAGCGCAAAATCCGGTCGATCCTGACTCAATCACAACGACGGAGGTTGCAGGGCAACCTGCGATTGGCTACCATTATCTTGTTACGGGCGTTGGCGACCGCCGGACATACATCGTGAAGCTCAGCCCTGATCGCTTGTTGATCATCGACGACACCCGGGTATCAAAGCGTCATTGATGGTCTTGCGATTGTCTCGCAGTGATCTGATCAGAGAACACAGAAGGAGATGCCTGTCCCTGCCACTGATATTCTGCTTTGGGCGCCTGCCAGGGTCATTTTCCACACATGTGTTTGCGCTCGTAGGGGCAGGCCCCTGTGCCTGCCCGCCCTACGCTGCCGGTTACGTGCACCCATTGGGCGCCCACAGGGGGGCGCCCCTACGGTATTCCTTGCCTGCAACCTTTCCCCCAAGACCTTCGAGGTCGCAGCAAGACGCCTCCAGAGGACAAGCCCCTTGCCGCTCGCAACGATCCTTGAATCCACGACACCGGTGGCGCAGACCTCAAAGGTCGGGGAGGTTTTCCGCCCTCCCCAG
>CALGYB010000205.1 GCA_937935075.1 uncultured Roseiflexus sp. | reverse complement strand
GGCTACCCCGACGGGCAAGGACCGGTCACGTTCGCCCGCTACACAGGGCAGGAGGATGATGAGACGCGCCAGGCGATCATCACCAACCCGCCCGATATTCTTCTCACGAATTATGTCATGCTGGAACTCATGTTGACGCGCCACGCGGAGCGCCGACTGATCGACGCGGCTCAGGGGTTGCGTTTCCTGGCGCTCGATGAGTTGCATACCTATCGCGGGCGTCAGGGGGCGGATGTGGCGCTGCTGGTGCGCCGGGTGCGCAACCGTCTGGCAGCCGACCGCCTCCAGGTGGTCGGGACATCGGCCACGCTTGCCGGCGCCGGCACGTTTGCCGGGCAACAGGCTGAGGTGGCGGCTGTGGCGTCGCAGATTTTTGGCGCGCCGGTGGCGCCTGAGCACGTGATCGGCGAGACGCTGCGCCGGATCACGCCGGAGCGCCGCACCGACGACCCGGCGTTCCTGGCGGCGCTGCGCGACCGACTGCGTGATCCGCACGCGCCGCCTCCTGCCATCTATGCCGATTTTGTGGCTGACCCGCTTTCGAGCTGGATTGAGAGCGCGTTTGGGGTGACGACTGATCCGGGCGGCGCTCGCCTGGTGCGTTCGCAGCCGCGCAGCATCACGGGGCCAGAGGGGGCGGCCCGCGAGTTGTCCGCCCTGACCGGGGTTGCGGAAGCGGAGTGCGCCGCCGCGATCCAGGCAGGGCTGCTTGGCGGCTACGCCTGTGAACCCGACCCGGAGACCGGCTTCCCGCCGTTCGCGTTCCGCTTGCACCAGTTTATCAGCCGCGGCGATACGGTCTATGCGTCGCTCGAACCGGAGGCGCAGCGGCGCCTGACGCTTCACGGGCAGCAGTTTGTCCCCGGTGATCGCAGGAAGTTGCTGTTTCCGCTGACGTTCTGCCGGGAATGTGGACAGGAGTACTACAGCGTCCGCCGCATCCGCGATCCGCAGTCCGGTCGGGAGATGTTCCTGCCGCGCCCATACGGCGAGATCCCCGACGACGATCAGGAGCAAGCCGGATATCTCTACCTGAGCAGCGCCAATCCCTGGCCCGATGAGTGGCAGGAACAGGCGGATCGTCTGCCGGAGGACTGGCTGGAAGAGCATCGCGGGGAGTTGCGCGTGCGCCCGAACCGCCGCAAGGACCTGCCCGAACCGCTGCGCGTCGCGCCGGATGGCGTCATTGGCAGCGGCGACCTGACGGTTCATTATGTCCCTTCGCCGTTCCTGTTCTGCCTGTGCTGCGGCGTCTCCTACAGCGGCGCACGCTCGACCTCCGATTTCGCCAGACTCAGTTCGCTCAGTTCCGAAGGGCGCAGCACAGCCACCACGATCCTGAGCCTCTCCGCCATCCGCGCCCTCCGGTCGTCTACGCTGCCGAAGCGCGCGCAGAAACTGCTGAGTTTCACCGATAATCGGCAGGACGCGGCGCTTCAGGCGGGCCACTTCAACGACTTTGTGGAGATTACGGTGCTGCGGGCGGCGCTGCTGCAAGCGGTGCGGAGCGCCGGACCGGACGGGCTGCGCCACGATGAACTGACCCAGAGAGTGTTCGATGCGCTCGATCTGCCGCTGGCAGCCTACGCCGAAAACCCGGAGGTGCGTTTCCAGGCGCTGCGCGAGACGCAACGCGCCCTGCGCGAGGTGCTCGGTTACCGCATCTACCGCGACCTGAAACGCGGCTGGCGGATTACCTCACCCAACCTGGAGCAGTGCGGCCTGCTCGACATTCAGTACGAGTCGCTCGATGAGGTCTGCGCGGCGGAAGACATCTGGCAGAACGCGCACCCGGCGCTGACGAGCGCGACGGTCGCCACGCGGATGCTGGTGGCGCAAACCCTGCTCGATGTCATGCGGCGTGAACTGGCAATCAGGGTGAACTATCTCGATGAGCGCTATCAGGAGCGCATCCGGCAGGAGAGCAGCCAGCGTCTCAAGGCGCCATGGGCGCTCGATGAGAATGAGCGCATGGAACATGCCTCCGTTCTCTACCCGCGCCCCCGCGCACCGCACGACTACGGCGGTCATCTCTTCCTCTCGCCGCGTGGGGGCTTTGGCCAGTTCCTGCGCCGCCGCACGACGTTTCCCGATTTCCCGGATCGGTTGCGCCTGGAGGACACCAACGCAATCATCCGCAACCTGCTATCCGCGTTGCAACAGGCAGGTCTGGTGACCATCGTGCATCCGCCGCGTGATGCAACCGATGTGCCGGGGTATCAACTCGCAGCGGCGGCGCTGCGCTGGGTGAGCGGCGATGGAACGCGCCCCTTCCGCGACCCGATCCGCACGCCGAACCTCTCGCAGGAGGGCGGGCGCACCAATCCGTTCTTCGTGCGTTTCTACCAGGAGGTGGCGGTATCGCTGATCGGCATGGAAGCCCGTGAGCACACCGCCCAGGTGCCGCCGCAGGATCGCCAGCAGCGCGAGACGCGCTTCCGCGAAGGCGATCTGCCGATCCTCTACTGCTCGCCGACAATGGAACTGGGTGTTGATATCGCCGAATTGAATGTCGTCAACATGCGCAACGCGCCGCCGACGCCCGCCAACTATGCACAACGCAGCGGTCGCGCCGGGCGCAGCGGCCAGCCGGCGCTCGTCTTTACGTACTGCTCGACCGGCAGCCCGCACGACCAGTATTTCTTCAAACGCCCCGAGCGCATGGTCGCCGGCGCGGTGTCTCCGCCGCGTCTCGATCTGAGCAATCAGGACCTCATCCGCGCCCACATTCACGCGATCTGGCTGGCGGAAACGGGACTGAGCCTCGGTTCGTCGCTGCGCGACCTGCTCGATGTCTCCGGCGATGAGCCAACGCTGGAACTTCTGGAGCACGTCCGGGCTGCGATCAACGACGCGGGCGCCCGGCGCCGCGCCCGCGCCCGCGTCGAGCAGGTGCTGGCAACGATCCGTCCTGAATTGCAGGCAGCCGGCTGGTTCCGCGACGACTGGATTGATGCGGTGATCGAGCAGACCCCCCACGCCTTTGACCGCACCTGTGATCGCTGGCGAGGACTCTACCGGGCAGCCCTGGTCCAGGCGCGTTCCCAGGATCGCATCATCCGCGACGCTTCGCGCAGCCCGGAGGATAAGAAACAGGCGGAACGGCTGCGGCGCGAGGCGGAAGAGCAGCTCAAACTGCTGACCGAGATCGACAACCTGACGCAGTCGGACTTCTACAGTTACCGCTACTTCGCCAGCGAAGGGTTTCTGCCGGGCTACAATTTCCCGCGCCTGCCGCTCTCGGCGTTCATTCCGGCGCGGCGCACCAAGCAGCGCGATGAGTTCCTCTCGCGCCCGCGCTTCCTGGCGATTTCTGAGTTTGGTCCCCGCGCCATCGTGTACCACGAGGGTTCGCGTTATACGATCAACAGGGTGATTCTGCCGCCGACCACCGAGGACGATCCGCTCACACGGCGGGCAAAACGCTGTGAACGTTGCGGCTATCTCCATCCAATCACCGCGGGGGATGGTCTCGACCTCTGCCAGCGCTGCGGCGCGCCGCTCGAAACGACGCTGCGCAACCTCTTCCGCTTGCAGAATGTCGCCACCAAGCGTCGTGACAAGATCAACTCCGATGAAGAGGAGCGCATGCGCATCGGGTATGAGATCATCACCGGCGTGCGCTTCGAGGATGCCGGTGAGCGCGCCAGCCCGGTGCGCACGGCGAATGTGCTGCGCGAAGGGATGCTGCTCGCGCGCCTGACCTATGGCCACACCGCGACCATCTGGCGTATCAACCTGGGCTGGCGACGGCGCAAGGATAAGCAACAGTACGGCTTCGTGCTCGATGTGGAGCGCGGCTATTGGGCGCGGAACGATCAACTGGACGACGATGATGATCCGCTTTCGGCGCGGACGCAGCGCGTCATCCCGTATGTCGAAGATTACCGCAACTGCCTGCTGTTCGAGCCGGAAACGCCGCTTGACGTTCGGGCAATGGCATCGCTGGAAGCCGCACTGAAACACGCGATCCAGGCGGTCTACCAGCTCGAAGACAATGAACTGGCGGTTGAGTCGCTGCCAGACCCGGACAACGACGACCGCCGTCTGATCCTCTTCTACGAATCGGCGGAGGGCGGGGCAGGGGTGCTCAGCCGCCTGCTCGACGAGCAACGCGCGCTGGCGCGTGTTGCTCGTGAGGCGCTGCGCATCTGCCATTTCGACCCGGAGACCGGCAGGGACGAACGCCGTGCGCCCCGTTCGCGCGAGGATTGCGAAGCGGCGTGCTATGACTGTCTGATGACCTATACGAATCAGCGCGACCACCCCCTGCTCGACCGCCATTCAATCCGCGACATCCTGCTGGCGCTGGCGCAGTCCACGCTGGCGGCATCGCCGGTGGCGCGGAGCCGCGCTGAGCACTGCGAGGCGCTGTTGCGTCAGGCGGGATCGGAACTTGAGCGACAATGGCTGCGCCTGCTCGATGAACGCGGCTTGCGCCTGCCTTCGCATGCCCAGTACCTGATCGAAGCCTGCGGGACGCGCCCCGATTTCGTCTATCTGGAAGAGCGGACAGCGGTGTACATCGATGGTCCGCACCATGCCTATCCTGAGCGGGCTGCGCGCGACGCTGCACGGCAGGCATGCCTGGAGGATGATGGCTATACCGTCATTCGCTTCGGTCACACCGACGATTGGGATGCGATATTGGCGCGCTTCCCGTATATTTTTGGAACCGGGGCTGCTGGGAGCTGGAGCAATACGCTGGGCGGATGAAGGCGTCGCCTTCGCCTACCCTACTGATACTTCTTCTATGCGAACCAATCCGCATTCACGTGTGGATCGCTCAGTTGGGTGGGCGAAGGCAGTGCCTTCGCCCACCCAACGGCAGAGAGTTGGTGCGCAACAGTATGTCAATGAGTTGCGGGGTAAGCAGGACAGGCGGACGTGAGATGTGTTGTGCTAGCATCATAGCATGATGGGCACACAAAACTCTCCCATGACGTCAGAAGCAGCATACACATATCCATATGCATTTATGGGAAGGTAATCCTCATGCGCGGTCATTCGCACCATCCTGCCGGGGCGCGCAGTGAGACGCCTTGCCGCTGCGGGCGAACGCTCTCGCTGAGGTCTCGGTTCGACGGCGCTTACCGCACGCGGTTCGACGGCGCTCACCGCACGTGCAAGCCCCGTCAGGGCTGCTGACACCAGGGCGTTATAGATTGTTACGCCTTGTGAACCGAACGCGCGACCATGTTGTCTGACTGACTGCAAGTTAGTATCAATATGAGCATATGACAACCCGAAACACCTTCGCTGTCGGCGCTCTAGTGCGCGCTCGCGGGCGCGAGTGGGTGGTGCTGCCCGAATCGACCGACGATCTGCTGGTGCTGCGCCCCCTTGGCGGCACAGACGACGAGATCACCGGGGTCTATCTGCCGCTGGAGCCGGTCGAACCGGCGCGCTTTGCGCTGCCCGATCCGGCACGCCACGGCGACGCCCGCTCCTGCCGCTTGCTGCGCGATGCAGTGCGGCTCGGCTTTCGCTCGAGCGCCGGTCCGTTCCGCTCGTTCGCGCGCATTGCTGTCGAACCGCGCCCCTATCAGCTTGTCCCGTTGCTGATGGCGCTCAAACTCGACCCGGTGCGGCTGCTGATCGCCGATGATGTCGGCATTGGCAAGACAATCGAGGCGGGCCTGATTGCGCGCGAACTGCTGGACCGCGGCGAGGCGACCCGCCTGGCAGTGCTCTGCCCGCCCCACCTGGCGGAGCAGTGGCAGGCTGAACTGCGCGATAAGTTTCATATTGCGGCGGAACTCGTGCTGCCGGGCACAGCCGCCCGCCTCGAACGGCGCTGCGCCCTGGGCCAGTCGCTCTTCGAGGTCTACGACCACGTGATCGTCTCGCTCGATTTCATCAAGTCGGAACGCCGGCGCGATGAGTTTCTACGCACCTGCCCGGAACTGGTGATCGTCGATGAGGCGCATACCTGCGCTGCCAGCGCCGAACGGCGCAGCAGCCAGCATCAGCGCCACGCGCTCGTGTCCGGGTTGGCGGCAGACCGGCAGCGCCACCTCATCCTGGTGACCGCCACGCCGCACAGCGGCGATGAGACGGCGTTCCGCTCCCTGCTCACGTTGCTCGACCCTGCGTTCGCCGACCTGCCTGACGACCTGAGCGGACCGCAGCACGAGCCGCAGCGCCGCCGCCTGGCAGCCCACTTCGTCCAGCGGCGGCGCGGCGATATTCGCCACTATTTGCAGGCGGAGACCCCCTTCCCGGAGCGTGAAGACACCGAGGCGCACTACAAACTGAGCGAGGGATACCGGCGACTGTTCGAGCGCGCGCTGCGCTACGCCCGCGAGACGGTCGCCGACCCGGTTGATGGTAACCGGCACCGCCAGCGGGTGCGCTGGTGGTCGGCGCTGGCGTTGCTCCGCGCCCTGGCTTCAAGCCCGGCGGCGGCGGCGGCGACCCTGCGCGCCCGCGCCGCCGTTGCTGATACGACGACTGCCGAGGAGGCGGATAGCATTGGGCGACGGACGGTGCTCGATCAGATCGAGGAGGAGAGCAGCGAAGGAATTGATGTGGTTCCCGGCAGCGACAGCGGCGAGCAGTCCGGCGATGATGAGCGCGGTCACCGACGGCGCTTGCTCGACCTGGCGCGCGACGCCGAGGCGCTGCGCGGCGCCGGCGATGCGAAACTCCACACAGCGATCAGCCTGGTGCGCGCGTTGATCGCCGATGGCTGCCAGCCAATCGTCTTCTGTCGCTTCATCCAGACTGCGGAGTATGTCGCGGCGGCGCTGCGCGAGCATCTGCCGAACGATGTAGTAGTCGAGGCGGTCACCGGTCTGCTGCCCCACGATGAGCGCGAGGATCGTGTGCTGGCGCTTGCCGGGCATGCCAGGCGCGTGCTCGTCGCCACCGACTGCCTGAGCGAGGGGATCAATCTCCAGCACCACTTCAACGCCGTGCTGCACTACGATCTCTCGTGGAACCCGACCCGCCACGAGCAGCGCGAGGGACGGGTGGATCGCTACGGGCAGCCGAGTCCGAAGGTGAAGGTGATCACCTACTATGGCGTCGATAATCAGATCGACGGGATTGTGCTCGACGTGCTGATCCGCAAACACCGTGCGATCCGCAACTCGCTGGGGGTGTCGGTGCCGGCGCCGGTCAACTCCGAGAGCGTTGTCGAGGCGATCTTCGAGGGGTTGCTGCTGCGCGGGGGGAGCGGTGCGAAGAGTAGCGCACAGCAGATGCTGCCCGGCTTCGAGGACGTGCTGGCGCCGCAACGGGAGTCGCTGTTCCGCGCCTGGGACATGGGCGCCGACCGCGAGAAGCGTTCGCGCACGATGTTCGCCCAGGAGGGCATCAACGTCGAAGAGGTAGCCCGCGAACTGGCGGACGTGCGCACGGCGATCGGCTCCGGCGTCGATCTGGCCGCCTTCGTGCGTCTGGCGGCGCAGGCGCACGGGGCTGCGGTGTCTGCCGGCAATGGCGCGCTGCGGATCGACATGACCGAAGCGCCACGGGCGCTCAGGGAAGCCTGCGGCGTGGTAACTTCGATCACGGCGCGCTTCGATCTGCCGGTTGGCGATAACGAAGTGTATCTCAACCGCACCCACCCATTCGTCGAAGGACTGGCCACGTATGTGCTGGATAGCGCCCTTGATCCCTTGAGCGACAGCGTAGCGCGGCGCTGCGGGGTCATCCGCACGCGCGCAGTGGCGAAGCGCACGACGCTGCTGCTGCTGCGTTTCCGCCATCACATCATCACCCGGCGCGGCGAGCGCGAAACCCCGCTGCTGGCGGAGGAGTGCGCGCTGCTGGCTTTCGCCGGAGCGCCCGACCGCGCCGAGTGGCTCGACGCGGCAGCAGCCGAAGCCCTGCTCGACGCGCGCGCCGACGCCAACATTGGTCCCGATCAGGCAATGCACTTTCTGCGCCTGACGCTCGACAACTTCGACCCGCTCTGGCCGCGCCTGAACGAAGCGGCGCGCGAGCGGGGGCAGCGGGTGCTCGAAGCGCATCGCCGGGTGCGCGCCGCCGCCCGCGCCCGCGGCGTCAACTACCGCGTCGAAGCGCAGACGCCGCCTGATGTGCTGGGGGTGTATCTGTTCCTGCCAGGATAACGCGCCCCGCCGCAGACCGCCCGGCGGCTGAAGGCGCGGGCCAGGGCTGCGATGCCGCATGGAGGTCCGAATTCATTCGGACCTCCATGCGCCGGCTGAAGCCGCAGCTCAGGGGTGCGACGCCCGGCGCCTGAAGGCGCGGGCGATAGGTTGCCCCGCGCCCTCGCGGTGAGAAGTAGTGTAACATATCCACAACCATGACCACTCGCTCCCGCAACAGTTTCATCACCGTCCGCAGCGAAGGCGCGATCCTGCCGGCAGACCTGCTGCGGCGCATTGCCGACGGCGATCCGGCACTGGACGGGCTGACGCCCGCCGCCTACCACCTGCTCAACGGCGAGCGGATCAATGAGGCGATCAACCGCGCCTGGATCCGCCTGCTCGGCCTCTGGTCCGGTTTTCGCAGCGCCGCCGCAAAACTGCCGCCCAACGACCCCGCCACCGGGCTGACCCGTGAACGCTGGCTGCTGCCGCTCTTTCAGGAACTGGGGTATGGCCGGTTGCAGCCGGCGAAAGCCATCGACCTGAATGGCAAACAGTACGCCATCTCACATGCCTGGGGGCGCACGCCGATCCACCTGGTCGGCTGCGGCGTGGACCTCGACCGACGCACCCCTGGCGTCGCCGGGGCGGCCAGGGGCAGCCCCCACAGCCTGGTGCAGGAGGCGCTGAATGCCGCCGATGGTCATCTGTGGGGCTTTGTCTCGAACGGGCTGCGGCTGCGGGTGCTGCGCGACAATGTCCGGCTGACCCGCCAGGCGTATGTCGAGTTCGACCTGGAGACCATGTTCGAGGGGCAGGTCTACGCCGACTTTGCGCTCCTCTGGCTCGTCTGCCACCAGTCGCGGGTGGAGGCCGAGCGCCCCGAACACTGCTGGCTCGAACGCTGGTCGCGCGCGGCTCAGGAACAGGGTGTGCGGGCGCTCGATCAATTGCGCGACGGCGTCGAGGCGGCGATCACGGCGCTTGGTCGCGGCTTTCTGGCGCACCCCGCCAATAGCGCGCTGCGCGAGCGGCTCCGTTCAGGCGCGCTGAGCGCGCAAGACTACTACCGCCAGGTGTTGCGCCTGGTCTACCGCCTGCTGTTCCTGTTCGTCGCCGAGGAGCGCGACCTGCTGCTCGACCCGCGGGCCGACGCCGAAGCGCGCGAACGCTACACCCGCTACTACGCCCTGGGGAACTTGCGCCGCCTGGCGGAGCGGCGCGTTGGCACGCGCCACGCCGACCTCTACCGGCGCGTGCGGCTGGTCATGACCCTGCTCGGCAGCGACGAGGGCGCGCCAGGGCTGGGCTTGCCCGCCCTGGGCGGTTTCCTCTTCTCCGGCGCCGCCCTGCCCGACCTCGAAGCGGCTGAACTGGCAAACCACGACCTGCTCGACGCCATCCGCGCCCTGACGTTCGTGCAGGATCGCCACGGACGCCGCATGGTGGACTACAAGAACCTCGGTTCCGAGGAACTCGGCAGCGTCTACGAGTCGCTGCTGGAACTGCGCCCTGTGCTGAACCTCGACACCCCCAACTTCGCCCTCGAAACCGTCGGCGGCAGCGAGCGCAAGACCAGCGGCAGCTACTATACCCCAACCAGCCTGATTGCCTGCCTGCTCGACTCGGCCCTCGACCCGGTACTCGAGACGGCAGCACAACAACACGACCCGGAACAGGCAATCCTCGACTTGAAAATCGTTGACCCGGCCTGCGGCAGCGGCCACTTCCTGATCGCTGCCGCGCATCGAGTGGCACGGCGGCTGGCAGCCTTGCGCACCGGCGACGACGAGCCGGCCCCGGAGGCGCTGCGCGCCGCCCTGCGCCAGGTGATCGGGCGCTGCATCTACGGCGTGGACCTCAACCCGATGGCGGTCGAACTGTGCAAGGTGAACCTGTGGCTGGAGGCCCTCGAACCCGGCAAGCCCCTCACCTTCCTCGACCACCATATCCGCTGCGGCAACAGTTTGATCGGCGCGACGTGGAACCTGATAGAGCAGGGCATTCCCGACGACGCCTACCGGCCCATCGCCGGCGACGACAAAGCCGCCGCTGCCGTGTTTCGCAAACGCAACGCACTCGAGCGCAAGGCGCGCGAACGGGGGCAGACGATGCTGCCGCTCGACTTCGGCGCGAGCCACCGGCTCGATGCAGCGGCGCAGGCGGCACAGCGCCTCGACGCCATGCCCGACACCAGTCCGCGGGCGCTGCGCGAAAAACAGGCCGCCTACGAGCGCCTGCGCCTCGACGCCGCCGAGATCCGCGCCCTCTACGACCTGTGGACGGCGGCCTTCTTCCTGCCGCTGACCGACCCGAACGACCCGACCATCCCCACCAGCCAGGACATCTGGAACTTCAGCCAGCGCCCC
>CALGYB010000204.1 GCA_937935075.1 uncultured Roseiflexus sp. | reverse complement strand
CTCCTGTCTCAGGTGACGGTCATCTCCGCCCTGCCACCGCTGAAAGGTGCTGATTCACGCGCGGCGCCGCCCTCCTGGCCCGCACCCCATCCCCCAGCGATGACCGTCACCTGCGCCCTGCCACCGCTGAAAGGCGCTGATTCACGCGCGGCGCCGCCCTCCTCGCACGCGCCCCATCCCCCAGCGATGACCGTCACCTGCGCCCTGCCACCGCTGAAAGGCGCTGATCACGCGCGGCGCCGCCCTCCTCGCACGCGCCCCATCCCCCAGCGATGACCGTCACCTTAACTAACATTTATACGCAGCGTAGAGCGGTTCATTCTGATTTCAAAGCGGGCTGGTACAGTACAGCCACAACAGGGGCGACCCATAGTCACAGGAGTATCAGCACTATGCCCGTAATAGACATCGTAGGCGGCGGCATTCTGGGTCTTGCGCTCGGCTACGACCTGATCAAACGCGGCGTTGGCGTGCGAATCTGGGAACGGAGCCGTGAACTGGGCGGGTTGATGGGCCGCACCCGTTTCGATGAACTCGATGGTCTGGAAGTTGACCGTTACTACCATGCCATTCTGAGCAGCGACCGCACGCTGATGCGCCTGTTCGATGAACTGGGGCTGCGTAGCGAGCTACGTATGACAGTGACATCGATGGGGTTCTACCACAACAGCAAACTCTACTCGATGTCCACCCCGCTCGACTTTCTGCGTTTCCCGCCGCTCTCGCCAATTGATCGGTTCCGTCTGGGAGTGACCATTTTACAGGCGCGTCGGGTGAAAGACTGGCGCGCACTAGAACAGATTCCAGTGGTCGAATGGCTCACGAAACTTGGCGGGCGCGGAACGGTGGAGCACATCTGGAAGCCGTTGCTACGCGCCAAATTCGATGGCGGGTTCGACAACGTGCCGGCAACGTACATCTGGTCGCGTCTGGTGCGCACGACCGATACCCGCGAAAAGGGCGGCGCTGTGGAGAAGATGTGTTTTCTGCCAGGCGGATACGCAATGGTGATCGATGCATTGGCGAAGGCGATCACAGCGCGCGGCGGACAGATTACGACCGGCGCGGCAGTACAGCAGGTGCGTGTGAATGATGGTCGGGTATGCGGCCTGCGCCTGAGTGACGGAGATATCGATAGCGATGGCGCAGTACTCACGTTGCAGACGCCGATTGCGCGCCGATTACTTCCGCCTGAAGCCGCCAGCGTCAATGCCCGCTGGAGCCTGCTGGAAGACTACCTGGGCATTGTCTGTATGCTCCTGGTGCTGCGTCGGTCGCTCTCGCCCTACTACACGCTGAACATCACCGACGAACACATTCCGTTCACTGGCGTGATCGAAACGACCAATCTGATCGACCGGCAGTTCACCAACGGGTATCACCTGGTCTATCTGCCGAAATACGTGGCGCCCGACAATCTGTTCGCCCAGATGAACGACGAAGCGCTGCAACGATCATTCCTGGTGTATCTGCGGCAGATGTTCCCCGACCTGGGATCCGATGACATTGCTGCGGTACGAATCGGTCGGGAACGCTATGTTGAGCCGCTTCATCCCATCGGGCGCACCGACGATATTCCGCCGTTTACCACAGACATTGCCGGGCTGTATCTGGTGAACAGCAGCCAGATTTATCCGCAACTGACGAATGGTGAAGCAGCGGTCGCGCATGCGACGCGAGCGGCGGAGGTCATCGAGCAGGCGGTGCAGTCGCTGGAAGAACCACAGCAGGCGGTTATCGCCTGATGAACCATGGAGCAACTCGTTGAACCAGGGAGAAGTGCCGATGGCTGTCTATAAAGAAGTTGCGACGTATGCCAGTCCACGTGGCGCTGTCCGGCGCGCCGATCGCTGGTTGCTGACAGGCGCGTTAGTTGTCAACGACACGCTGACGGTGCTCATCAGCTTCGCGGTCGCCTACGCAGTGCGCTTCTGGAGCGATCTGCCGATTTTCCGTGAGGGATGGGTCAATCCTGAATTCTATGCGATGGTTGTGCTGGCGATGACGCCGGTATACCTTGGTTTGTTTGCGGCATATGGTCTGTACCACCCGGTCAATCTGCTGGGCGGGACTGCCGAGTATGCCCGCATGTTCAATGCTGTCACCAACGGCGTCTTGCTGGTGATCATCGTCAGCTTCCTGGTTCCTGAGTTTGTCGTCGCGCGCGGGTTCCTGCTTCTCTCCTGGGGATTACTGGTTGTCTTCGGCATTACCGGTCGCTTTATGGTGCGCCGTTTTGTCTATGCGCAGCGTCAGGCGGGGCGGTTCATCAATCGCACGCTGATCGTTGGCGCCAATCCTGAAGGGATTGCAATCGTCGAACAACTGCGATCAGCCAAGACCAATGGCATGCAGATTGTTGGTTTTATCGACGACTATCTGCCGATTGGCAGCGAACCGATTCCTGGCGTTCCGGTGTTGAGCTCGTCCACCTCCTTTGCTTTCCAGATCCAACAGCACGATATCGATACTGTCATTGTCGCCAATACGGCGATGATGCGTGAGCAGTTGCTCTCGCTCTACAGCACCCTCGACACCTTTCAGGATGTGGAGGTGCGTCTTGCATCGGGCCTGTTCGAACTTCTGACGACCAGCGTACGGGTTCGGGAAGAAGGGTTTGTACCGCTGCTGGTGCTGAACAAAACGCGGATCACCGGCATCCATTTGATTGCCAAAACTGTGCTCGATTATGCCCTGGCTGCCATGGCGCTGACGGCTTTGATCCCCTTCTTCCTCGTGGTCGCCTATCTCATCAAGCGTGACTCACCCGGTCCGATCATCTACCGACGGCGGGTGGTCGGCCAGGGTCGCCGCGAGTTCGATGCCTTCAAACTGCGCACCATGCACATCGATGGCGATCGCTTGCTGACGCCTGAGCAAAAGCGTGAACTCGAAGAACATGGCAAGTTGAAGGACGATCCGCGTGTGACCAGGATTGGCGCTTTTCTGCGCAAGTACAGCCTCGACGAACTGCCGCAGCTGGTCAATGTGCTGCGGGGGGAGATGAGCCTGATCGGACCACGCATGATCACGCGCCAGGAACTGGAGAAATTCGGTAAGTGGCAGCATAACCTCTCAACCGTCAAACCCGGACTGACCGGTCTGTGGCAGGTGAGCGGTCGAAGCGATCTCTCCTACGAAGAGCGGGTGCGCCTGGATATGCACTATATCCGTAACCATACCATCTGGCTCGATCTGCAGATTCTGTTCCAGACCATACCGGCGATGCTGACCGGTCGCGGAGCCTACTGAGCAAGGAGTGACACTATGGCGAAAATCCTCCGTGCAGCGCTGATCGGCGCGGGCATCATGGGTCTCAACCACGCGCGCGTCTATTCCGAAATGGACGATGTCGAACTGGTCGCGGTCGCCGATATCGATCCGAAGACGGTCACACGACTGGTGCAGCGATTTCGGGTGCGTGGCTACACCGACTATCGTGAACTGCTCGAACGAGAGCAGCTCGACCTGGTTTCCGTCGTCGTGCCGACCGAGCATCATTATGCGGTCGTCCGCGACACGCTGCGCGCCGGAGTTGCAACGCTGGTCGAAAAGCCGATCGCTGCCACCGTTGCACAGGGTGCGGAACTGATCTCACTGGCGCACGAGACCGGTGTGCTGCTCACAGTTGGTCATATCGAACGGTTCAACCCGGCGATCATTGCCCTGAAGGGGCAGCTCGATCACGGCGCACTGGGGCGCGTCTATCAGATCGCCTCACGCCGCATCGGTCCATTCCCCAGCCGCATCAAAGATGTCGGCGTCGTCGTTGACCTGGCGACGCACGATCTTGACATTATGCACTACCTGACCGACTCGATCGTCGTCAAACTGCATGCCGAGATCGGGCGGCGCCTCCATACCGCGCACGAAGACCTGCTCTCGGCAGTGCTGCGCTTCGAAAATGACGTAATCGGCATGCTTGACATCAACTGGCTCTCACCCAACAAAGTGCGCGAACTGTCGGTCATCGGCGAGCGGGGGATGTTCGTTGCCAACTATATCACGCAGGACCTGACGCTCTATGAGAATGATCTGGCGCCCTACGGCGCGGAATGGCCGCAGGCGGCGCTCATGGGCGTCACCGAGGGGCGTGTGATCCGCTTTAAGGTCAACAAGAAGGAGCCGCTGCGCGCCGAGCTCGAAGCCTTTGCCGCCGCAGTGCGCTGTGGCGGTCCGGCGCCGGTGCGCCCGGAGGATGCGCTGCTGGCGCTCATGGTTGCGCAGAAACTGGTCGAATCCGGCGCATATGGTGAAACCCTGTGCGCAGTCGACGATCACGGTGAGGTCTGGGAACCGCTCCAACCGCATCGTCGCCGGTTTGCTGAGCTGGAGGTGGGCGCAACGTCCTAGCAGACGATCGCGGTCTGTGGCAACCGGAGCAGCGCAATGCGCCGCTCCGGTGTTTTGCGCGCGGTGGGAGCCAGACATGCACGGCCAGGTGGCAACCCTTTTCAGGCGCGAGAGGTATCGAGGCGCGACGCCACCCTCATAAGTGCAGCATTTCTTATACTAAGAGCCTATCCGAAAAAGATCGTTGGGTAGGCGAAGGCATTGCCTTCGCCTACCCGGTCGCACCTCAGTCAGCGATTATCGGGATAGGCTCTAAATAATGGTCAGTCAGACAAGATGTTCGAGGGTTTGGTTCGCAAGGCGCAACGGTCAACGCGCACCGACAATCGTGTCGTGGACGCACGACTGCGCACTGGCATCAGCAGCCCCAGCGCGGCTTCCACCTCGCGGCGGACGCTGGCTTCGACAGGCTCAGCCAACGTCCGCCGCTCCGCTCACAACACATCCGCGAACCCTTTGCGCGTCTTCATAAACCAGGCGTGCCCCAGCATCATCACCGCGCCGGTCCCCAGTATCCACCACAGCGTGCCGGGGAAACTGGGCAACTGCCCCCACAGAAGCACCCGGCGGAAATTCTCGGTCACCGGCGCCATGGGGTTGAACAACACCAGCGTGCGAAACGGCTCCGGAATGATCTCAATCGAATAGAAAATAGGCGTCAGAAAGAACATCACCTGCAATACAATTCCGATAGCCTGCCCCACATCGCGAATGTAGACTCCCAGGCTGGCAACGAACCATGCCAGCCCCAGGCTGAGGAATATCAGCGGCAGACTAACCAGCGGCAGCAGGATAACTGTCCACGGCATGCCGCCGCCGATCGCCAGATGCACCACAAGTAGCACGCTGATGCTGATCAGCATATGGAAAAGTGCCGAGCCGAGGATGCTGATCGGCAGCACTTCAAGCGGAAAGATAACTTTCTTGACGTAGTTCGGCACGCTCACAACCGCGCCGGCAGCGCGACCGACGGTTTCGCTGAAGCAGGAGTACGCCGACAACCCGGCGAACAGGATCAGCGCAAAGTCCGCCAGGCTATCGGTGCGCGCCTGTGGCCAGCGACTCTGAAAGATAACGCCGAACACCAGGGTGTAGACCGTTAGCATCAACAGCGGGTGCGCCAGTGACCACAGGATGCCCAGGTAGGCGCCGCGATACCGCCCTTCAATTTCGCGCCGCGTCAGTTGCACAATCAGGTCGCGGTGACGCCACAACTTGCGCGCCAGGATCACCGGGTTGAGTAATGTGACAATGCTTTCAGAACGAGCGGAAACCAGAGCTGCCATGGAGACTCCTTGTAAAAGGGTTAGGGGTTTACCTTTTCCTTCCCCTGCCCACTATTCGCCTCATTGTTGCTTTGTGCGCCGGCAAGAAGTTATGCGTTCACCTTCCTTCCCTGCCCGCCATCAACGCTCTCGCCTCTCACCTCTCACCTCTCACCTCTCACCTCTCGCCTCTCGCCTCTCGCCTCTCACCTCTCACCTCTCACCTCTCGCCTCTCACCTCTCGCCTCTCACCTCTCACCTCTCACCTCTCACCTCTCGCCTCTCGCCTGACTTCCCTTTCCACCAGGCGCCACCGTCAACGTTCCACGTCCTCGAACCTGAATACAGGTCGGGCGAGATACTCTGCCAGCCGCATTCCCTTCCGGTCACGCTGCGAGAGGATTGGATCGGTCACGGGCCAGGGAACGCCGATGTCAGGATCGTTCCAGGCGATGACTCCTTCGGCGGATGGGGCATAGTATGTGCTGCACTTGTACTGAATCTCCGCCACATCGGAGAGCGTGAGAAATGCGTGGCCGAATCCGATTGGAACCAGTAACTGCAACATGTTGTCCGCTGTCAATTCTACGGCATGCCAGCCCCCAAACGTGGGCGATCCAACCCGCAGATCGACAATCACATCGAGAACGCTTCCCAACGTGCAACGCACCAGTTTAACCATCGGCGCGGTCATATCCTGATAGTGGAAACCGCGCAGCACATTCTTCACCGAGCGCGAGTGATTGTCCTGCACGAAACTGACCTCGATGCCGTGCGCAGCAAAATCGCGGTAGTTCCACGACTCCAGAAAAAAGCCGCGCTCATCACGAAAACAGACCGGCTCGATGATCACTGCGCCGGGCAATGGAGTTTTGTGAATGGTGAATTGCATGGTCGTGTGTTGCGTCAATCCTTCCCACTGTCAACCTGCAACCTTCTGTCAGGACCCTTGAGGTCGTGCAACGTCGCAGCAGGGCGAACAGAACGATCCACAGCGTAGACCTCAACGATCAGGGGCATTTCAGCCTGCCACGCGCAGTCTTGCTACGTTCAACGCATAACGTGCCCATTCCCACCTTCAACCGTTCTCGCCCCTTGATCGACGCCGTTCGCCCACACTACTCCGATGTGTCCCACTTCTCCGCCAGAGCGACGAACAGGGCGAAGTCACGCAGTGTTGGCGCAATACTGGCCTGCAGAATGTCATAGTCGATCATTTCGTAGAAATGCACCAGAACATTGCGCATACCAGCCGCCTGCTGCAAACGCGCCGCCAGATCATCCGGCAGCAATCCCTCCTGCGCCGCCAGACGAAAGGCTTCCCTGTACGAGGTCGGCGCCCGCCCGCGCTCAGCGAGAATATGAAACAGCAAGTCCGCCGCTGCACCGACCAACAATTCCAGAATACGCTCGATGGTATAGTGGTGCGCTTCGATCCCGGCGCGGCTCATCTGTTCAAATGGCGCCAGATCACGGAGCAACTGCCGCAGGTATGCCAGTTTGCGCAGCAAGACGTCACGAGCCACGCAACACCTCATCAGCGTAGCGCCGCAGCGACTCGGCAAGAGCGCGGCGGAATGGAAGCGCGTCATTGTACAGATGCCAGAGACGCGCCCGTTCCTGCATCCACAACCCACGATCACGTTCGTAGAGCAGTTGCCCGTCTCGTGCGATCTCCCACCCCAGCACCGGGTCAGTGGCGGGGGTCAGCAGCACCAGGCTGACGTGTGCGCTCAGCAGGTCCTCGAGTTCGACCTGCCAGGCAACGCGGTCGAGCGGCGCCGGCGGATGCACGGGCTTGAGCGCCAGATCGTAGTCGCTGTCAGGTCGCGCGCTTCTTCGCGCCCTTGAGCCAAACAACACACAGAGCACGATGCCTTGTGTTTTGCACCAGGACGCCAGCGCCTCGACGGGTAGCACTGCATTCATGGTCTCTCTTCCTCGCCGCGCAGACGGCGCAGTTCATCTTCCAGCGCACGCAGGCGCGCTTCGACTTCCTGCCAGGCGCGTTCTGCTTCACGAGCAGCCACATCCTGACAAGCGCGTTCTGCTCATCGTCGAGCGCGACGTTCAGCGCGTTGGGCACACTCTGAAACTTTCGCCGCCTGCCGCAGGACCGGTTTGGATGGCGTTGGTCATCAGCATCTCAGTATATCACACCAAGTAAGCGTCGGACGAAAACCTGTACTGATACCACCTTGCGGTCAGTCAGACAAGATGTTCGCGCGCCCGGTTCGCAAGGCATAATGATTCACAACGCGCACCGGCAGTCGTGTTGTGAACACTGTTGCGCCCTGGCATCAGCAGCCCCACCAGGGCTTCCATATCCTCAGCGAGGGCTTCAGCCCGCAGCGCCCCGGCAGTATTGTACGAATGACCGCGCATTAGTATGAGAACGTGAGCCTCACAGGGGCTTGCTTGCGCAATCGGCGCAACCGGTGTCATTGCAAGCGGTACGTTTGGCAGTGTCACGATACCCGTTTTCCCCTCATCTCTCCAACCCCCTTCTCTCACAAGCGATGCGCTGAGCATGACGAAGCGGGGAGAAGGGGCGATGGGGCGAGGCGACGCCTTGCCTGTTACCGGCGTCCTCATGCCCGAAAGCGAGCGATGCAATCGAAGGGCGCCTCGTGGTTACGTTCCGTGCGCCTGTTCATACTCAATGACAGTGCGGATGATGTCATCAAGATCGAGGGTCGGACGGAAGCCGGTCAGCGCCGTGAGACGTGAAATGTCCGGCACACGACGTCGCATATCCTCGAACCCGGCTTCATAGGCGTGCTCATAAGGCACCAGCACAATCGGCGAGGAACTGTGCGCCAGGTGCACCACGCGCTGCGCCAGTTCGAGGATGCTCACTTCCTGTGGGTTGCCGACGTTGAAGATCGTGCCGATAGCGTCGGGATGGTCAAGCAGGGCAATCAGAGCGCGCACCGTGTCGCCAACATAGCAAAAGCAACGGGTCTGCTGACCGTCGCCGTAGACGCGCAGCGGCACATCGCGCAGCGCGGCGCGCACAAAACGTGGCAGCACCATGCCGTAGCGCCCTGTCTGCCGTGGACCGACGGTATTGAACAGGCGCGCGATAATCACCGGGAGGTCGCGCTCTTTGTAGTACGCCAGCGCCAGGAACTCATCGAGCAGTTTTGAACAGGCGTAACTCCAGCGCCCCATCGTCGAAGGACCGAGCACCAGGTCATCATCTTCGCGGAACGGCGTGCGCTCGCTTTTGCCGTACACTTCAGAAGTGCTGGCAAGCAGAACCGTCTTGCCCTTCTTCGCCGCCCAGCGCAGCACCAGTTCGGTGCCGTTCACATTGGTCTCAATCGTGCGCACCGGGCTTTGCACGATCAGTTGCACCCCGACTGCCGCCGCCAGATGCACAACCGCATCACTCTCGTCGATCAGTTCCGCCAGAACGGCTTCGTTAGCGATGGTATCGAGCGTATAACTGAAGTTCGGATGTCCTTTGAGGTGACGAATATTCGCCACTGCGCCGGTGGAGAGATCATCGATAATCGCCACCCGGTCGCCGCGCGCAATCAATGCGTCCGCCAGGTGCGAGCCAATGAACCCTGCGCCGCCGGTAATCAGAATGCTGCGTTGTGCCATGTGCCGCCTTTAAGGGTTAGGGGTTGAGACAACCTTTCACTTTTCGCCTTCCTACCATCAACTCCTCTCGCTGCATGCCCCTCGCCTTGCTTCGCCTTCCTGCCTGTAAACTTGCGCGCCACCGGCGCCTGGGCGGGTCAAGGACCTGGGGGCTGGTCTGAGACCCGCCCCTCCATTGGCGTCTTGGCGCGCGCGCGGGCGGGTCTCAGACCCGCCCCTCCATTGGCGTCCTGGCGGGCGCGTGGCGCGCCACCGATGCGCGCGCGGGTCCCCGACGTGTCCCGTCTACCGGCGCGCGGGCGGGTCTCAGACCCGCCCCTACTCAACATTCAAATGGTGTCACCGCCGCACTTCGATCAGGGTCATGATCGCCTGACGCACTCGCGCCATGCGCGCGTCCATCCCCTCTGGTCGCAGGTAGAGGTCTTCGCGGATACTGCCGATATCGCGGCGGATCTGTGCAATCGGATCGCGGTCAGCATCGGCAGCGCGCGTATACGCCTGCGCAAGGGCATCATCGATGGCGGTTAGAATCTGCTCGACGCGGGCAAAATCGTTCACGCGCAACGACGCTTCGGCGTCTGCCAGATGATTGAGCGCGCGCATCAGATACATCGCCGCCCACAAGCGATCATCCTGAGCGCGCAGATCGATCACCTCCTGGCGAGTCAGCGCAGCGGCAAGCGGCGCTTCGGTTGGCTGCGGCGAAGGCACAGCGCCGGCAGTAGGCAACGTATCAGCGGTTGGCAGCGGTGAAGGCGCCGGGATGATTGATGTCCCCTGTACCGCCGGCTGAACTGCATCGTGGGTGACCGACGGAAGGAAGCGCTGAATACCCAATGTCAGCACAACAGCAACAAGCGCAGTGATTGCGTGGGGCAACGCCGCCCGCAGCAGACGCACCGCCTGAGATGCGCCCGATGGCGGAGAAACATCAGGTCCCGAACTCGTAACAGACTCAGACACGAATACCGCATTACTTCTCGATCTGCGCCGTCAGCAGAATAGCCTGCGCAATTTCGCGCATCGACTTGCGCGTATTCATGGAGAGTTGCTGGATCTTGCGGAACGCCTCATGCTCCTTGAGACCCTGCGTATCCATCAGCACGCCCTTGGCGCGCTCGACCAGCTTGCGCGTCTCCAGTGTTTCTTTCAGATCGTTGATCTGTTTGTCCATCTCGCGGAACTCGTTGTACCGCGCCAGCGCGATCTCGATTGCGGGAAGCAGTTCACCTTCGTGAAACGGCTTGACCACATAGTTGACGACGCCCGCCTCGCGTGCGCGATCAACCAGTTCCCGATCCGAATAGGCGGTCAGCAACAGTACCGGAGCAATCTTCTCTTCGGTCAGTACTTTGGCAGCCTGAATGCCGTCGAGTTTGGGCATTCGGATGTCCATGATCACCAGATCAGGGCGTAATTCGCGCGCCAGATTGATGACGCTAACGCCATCGCCCGCCTCGCCAACCACCAGATACCCCAAACCGACCAGCGTCTCCTTCAAGTGCATACGAATGATCGACTCATCATCCGCAATCACCAGGCGTAGCTGCTGGGACATAGGTCCTCTCCTCTATGCTAGAAACCGCTGTCTGCGCAAAGGGAGGCAGCCAGCATTTGTCAAACAATTGCAACGATACAGTACAATGTCAGAGTATAGCATAAGGCAAGAGCGACGGTCAAGAATTGCGATAGCGTCAATCCTGGGGCATGATATACTGAAAGACACGTTGTTGAGGGAACAATAATGAGTCCACTTCCTGAAGATCTCGATCTGACTGTACTCCGACGCCAGCTCGACACGCGTGTAATCGGCGCCATGTTTATGCGCTATGAACGGGTGACGTCAACGAACGACATCGCCAGGGAGCGTGCGCGCAACGGCTACCCCGAAGGACTGGTCGTGCTGACGGAAGAACAGTCAGCAGGGCGTGGCCGCCTCGGACGAAACTGGGTGTCGGCATATGGCGATGCGTTGCTGCTGTCGATCCTGTTGCGCCCAACCTGGCTGCCGCCCGCCGAGGCGTTCTCGCTCACGATGATGGCCGGTGTTGCGCTGTGCGAGGCGGTCGAGCAGATTGCTTCCGTGCGCGCACACCTCAAGTGGCCTAATGACCTCGTGTTGTTTGTCGATGGTGAATGGCGCAAAAGTGCCGGTATTTTGACAGAGGTGAGTGTTGCCAGTGACATGATCGAGTGGGCTGTCGTCGGAATTGGGGTGAATGTCAATCAGGCGCCGGCCAGCACGGTCAACGGGCGCAACCTGCACCAGACAGCGACGTGCATCAGTGCGGCGGCAGGTCAGCGCATCTCCCGTTCCGCCCTGCTCGAAGCATTATTAGCAACGTTCGATGAACGCTACGCGCAGCTTCAATCAGGTGAGCGCGGACTGCTCTTTACCGACTGGCGCGCGCGCCTGGCGCGCATAGGTGAACCGGTAACGGTCATGTTGCCCGGCGGCGAATTGTGCGGCATCGCAGAAGATGTCGCACCAGACGGCGCCTTGTTGCTACGTGACGATGCTGGCGTTCTCCACACGGTGCACACTGGAGACGTGGGCTTTTGACCATTCCGACCCCTCCGAATGGCCCGGCAACGTTCGTCGGGGCAGGTCTGAGACGTGCCCCGACATCCCTCAACGGATTGGCAGCAACCAGGCGCCCCCGAAATCCGTCACGTACCGGTGCGACCACCAACCGCCGATTGTGCACTGGAGGAATCGTCAGCACGACGCCGGAAACGGTTGGTGCCGGGGATTGGCTCCATCACCACCCTTGGAAGCGGTACAAACAGCAAATCGAGCGCTTCCCGGATGGTAACCTGGTCATTTGCCAGTGCATATATTCTGGCAATCCGCAGCGCCGTTCGCTTGCTGGTGCGTCCTACCCGCAGAACCCGCATATAGGTGGCATACGGCAAACCGGTGAGCCGACAGAATTCACCCGTCGTTGGAGCGATGGCGGCAATGCGTTCTGCAAAATCAGGACGCGGCGCATAGGTCTGTGCAAGTTCGTATGGGTGTGGCATGGTTCCCACGCGCTTTTCATCACAAGAACGAAATGTTACGATCAGGCGACAAACTTATACCCCAGATTACGCACGGTGATAATATGACGCGGCGATTCGCTGTCGGGCTCAATCTTGGCGCGTAACCGGCGAACATAGACGGCGACCAGATTGCTTTCGCCTTCATAGTCGTATCCCCATACCTTGCTGAGAATCTGGCTGGGACTCAATACACGCCCTGAGTTCTGCATCAGGTAGTAGAGCAGGCGAAATTCAATCGGAGTAAGCACAACGCTGCGACCATCTTCGAAGAGTACGGTATGCTCGATCGGGTCGAGCGTCAGTGGTCCCTGCGAAATGCGCGTCACCGGGTTGACCATATCGCTGTTGCGCCGCCGTAGCACCGCTTCGACGCGCGCCAGCAACTCGGCCGGTTCGAACGGTTTCACCAGATAATCGTCACCGCCGATCTGCAAACCGGTCACGCGATCCTGCAATTGTCCGCTGCCGGTGACGAAAATAATCGGTACGTCCGACATCCGGCGGATCTGGCGGCAGATGTCGAAGCCGCTCATCTTCGGCATACCTACATCGAGCAACACCAGATCGGGTGAGCGTTGTTCGATCGCCTGCAACACGCCAGTTGCGTCGTAGGCTTTAATGACTCTGTATCCGGCATCTTCGAGCAGAAAGGACGTGAGTTTGACGCTCGCCAGATCATCGTCAGCGACCAGGATCTCCATTAGATTCTCCTTACGCTGTCCAACTACGGTCTCTCTCAAGAGATAATCGCCGTATCGAGGTTCAGTATACGGCGGTGTATTACCAAAACATTACAAAGGTGTCATCTACGACCACGTTTACAGGAGCACAACCCATGGACAATGCAACCAGAGGGCGCACACGGCGCAACCGGCGCCCAACCGAAGACGAGCGATTGCTGGCGCGCCCGCGCGCCAATACCGATTTTCTCAGCTCTGACACCTGGCGCGTGCTGCGCATTATGGGGGAGTTCGTCGATGGCTTCGAAGCGCTGGCGGATGTCGGTCCGGCCGTCACCATTTTCGGTTCAGCGCGAGTCGGCGCTGATGACCCGCTGTATCAGACAGCGGTTGATGTGGCGCGAACACTTGGCGAAGCGGGATTTACCATCATTACCGGCGGCGGACCTGGCATCATGGAGGCGGGGAACCGCGGTGCACGCGAAGCCGGGGCGCGCTCGGTCGGTCTCAACATCGAACTCCCCTTTGAGCAGCACCTCAATCCGTATGTCGATACATCGGTGACGTTTCGCTACTTTTTTGTGCGAAAGATGATGCTCGTCAAGTACGCGCAAGCGTTCGTTATTTTTCCCGGCGGCTTCGGGACGCTCGATGAACTGTTCGAGGCGCTGACCCTGGTGCAGACCGGAAAGGTGCGCAATTTTCCGATCATCCTGTTCGGCAGCGCCTACTGGGGCGGCCTGCTGACCTGGCTGCGCGAAACGGTGCTGCCTGCGCGCAAAATCGCAGCCGCTGACGTCGATCTGCTGATCATCAGCGACTCGATTGAGGATGTGCGCGACCTGATTGTACGATCGACGTATGATGCGCAGTGGCGCGCCGGAACCGAGGCGGCGGCGCACGAAGTCACCCGTCGCGTGTTGGAACGACGATCTGAAATGAGGTGAAACCGCCCGACCCTTGAGGTCTCTACCGAGATCCCATCTCTGCGTGGGAACGTCATCGGCGAAATGATGTCCGCCTCTGGCTCATACGCGGCTTGACCTCAAGGGTCTTGACGGAAGAACGTCACCTTCACCCTACGTCCACCACCAACCGAACGCCCAGCCGCTCATAGATCGCCTGCGCCAGCGGCCAGGCATCTGGCGTGATCACCGGGCGATGGTCAACGGTATCGACTGCCAGCCCATACAGGAGACGACGATGCGGCAACGGCAGCGGCTGCGCCGGAAGCAGAATGCGATCCCCATCGCGTCGCGCCGCCAGGGTTGGCGTCATTGCCTGCGCATACCCGCAAAGCAGCGCTTCGGTCTCATTGATCGCGCGCAGCGTCGCGCCTGCGGCAACCTGCGCATAGCGCGGCACACCACGCCCCCGCCGCCGCCGGATGACCTGTCCCTGATGCACGACGCATCCATCGAGGCCGTTGCGCGTTTCGACCGGCGCAGCAACCCAGTCCAGGCGCTGAGCATCAAAGACACTCCATCGCTCGCCATCGGGCAGCGGATGCCAGGAAGCGCTTCCCCACGGCTGCCGTGGCGGCAGCGGAGGCAGTGCGCGAATACGGTCTTCAAGGGTGCGCACTCGAAAGCCGCGCTCACGCAGCCGCGCCAGCAACCCCTCACGTCGCCAGGAGCGGAGCGTGAACCAGCGCCCCTCCAGGTCGCCCTCGCGCTTCAGCAATGTATTGGCGCGCGGATCGCGCACCATGAACCGCCCCGGCGCGATTTCATCAATGTCATACGGTTGGTCGGCAGATTTCATGCGCCACGTAACGGTGCTGTTATTCACCTTCGTTTGAACCGGTCACAACGATATTGGCAACGTTTGCCTCACCATAGCGATGATCGGCAGCAATCAGATCATGACGGATCTGCGCCATTTCGACCAGATACGCTCGCTCGAGCGAAATGAGCCAGTTCGCCTGATGCAGGAGATTGACGACGCCATACACCTCGTGGCGCCCTTCACGATGCCAGGCGGCGCTGGTCAACCCACGCAACAGATTCAACGTCTGTGTGCGCGTCGTATGGTAGGCGTCGAGTAACGCATCAACCGGCTGATCGCGGTACACTGCGGCAGATTCGATTGTTGGCGGGTGTGCGGGCGGAAACGTCGGTTGGTTGGTTTCGAGGAGCAACCAGGCGCGCTGACGAAAGACCGCGTCCATATCGGTGAGATGACCGATCAACTCCTTCAATGATGGTCTGGCGTCGTTCAGGCGACGCGAAAGCAGATCGTCGTCGAGGCCCGCCACAAGCGTGCGCAGCGCATCCTCTGTCTGCTCCAAAAACGCCATGATCGCGTGCGGTCCGAGCGTTCCCATGGCTTCGATGGCGCGAAACGCCTTGTGCGCTTCAGGAACTGTGCCGCAGCGTCGGCAGGCCCCTTCGAGTTTGCCTTCGCAGATCTCGCCGCATGTCGTGCAGACGAACAGATCACCAAGTTCGCCAGCATGGAGGTCTCGCCCCTCGCCAATGGCGCGCTGCGCTCGTGCAAGCAATTCCCGCGCAAACGGCGTTACGCCGGTGATTCGATCAGCCCTGATGTCGCCAATGACTGCACCCGAAAACGCACTGGCGACATTCTCAGCCGTCGAGCGCACCCAACCCAGACGGCGAAACGCACGCCCGGCGCGCGCCAGACGTGCGGCGCTCAACGCATCGAACAGACGTGCAAGGTTGAAACGGCGCTCCTGACGCGCCTGTTCCGCCCACAGATGATACGCAACATGCCCCATGCTTGCCAGGGCAAACATCTGACTCGTTTCGTGATCAGAGTCGGTCATATGGTGCGGCGCCAGTTCAACGAGTTCATCTGCATGCATTGTACCTCATCTCCTGGATGCACATGACCGCCACCCACAAGGAGCGGTCATTACCAGGTATAATGAGTCGGAAATACTGGACCTGACGATGCCCGACTATTGTGCGCTTCACCCAACGGCGAGCGATGCCGCGAGGCGTGAATTGCCAGACGTTCGATGATGCGCGTTGCGATCATCCACGACTATCTCAACCAGTACGGCGGCGCTGAGCGGGTGCTCGAGGCGCTGCATGGGCTGTTTCCCACAGCGCCGATCTATACGTCCATCTATGACCCCCATGCCGTGCCTTCGGTTTACCACGCATGGGATATTCGTCCGTCGTGGATGCAGCGCCTCCCTGCCTGGCGTCGCCTGTTTCGCGCATATGTACTCCTATATCCGCTGGCGTTCGAGAGTTTCGACCTGAGCGCCTACGACCTGCTGATCAGCAGCAGCAGCGCTTTCGCCAAAGGGATTATCCCGCGACCAGACTCCGTCCACATATGCTACTGTCATACGCCAATGCGCTTCGCCTGGCGCACGTCGGATTACCTTGCCCGTGAAGGGTTCGGTGCTGCACGCCGCGCTGCGCTGGCGCCGTCGCTCGCACTGCTGCGGGTGTGGGATGTTGCAGCAACGCAGCGAGTAGACGCCTTTATCGCCAACTCGCGCGCCGTCGCACAACGCATCTGGCGCTACTACCGCCGCGAAGCGGTCGTCATTCCGCCGCCGGTCGATCTCCCGCCGTGGCGCGAAACGCCTCCAGGCGCCTATTTTCTGGCAGGTGGACGCCTGATCCCCTACAAACGGCTCGACCTGGCGGTTCAGGCATGCACGCGGCTGATGCTGCCGCTCAAAATCTTTGGCGATGGTCGGGATCGCGCGCGGTTACAGGCAATGGCAGGACCCACCATCGAGTTTCTGGGGCGCGTGAGCGAAACGGAACGACACGCGCTCTTCGCCGGTTGTCGCGCCTTCATCTTCCCCGGTGAAGAAGATTTCGGAATTGCACCGCTCGAAGCCATGGCCGCCGGACGACCGGTGATCGCGTATGCAGCCGGAGGCGCCCTGGAAACGGTCGTTGAGGGGGTAACCGGGCGATTCTTCCGCGTGCAGACGGTCGAGGCGCTGATGGATGCGCTCGTCGCAACGTTCACAGAACGGTACGATGCACACACTATCCGCCGTCACGCCGAACAGTTTGGCCGGGAAACATTCGTGGAACGGATGCGGTCGTTCATTGGAGCGCACATTGAAAGCGGGAAAGCGGAAGGTTGCACCTCGTAGGGGCGCGCCGCCGTCGTCTCTGTTTGAGGGCAAGATGCCCTCGCTCCCGGAAAGAAGTGTGAACATGTACTACCCGTTCTCAGTTCTCAGTTCTTGGTTCTTGGTTCTCGGTTCTCGGCTCCAATGACCATTCCCACATACATCACCATCCTGCATCACCGCTGGCTGCTGGTCATCGCGCCGGCCATCATCGCCGCCGTGATCGGCCTGGGGTTGGCGCTATTCGAACCGCCGCACTACCGGTCGTCCGCCAGCCTGCTGATCACACGCAGTGAGGACCGGCGTTTTGACACCGAAGACGCTCTCGCGTATGATCTTCCTGCAATCGTGCAGGGCGTACCGTTCAGCGCCGAAGTCAGCAGCGCACTGGCGCGCGCCGGCATATCGCTTCCGCCCGATCAGGTGCGTGCGTCGCTTGGTGCGTCGAATCAGCGGCGAGTCGTGCAGATTTGGGCGGAAACCGATGATCCGGCGCTTTCCGAAGCGCTGATAACCATTGCCGTCGAACTGGTTCAACAACGCGGGCTGGCGTTGTGGGGCGATCCGGCAGCAACACCGGAATATCCGCTGGTCAACGTGGTTGTGCTCGAACCGCCCGGTCCGGCAACACGAACGAATGGTTGGACCACAGCACTCATGACGGCAATGCTCCGTGGGCTTGCCGGCTTGCTGGCAGGCGCATTACTGGCGCTTGGAATGCACTATTGGGAAACGTCGCGCGCCCTGCCATTGCGCGAAGGAGGATAACATGCAACTTACGGATTACCTGGCTGTGCTGCGTCGCCGCTGGTGGATCATCGGCCTGACAGCAATTGTTGCGGTTGCCAGCGCCCTGATATTCAGCCGTCTCCAGGAGCGCGTGTATCGCTCAGAGGCGAGTTACCTGGTCGTGCCGAACCGGATCGACAATGGGCTGTCGATTGTGCTGCAGAACAGCATGAGCAGTTTCCGCGAGATGGCGCTGGCGCGACCGCAGTTGCAGAAGATCAGCGACGAACTGCAACTCGACCGGACGCCAGAGTGGTTACTGAGGCGTGTCGCCATTCAGCCGCGCCCCGACGAGCGCAAAATGATCGTGCAGGTCGATTATCCTGATCCGGCAACAGCACAGCGGCTGGCAGACGCCATTGGCAACAACATGGTGGCGCTGGTCAGCGCGCGCAACAACTTCCTCGAAGGAACCGACCGGATTAGCATGACCGTACTCGAACCGGCAACACCGCCGGTGCTGCATCGTCCGCAGACCCGTGTCAACATGCTCGCCGGGGCGGTGCTTGGGCTGGTGCTGGGCATCCTGCTGGCATTCGTACTCGAAGCCCTCGACGACACCATCAAAACGCCGAACGATGTCGAACGCCATGTGCAACTGGCGACGCTGGGAGCCATCCCTGCGACCGGCAGCGATACTCGCAGCATCGCGCTGGCGACAAAACGGTGAATGAGACAAAACGGTGAATGAAAAGAACACAAGGGAGATGAGTCAGACGAACGGATACGTTGATTCTCCGCTTATTGCCCTGCGCGATCCACGATCAGCAGCAGCGGAAGCCTACCGGACGTTACGCACCAATATTCAGTTCTCCAGCCTCGACAAGCCGCTGCATACCCTGCTGGCGACGAGCACCGCACCCGATGAGGGGAAGTCCACAACGCTGGCGAATCTGGCGGTGACCATCGCACAGGCGGAGCAGCGCGTCATTCTGGTGGACTGCGACCTGCGTCGGCCATCATTGCATACCCTGTTCGGCTTGTCGAACGATGTCGGACTGACGAATATGATCCTGGCGCAGGACGATGCACCGCCGCCGCTGCAAGAGACAGGCGTGCCAGGGCTGAGCCTGCTGGCGAGCGGTCCGCTGCCGCCGCGCCCCGCCGACATTCTTGGTTCGCGGCGCATGGAAGCGGTGATTCAGCGCTTGCGCAGCATGGCGGATATGGTGCTCTTCGACACGCCTCCTGTTATTGCCGTGACCGATGCAGCCGTGCTGGCAACACGCGTCGACGGCGTGCTGCTGGTAATCGAGGCAGGGCGAACACGGCGCGAGCGGGCGCGGCGGGCGCGCGAAATCCTGGAAAAGGTCAAAGCCAACATCATTGGCGTGGTGCTCAATGGGGCGCGTTTCGATGGTGAATACGGATACTATGGGTAAGGGTCTGTTGCCCGACTTCACGCCCTGTGATACAATAGCGGTATTATGATAAGGATGAATAAGTGGTCGAGATATGCGTCGTGCCTTGCAAACGTGGCGCCAGTAATTCAACTCATCATCCATATACGAAACCACAGGCGTCTCCAGAGCATATCCGGCGTATAGCAGCAGATAGTCGCCCTCTGAAGACAGCGACGGAGATCGCACTATGCCAGATTATCCGATACGAAATCCGGCGATTGTTCTGGTGGAGGATGAACCCGACATTCTCATCATTCTCCATCGCCTTATGCGCGATCTCACCGGCGGCTACGATATCGTCACCGTGACCGGCGGTGCAGAAGCCCTGGCACAGATTGCGCTACGTCCGGTGCCGCTGGTCATTACCGACTACAATATGCCGGGGATGAACGGTTTGCAACTGACCGCAGCCATCAAAGAGACGTCCCCTGATACGCGCGTCGTCCTGATCACGGCATACGCGACCCCCGAACTGGAAAAACGCGCCCGCGAGCAGCGCGTCGATTATTACCTGCCGAAACCTTTCCCCCTCGACCGCCTCGAACAGATTGTGCGTGATGTGTTGAGTTAGGGGTTAAGGATCCAATCCCTAACCCCTAATCCCTATAACCCCTAACCTCCTCCCAACCGCCGCTTGCGTTCTGCCAGATAACTCTGGATCGCCAGGAATGACGGACGTGGACTCCAATCCGGGTTCAGAATGCCAAACGACGCCTGCTCGTGGTTCGGATTCCCCTGTGCGCCCCAGAGAACCGCGAAGTTCATGTTCCACAAAAAGGTGACCCCAACCCACGGTTTGCCGTCCGGGGTGCGATACAACTCATCGATCCGCCGCATCGCGCTGATGATATAGTCGCGCTGCTGCTCAAGCGACACATAGTTGCCGAATTCATACCCCGGCGTGTTGTTTGGCGTCGCCCAGCCAAACTCGGTGATCCAGATCTGATGATCGCCGACCCCTTCTTCCACCATGAACTTGCGCACATTCTCAACATGGCGGAAGTAGTGCGTCGGATGGTCATTCCAGCAACGATCCGGCGCAGGATTGCACCCCTCGATATAACTTGGCTTTTCGGGCCAGAGGGTGTCGGGCGGGTTGGCAGCGCCGCCGGGATGGACCGCCTGCGCGTCGAAGTAGTCCTTGATCAACCCTCCCTTGTACTCGTACATCGCGCGGTAGTAGCGCTCATCGGAAACCGCAAGCGATGGCTCATCGACGCCGCTCGACGACGGCGCGCCTGCCAGTACGAAAATGCGCGGCTCGACTGCCTTGATCCGCTTGTAGCATTCCACCAGGATTTCAACATAGTGCCCGGCATCCTCGACCGTCACCCGTCCGCCGTTCTCGACCGCCAGGTTCTGTTCGTTCCAGATTTCGATTGCCTTGATCTTCGTGCCATACCGCCGAACCATCGCTTCAACAAAATTGCCCATTGTCACCGGGTCACGCGGCAGACCATTGGTCGGATTGTAGAACGAGGGCGCTTTGACGACGCTGATCAGCAGATTGAGATTCCGCGCTGCGACATCGTTGACGATGTTGTCGAGTTCCCCCCATTTGTAATCACCCGGTTCCGGTCCTTCGATATCCTTCCACTGAATCTGCTGCCGGACCCAGGTATACCCTGCAATTTCCGTCAGCGTCAGCACCCGTTCGCGGTCGGTGTAGTACAGGTGCGTCACCACCCCATGTTCGGTCTGTGGCAACGTCAGCGGGAACGTCAACTCGACCGGCGTTTCAGTTGGCGCCGGAACGGTAGGCGCAACTGTCGGATCATTTGCGATTGCGGTTGGCGATGGCGCCGCCGGATTGGCCGGCGAGACGACGGACGGCGCGGTCGGCGCATTGATCGCCGCCGTCGGCGGCGCCGTTCCCGACGATTGAGGCGCACCGCCGCATGCGGCGAACAGCGGCGTCAATACGCCCAGCAGCAGAATGAGCGTAAGCTGACGCCGATACAAAAAGGGAATCTTCACTGCGTTACTCCTTTGGTCCTGAATGAAACTCCATTGCGCTATCGATACCCGGTCTGCAAACCTGTCCGAATCACCAATGGGCGGGCGTCATCGTGAGCGCGGCGAAATAATCTCTCCGCTGATCAGAAGCCTGCTTCGAGCCTGTCCGAAGACCCAAAGAGACCAGCATCATCGCACGCGAAGCAATCTCTCCGCTGAGCAGAAGACCCCGCTTTCACTTGCACTCCTGGCAATGACGGCAGGCGCATGGTGCTCGGATAGGCGCTTGCTGCCATGTTCAGCGACACGAGCAGCCGACCGCGACTATTATAGCCGAGCATCAGACGCCATCCGATACAAGCGGGCTGACGTTCGCGTGATTCGTTGCTGACACGATATGTCCAACAGATGCGATGGGGATTGAAGGTTACAGGCGCAGACGTTGAACGTGGCGGACGCAAAGTGGGCGACGGCATGTAGGGGCGCGCGGTTGGCGCGCCTGGGGCACAGTGGACCGGGCACGAGGCATGCGCGAAGGGGAGCATTTTCGCGCCGGAGGCGCGCCCACGCGCACAGGGCACGGCGGGATGCGCTCCTGGTCGGTCGTAGGTTTCCCGCAGCGCGCCCACGCGCACAGGGCACGGTGGGAATGTTCCTGCCCTCGGCGCGCAGACCTCGAGGCGCGCCCACGCGCACAGGGCACAGTGGTCGGTTCTCAGTTCTCATACTAACGTGCGGTCAGTCAGACAAGATGTTCGAGCGCCCGGTTCGCACGGCGTAACGATCCACAACGCGCGTCGGCAGTCGTGGACGCATGACTCCACCCTGGCGTCAGCAGCCCCAACGGGGCTTGCACTTGCTCAGCGAGGGCTTTAGCCCGCAACACCCCAGTATCCCGCTGCGCGCCCCGGCAGCATGGTACGAATGACCGCACATGAGTATCAGTTCTCAGGGCGCGCCCGCGCGCGCAGGGCACGGCGGGTTGCGTCATTTTGCTGCATTGCGCATATGCTAGCGCGCCCGCGCGCGCAGGGCACGGCGTCCGCGACAGAGGCGGGTTTCATCCGGACGCATCCACTGCGACCGCGTCGAGCAGACGACGCACCTGACTCAGCAAGGTATGACGATTGAACGGCTTTTGCAGAAAAGCGACGACTGGATTGTCGTAGGGGACTGATACCTGACGGGCATAGCCAGACATAAAGAGCACGCGCACACCAGGATAGCGGAACTGAACCCAGGACGCCAGTTCGACACCGCTCATCCCCGGCATCACCAGATCGGTGAGCAGCAGATGAAGCGCGTGCTCAGAAAGCGTCTCGACCACATGCTGCGCTTCATGCCCATTGCTCGCCTCGATGACGGTATACCCATCATCGCGCAGGATGCGCACTGCCAGGCGCCGAACCGCCGGTTCGTCCTCGACCACTAGGATCGTTTCTAACCCGCGCTCCGGTTGCGTATCCGCCTCGGATTCCTGGCAATGCGGCGACTCGCCGGCGGCATACGGCAGGCAGACCTCAAAGCGCGTTCCCTGTCCCACTTCGCTCTCAAAGCGAATAAGCCCACCGTATTGCTGCACAACGCCCAGGCACGTCGCCAGACCCAGACCGGCGCCCTTTCCATGCGCTTTTGTGGTAAAGTACGGCTCGAAAATATGCGCTTTGATCTCATCCGGAATGCCGATGCCGGTATCTTGAACGACAATGCACACATAGTGCATCGACTCCGCAACATCTCCCATCGTCTCCATCAGCGACGTAGCCAGCGTGAGCGCGCCCCCTTCCGACATTGCATCACGCGCATTGACGATCAGATTCATCACGACCTGCTCAAACTGGTGCGGATCAATATGGATCAGACAGGGATCCGGCGCTGGCGACCAGGTCAGGCGGATGTCTTCACCGATCAGGCGCATAATCAGGGGAATCATCTCATCTATCACCGCGTTGGCATCGATGATTTGAGGGGAACCCGGTTGACGCCGCGCGAAGGTGAGTAACTGACGTACCAGCCCGGACGCTCGCATAGCGCTCTGGCGGATCGCCTGAAGATCCGGGTATGCCGGCGAGTCCGGCGGCAATGTTGCCAGCACCAGATCGGCGCTGCCGCCGATCACGGTCAGGATATTGTTGAAATCGTGCGCGACGCCGCCTGCCAGTCGTCCAATCGCTTCCAGGCGCTGCGCATGCATCAGTTGCGTCTGGAGCCGTTCGCGTTCGACTTCTTCTTGCTTGCGCGCAGTGATGTCGAAGAAAATGGTGGCAAACTGATCCGGTCCCAGCGGCGATACCGAAATGAAGAAATGCTTTCGCATCGGCTCGAAAAAGACTTCAAACTGCGCCGGCTGACCGGTGGCGACGACTGCGCTGATCTCTGCCAGATACGGCGGCTCAGGCGTGCCATAGACATCGGTTGCCAGGCAATTGATCACCTCTTCGCGATGAAGACCAAGGATCCGTTCATACTGCTGGTTGACATCGAAGATTTCATAATTGATCGCTCTGCCGCTGTCATCATAGATCAGACGATGAAGCGCAGCACCCTCGAACATATTGTTGAACAACGAACGGAAGAGCTGTTCACGCTGATGGAGCGCTGCTTCGGTGCGCTGGCGATGAATGGCGCTGGCGATCAACTGACCAGTCAGTTGAAACGCCTCAATCACCGCATCGGACGGACGGTATTCGCGGGTCACCACATCAAAGCCGATCCACCCAATGAACTGTGCGCCAACGAACAACGGGATGCCAACAGCCGTTTGGATGCCAAGCCGAACCATCTGCTGCCGCATCACCTCATATTCAGGGGACTCCGGCACATCCTGACGCTGTGCCACAACGACCTCGCCGCGCCGCATCGGTTCAATCACCGGCGCAAAATCCCGAAGATCAATCCGATTGCGTCTTCTCCCTTGCGACATGACATCAGGATGCGCCCACTCGTGGGTTCTGATCGCCTGATCACCGGCGGGCGTTATCAGGAAGATGTAACTGCGCTCGATACCGGTGAATCGGACGACCTGTTCGAGCACGCCGGTGATCTGCGCATCGATCTGCGCTACCTCACAGCGCACAAAATCGTTGGCCGCCTGCTGGATCAACTTAATGAAACGGAGCCGGTTGTGGAGCAATGCCTGTTTGCGCTTGCGCTGCGTAATATTGCGCCAAATCAGGAGTCGCCCGTTGATCCGGCCTTCCTGGCTGACGAGCGGACTGATCTTGACCTCGAAGAACTGGTGCTGCCACTGACTTTCCAGCACCTGCTCGCCCGGCTCGCGACACGCCTGAACCAGCGCAGGACAGTCCGCCAGCACCACCTCGACCGGATGCCCAAAGAGCGACCTGCCATCGGGCGCGAACAGGCGCTGCGCCGCCGGATTCATGTCAATAATCCGGTTACGATTATTGAGCACAATTACCGCATCACTCATCACCTCGACCACATACTCGCGCGCAATCGGCGCCAGCGTAAAGAGCCGGTAGCGAAACATGCTCCAGAGGATTGCCAGACCAGAGAATGCCAGCGCTATTGGGGTCAGGTCGAGCGGCATAAAGGGATGCAACTCAAAGAGTTGCAACAGGTTCGCAATCCATGGCGCAAGTGCGCTCAAGGCAATAACTGCTGCACGATGGCGATAGAGCGACGACGACCGGCGCGCGGCGCGCCAGAATATCACCATACCCAGGACAATCAATGCGTAGCTGTACACTACGAACACCCACAACCACGGACCAGGGATGACGTTCAACAGGACGAACGAACCTTGCTGAACCAGCGCAGCGTGCGCATAGTACAGACCGTGCGCACTGTTTGTCCAGTTCAGCGCAACCGTTGCAATCGGGATAACGTACCACGGCGCGCCGCGCCAACGCCACAGCCACATCGCGTACCTGGTGTAGGCGATGACAAAGCGCAGATACAGCACCGGAAGGAATGCAATGCCGAGGTGGGCGACGCCAAGCCAGAGCAGTTTGGTCGGAAGCAACGTGCTGACCAACATCAACCCATATGCCAGCGTCCAGACCACGGCTGCCGCCATGAGCATGACCAGTTGCGTGGCGCCGGCCGTCATCCGCTGGCGCCAGGCATACAGCGCGACCGCTGTTTCAATGAGCGCTGCGGTCAGGAGCAACGAGGTAAAGACGGGCAACAACCACATGGTCAGCGACTCCCTGCAACGCATTCGGGGTCAAAATGCACGTTGCGCAGAGCAACGAACATCCTGACCCCGGGGTCTCTGCGCCAATCGGAAGATTTGGCCGATTGACACTATTGTACCGATTGTACTACCACTTCGTAACGAATTCGTTGTGTTTCTAAACCACCTCCAGCGCCTGCGCCAGATCGGCGATCAAATCTTCGGGATGTTCGACACCAATTGAGAGCCGGATCATCGCCGGGGTAATCCCCAGTTCTATCCGTTCTTCGGGATCGACGTCTGCATGGGTCATGGTTGCGGGGTGTTCGGCAAGCGATTCAGTGCCTCCCAGGCTGACTGCCAGGTGGATCAGTTGCAACGCATTCAGCAGACGAAACGCCTCGGCCTCGCCGCCGACGACCTCGAAGGAAATCATGCCCCCTGGCGCGCTGCACTGACGCTGAAACACCTCGTATTGCGGGTCGTCTTCGGTCAGGTTGCCCAGGTAGTGCACGCGCGCCACCTTTGGGTGCGCATCCAGGAATGCGGCAACGTGACGCGCGGTTTTCATCTGGGCGGTCATGCGCAATTTGAGCGTTTCCAGGCTGCGCAGCAGCAACCAGCCGGTGTGCGGTCCCGCCATCGTGCCGAAGATCGTGCGCAAAATCTTGACCTGATCCAGCAATTCGCGGCTTCCCAGGCAGACCCCCGCGATGACATCGCTGTGCCCGCCGATGTATTTAGTGGCTGAATAGAGCACCAGGTCGGCGCCGTGTCTGAGCGGTTGCTGCCAGAGCGGTCCCAGAAACGTGTTGTCCACCGCCACCAGAATGCGGCGCGTGCCGCTCAACCGTTTTGCCAGCCCAGCATATGCCGCAATGTCAACCAGGTCGTTCGTCGGGTTGGCGGGCGTCTCAATGAACATGAACGCCAGACGTTCGATCAGCCCAAGGCGGGCAAGATGACGTTCCGCCTGTTCCGGCGGCGTCCCGGCGCGAAACCCGACCACGCGGACGCCGAATTGCGGCAGAATGTGCTTAAGCAGGAAATCGGTGCCGCCATATACCGGTTCGCTGTGGAGCAATACATCGCCAGGACGCAGAAATGTCAACAGTGTGGTGGTGATCGCTGCCATGCCGCTCGCAAAGACCGCCGCCGCTTCGGCTTCGTCCCATAACGTCAACCGGTCTTCGAGGATTTCGAGGTCGGGATTGTTGAGACGGCTGTAGATCAACCCCATCTGCTCACCGTCACGACGCGACCGCAGACCATACGCCAGTTCAAAGAATGCCTTGCCCTCTTCGGCCGATTTGAAAATGAACGTCGAGGTCTGGAAGATCGGGATTTTGGCGGCGCCCTCCGACCATTCGGGGCGGTAGCCGTAACTCATCATCAGGCTTTCCGGGTGGAGGGGACGACCGTTGAGGTATCCTTCCGGTTTGCGCTCTGCCATACCTGCCTCCTTGCACCTGGGCGGAACGCCGCTGTTCCGCTGCTGCTAATCACGCGGGCCGAAAAACCACTGCATCACGCGCAGTTCGTCGACCGCCAGCCGTTGTTGCATGACTTCATGATAGACGACGCTGCAATCATATGGAACACTGCGCAGCGAGATGATCCCGTCTTCGATGACAATGTAGTGCGCCTCTTGATCCGGATCATCCATTCGGCGGTAGGACGCGCTGCCGGGATTGAGCCAGACCTCGCGTTCGCCAAGCGTCATAATCCCCTGGCGATGGGTATGCCCCAGGATCAATCGATCGATCTCGTGGTTGGGAAAGCGCGTCTGACAGAACGAACGATAGGCGTGGCGGCTCAAAATGAGTTCGTAATTGCGGTAGAGATGGGTCATGCCATAGCGAATGCCGTCGAGGTCAAACGTCACTGCTTCAGGCAGCGACAGTAAAAAATTGGCGTCTTCCGCCGTCAACCGCCGGGCATTGTGGTGGCGCCACTGAAGTGCACTGTCGGTGATGTGCCAGAGCGCCGATTCGTGGAACGTTTCCGCCACCTGCCGGTCGTGGTTGCCCTGCACGCACACGACGTTATGGGCGCGTATCCAGTCGAGCACTTCACGCGGGTATGCACCATAATCGACCAGATCGCCGGCGCAGTAGACGGCGTCGGCGCCGCGCTCACGCGCCCAGATCGCTTCTAAGGCGATGAAATTGCTGTGGATGTCGGAAAGGATCAATGCTTTCATTACTTTTACAAGATACCAGATGTCAGGGTAGTGCTTGAATAAAGAACTGAGAACCAGGAATCGAGAACCGAGAACCGGAGGTTAGAGCCTGTTATGTACTTTCGAGCATAAAGGTAATGAACCGCTTCAGCCACGTGGACCTTGCCGCCCCCCTTTTCCCCCCCCCCGCAGGGGGGGGAAAGGGGGGGGACGTTTATGCCCATCATAGCCGGCGCGCGCTGCGCCACCCCCCCTGCCCCCCCTGCCCCCCCTTTCCCCCCCCCGCAGGGGGGGGAAGGGGAACAGCAATCTGATTACCGTTAACATCGTCCTCGCCCT
>CALGYB010000203.1 GCA_937935075.1 uncultured Roseiflexus sp. | reverse complement strand
ACACGAAGCGCACGAAGGTTCATAAAAATAATGAAAGCCTGTCCTTCGTGTCCCTTGGTGACCTTCGTGGTTACTGCACACCGGCTCAACCACCAAGGATATGAAGCGCACGAAGGTTCATAAAAATAATGAAGCGCATGTCCTTCGTGTCCCTTGGTGACCTTCGTGGTTACTGCACACCGGCTCAACCACCAAGGGCACGACGCGCACGAAGGTTCATAAAAATGAAGCGCATGTCCTTCGTGTCCCTGGGTGACCTTCGTGGTTACTGCACACCGGCTGAACCACCAAGAACACGAAACGCACGAAGGTTCGTAAAAATGAAGCGCATTTCCTGTGTGTCCCTTGGTGATCTTCGTGGTTGCAGCTTTTTGCAGTGAAGTCAATGCACAATGAACGCGCGAACATCTTGTTTGACTGACCACAAGTTAGTATAATGCCCGTTTTTCCCTCATTCCCCGCTCTCCTGCGCCCACAGGGGGAAGAGGCGCCGGGGCGAGGCGCCACGTCCTTACGAGACTTCCCGACGGTTGACCGCTGACACGTCGCGTGCGAGCAGGGGGCATTGGGGCGCGGTGGCACTGCACCCGTACCGGCGCATTCTGATGCCTGAAACGAGTGATACGACGCAGGGCTTGCCTGAAAATCCGCTCTTAAAATAAGGTTGGAGGTGGAGAACACCCTGACGACCCAAACGAATGGAGCAATGCGAGGACGTGCTCAAAAACATCACCTTTGTAAAGCGCGTATCCCTCGCCCCTCTGCTCTTCTTGTGGGAGCAGAGGGGCGAGGGCCGTCCTGATAACCGAAATGGACGATGCGACGTAGGGACACGCCGCAGACATCCCACCGAAAAAACCTGCACCTCCTCCACAGCCGTCTGCGACAATCAGCGGGTGATCATAGAAAGATCCTGTTTTCCTAACGATGCTTAAGTATATGCTCGATGATCAGGAGCGACTGACGCAGATGACGGGTAGGGAAGCGTTCGTATCCAAGGCGAATGTGGCGTTGAAGTTGCTCGAGATGCTGACGCGAAACCAGGATTTTTTCATCGGGAACAGGGGGGATGCCAGAACTCGCCGGATTGCCGATGGGAGCCGTAACAGAGACCTGCTGAGCGGAGTGAAGATTCATCTGGACTTCTCCTTCTTTTACACACAGAGCGTCCGGTGATGCCTCGGGTCCGACCCGACGTACAGCACAACGCCGAGGCGATCACAGCCTCCCTGTGTTGCGGCGATGGCGTGGCCCTTGGAGCCCGCACTATGGTGAGTAGTATAGAATTAACCTCTCTTTAATCAAAGGGGGATTTGTGTCCCGCACCTAACCGACAGAGAGGAGTGATACCGGGTAGTACCAGAGTCATAGCGTGGTGCGAAGTTTGTTGAGCGGGCGCATGCAATGTAATAAGGATTGCAAGGTTGCAGGTGCGCGGTTGAACGCAGCGGATCGGGTTCTTGATTTCTGCTCCTGACTCAGCGGCGGATGACAATGGCGGCTTCTACGATTGACGGTGGCGCGCGGCTCCTGCTGAGTAAGAGTCTATCCGTCTGGTTAGGCGAAGGCATTGCCTTCGCCCGCCTGGTCTCACTTCTCGTGGCATGTTCTCGGATAGCCTCTAAAACATCCGGTTCGTGCGAAGAATCCTTGGGGCAACCCGGGTATGGTCTCTAGCTCGCATACGGGCGGGACGCCCGCGCACCCGGACTGTCAGTTGACCCGGAGATTATCTGCGCCAGCGGACATCTCTGCGCCTCTGCGCCTTTGTGTGCGCTCAGACATAAGCGAAGACGCCGGACAATTCACGTTTTGTCCCAATAACCTCGACTATTGACACTATTTTGTCTCCATGTTAGAGTATATCTCATCCCAATTGTCCGAACTTGTCCGGTATTTTCCAGACAATTGCATTAACCATACCTCATAGAGCGACCGCAAGGAGCGATCCTCGACGTTGACTGTATGCAAGACTGAGACATACAGCCGCTAGCAGCAAAGGTTCTCTGTTTGAACATCTAAGGAGTGAACACTCATGGACGACAAACGCTCTGATCCCACAGGACCGACTGAACGTATGCTGAACCGACGCGCGTTTCTACGCCTCGTTGCGGCAGGCGGAGGCGCTCTGGCGCTACAGGCCTGCGGCGGCGGCGCCCCTGCCGCGCCGACGACCGCGCCCGTCGCGCCGACGACCGCGCCCGCCGCGCAGGCTGCTCCTGGCGGGAAGGTCACATGGGCAATGCTTGGCGATCCGGTGTCGCTGGAGCCATACGGGATCAACATTACCGGGCAGTACAATTACGAAGCGCGTGAGCCAATATATGACTCACTGCTCGTATGGGATCGCGATCTGAAGGTGCAGCCATCGCTAGCCGAGTCATTCGAGACGCCGGATGATACGACCTATATCTTCAAACTGCGTTCGGGCGCGAAATTCCACAACGGCAAGGAACTCACCGCCGAGGATGTCAAGTTCTCGCTCGATACCATCATCAATCCGCCCGATGGTCGCAATCCAGGCGCAGCGTTCTTCGCCAACTTCGATACGGTCGAGGTGGTGGATCCGTTGACCATTCGCATCAATCTGAAAAAGCTCGACCCGACCATCCCAGGGCTGTTCGCCTGGTCGCGCTATACGAACATCTTTCCTGCCGATATGCCACAGCAGATCAATCCTGTGATCCAGGCGATCGGCGCCGGTCCTTTCCGCCTGGTCAGTTACACGCCCAACGCCGAAATCGTCTATGAGCGCTTTGCCGACCACTGGAACCCGGAACAGCCGAAGGTCGATCAACTGATTTATCGTGTCATTCCGGAGGAAGACGCTCGTATTGCGGCGCTGCGCTCCGGCGACATCGACGGAACGGACGTCACACCGTTAGGTGCGCGGCGACTTCAGAACGATGCGGACATCACCATTCTGAAAGGTCTTTTCTCTCAACCCAAGGTGCTTCAGTTCACGCTAAAGGGCGGGAAGCCGTGGGACATCAAAGAGGTGCGCCAGGCGATCAGTCTGACCATCGACCGTCAGGAACTGATCGACAAGGTGATGGAGGGCGAAGCGGAACTGACCGGACCGGTCGTGCCCGGCTATGGCGACTGGCCCCTCAGCCAGGATGAGTTGCGCGCCGCGTATCAGGTCGATGTCGAGAAGGCGCGCCAACTGATGGCGCAGGCCGGATACGCTGATGGTTTCAAGGTGACAGCGATGACCTTTGCAAACTATTCCAACGACAACGCGATTATTGTTCAGGAGCAACTGCGTCAGTTGAACATCGAGATGCAAATTGAGCAGATCGAGTTCGGCGCCTTTGCGCAGCGCGTGACCAATGGCGAGTTCGAGTGGTGTTTTACAGCGCGCGGCATGCGCGCCGACGTGAGCGGATACCTTAACGATTTTCGTCGCCTGGGCATTGCGGAGACCAACTGGTTTCCCGCGTGGGAGAACGCCGAACTCAATGAGGCGTATGACGCGGCGATGGCGACGCTCGATCAGGCAAAACGCCGCGAGTTGATGCAGAAAGTTCAGCGGATTGTGCTCGATGAAGCGCCGCACCTCTATCTCTACCAGGACTATCGTTTTTCGGCGGTTCGAAAGCGGGTGCAGAATTACTACGTCGCCTTTACGACATTTCGCCCCGCGCTGCGCGAAATCTTCGTGACCGCGTGAGCCTGGCAGGACGATGAACCGCTATCTGCTTCAACGCCTGATGCTGGTCATCCCGACACTGGCGGGGGTGTCGCTCATTATTTTCACGCTGATGCGGCTGTTGCCAGGGGATGTGGTTGATATTCTCTTCGGCGGCGATACGCAGGCCGATCAGCGAACACTCGATCAGATTCGTGAGAACCTGGGTCTCAACCGCCCGCTGGCGGTGCAGTATCTGGAGTGGATCGGCGGGTTTCTGAGCGGCAATTTCGGCGTCTCGATGCGCACCGGCATCCCTGTGGCGGAGAGCATCGCTCAGGGGATGCCGGTTACGCTCCAACTGGCGGTGATGGCGATTGTGTTTGCATGCCTGTTTGCCATTCCGCTGGGGATTGTCGCGGCGGTGCGCCGCAACGGGGTCACCGACATGCTGACGCGCATCGTTGGGTTGATCGGTCTCTCGTTTCCGGCGTTCTGGCTGGCAACGATGTTTCTGCTCATCAGTTCGACGATGTTTCGCTGGACGCCGCCGCTGGGCTGGGTGTCGCCGTTCGTCGATTTTGGGCGTAATATGCAGATCATGCTGGCGCCGGCGCTCTTGCTGGCGCTCCAACCAATGGCGATCATCATGCGCATGACCCGCGCCTCGCTGCTGGAAGTGCTGCGCCAGGACTATATCCGAACGGCATATGCCAAAGGTCTGCGCGATCGCGCGGTTTTGCTGCGTCATGCGCTGCAAAATGCGTTCATTCCGGTCCTGACCGTCATCGGCGTCCAATTTGGCGTGTTGATGGGCGGTTCGGTGATCATCGAGCAGATCTTTTCGCTGCCTGGAATCGCATTTTTGTTGATCAACGGGCTTTATAATCGTGATTATCCGGTTGTACAAAGTACGGTGCTGCTCCTGTCGTTGATCTTCGTGCTTGTCAATCTGGCGGTCGATCTTCTCTACAGCGCCGTTGATCCACGGATTCGCTATGACTAGTCCATCAGCCATCACCGATGCACGGGCTGGCGGTCTGCCGCTTATGCGTCGCCGCACTTCGCCGCTGATCGCAGCATTGCGGCGGAATGTCCCTGGTCTTGTTGGTATGGCGATTATTGCGCTGGTTGTGCTGGCTGCGTTGCTGGCGCCGGTGATCAGCCCATATAGCCCGACGGCGCAGGTATCGCGACGCCTGCTCGAACCGGGCGCGCAGTATTTGCTCGGAACCGACGAGTTTGGCCGCGACATCTTTTCACGCGTGATCCATGGCTCGCGCATTTCGCTGTACGTCGGAGCCGTGTCGGTCAGCCTGGCGCTCGCGTTTGGCGGTGCGCTGGGGTTGATTGCCGGGTATGTCGGCGGGCGAGTCGATACCCTGCTCATGCGTCTGGTGGATATGCTGTTCGCCATTCCGAGCCTGGTGCTGGCGATTGTTATCGCCGGCTTGCTCGGTCCAAGCCTGACCAATGCGATGATTGCGATTGGCATCGTTTACGCGCCGATCTATGCGCGCCTGGTGCGCGGTGAGATGCTGGCGGTGCGCAACTATGCCTATATTGAAGCCGCGCGTGCGGTTGGGGTTCGTCCGGTTGGATTGATCGTTCGCCATTTCCTGCCGAACATCGCTGCGCCGCTGATTGTTCAGACATCGCTGCTTCTTTCCACTGCCATTCTGGCAGAGGCGGCGCTCAGTTTCCTGGGGCTTGGGGCGCAGCCGCCCGATCCGTCGTGGGGGGCGATGCTCGGCAGCGGACGTCGCTTCATGGAGCTGACGCCATGGGTTGCCATCGCTCCTGGCATTGCGATTGTGATCACGGTGCTGGGGTTCAATCTGCTGGGCGATGGCTTGCGCGACGCCCTCGATCCGCGGTTACGCGGCAGCACATAAGATTGGGTGGGCGAAGGCAGCGCCTTCGCTCACCCAACCAGTGCTTCGAGTTTCCAGATACACTCCCGTTAGAGATCGGCCGGCATTGCGCGCAGCACCTGACGGGCGATTTCCAGCGTGCGATCAATATCGGCACGGGTGTGCGCCGCACTCACGTGATTGCGCTTGAGCGCCGTTGGTATCATAAAGATGCCGTGCTCACACATTGTCTTGCGGAACCACACGTCCCGCGCCGTGTGGTTGCGGAACAGATCGGTGTAGTTCTCAATTGGACCGGGTTCCATAAAGTAGGGAACGAAGACCGACCCGAAGCGTGCCACGGTGAGCGGAATGCCCAGTTCTACGCCGATCTGCGTCAGCCCGTCGGCGGCGATCTGCGCCAGCGCAAAGCAGTGGGCATGGACAGCGCCGCTTTCCAATTCGGCAATGGTTGCCAACGCCGCCGCCACTCCAATACTGTGCCCGTTGTATGTTCCGGCAAAAAGCACGCCCCCGCCTGGAGCAAAGCGATCCATCAACGTCGCGCGACCCGCAAGCGCGGCTATTGGGAACCCGTTCGCCATGGCTTTGGCGAATGTCGCCAAGTCGGGCGTCACGCCGACAATCGACTGGTATCCGCCAAGGGCGTGGCGAAACCCGGTAATCACCTCATCGAAGATCAACACGACGCCGTACTGGTGTGTCAGGTCGCGCAGCGCTCGCAGAAACTCCGGTCGCGGCAACACACACCCGATATTGTGCGGGATCACCTCTACGATAATCGCGGCAATCTCCTCGCCCTGGCGTTGCAGCGTTTCGGCAACCGCTTCGGTATCGTTGAACGGCAGCACAATCGTCTGACGAATAACGTCGGGGAGCATGCCGAGCGAGAGCGGATCGTGCTGACCAATTTTCTCCGGCGGGCTGATGACATTCATGAGCACCGCATCGTGCCAGCCGTGGTACGTCCCCTGGAATTTGATGATCTTGTTGCGCCCGGTGACAGCACGCGCCAGACGGAGCGCGGCATACGTCGCTTCCGAACCGGAGTTCGTCAGCAGGACGCGCTCAGCGCAGGGAATATGGCAGTTGAGCCGGTCGGCAAGTTCGACTTCCAGATCGGTGACTCCCGCTCCAACGATGTCGATGCGGCTCATCGTCTCGGCGACGGCAGCGTTCACCCGCGGATGGTTATGACCCAAAATGATAGGACCAAAGGCGGCATGATAATCAAGATACCGGTGCTCATCAGCATCGAACAGATATGCGCCTTCGGCGCGCACAAACGCGATAGGCCAGGGAAGCGCGCGATTGCCAGAGTTCACCCCGCCTGGAATGACCTGGCGGGCACGCTCGACCAGCATCGAGTTCGTTTTCGTGATAGTCATTCGATTGGCTCCTTCGTCTAATTATCGAGAGGTAGAGCATCGTCGCGATCATCATCGCCAACGAGCGCTGCAAAGCGCTCACGCACCGATTGCAGGTGGTAAATCGACAGACGTGCAGCGGCATCGGGGTCGCGCTGGACGATGGCGCGGTAGATGGCCCGGTGCTCACGATTGGATGTGCGCATCATCTCAACATCAACGGCTTTGCGATACCCCATGAGAAAGAGATCGACGCGCTCTTCGTTGCGTTCCACGAACCGGGCAAGCGTCAGATTGCCGGCGGCGCGCCCGATACCGGCGTGGAAGATGCGCCCGGCGCGCAAAAACCCGGCAATGTCGTTGCGTTCCGCACACGCTTCACCGTCACGAATGGCAGACTCAAGCGCCACCGTCTGCTCGGGGCTGGCATAGTGCGCCGCGCGGCGCGCCAGAAACGGCTCAACCGCTTCATTGGCAGTGAAGAGTTCGATCACCTGCTCGCGCGTGAGTTTGCATACAAACAATCCGCGCCGGTACACCGGCGCGATCAGACCTTCGTGCTCCAGGATGGCCAGCGCCTCGCGCACCGGCGTGCGACTGATCTGAAGCATCTCCGCCAGTCGCTCTTCAACCAATGGTTGCCCCGACTCCAGCGAACCGTTCAGGATCGCCTGCTTGATGGCATGGTATGCCGCTTCGCGGAACGTGGGCGCTCTCTCCAGGGCAAGTTGATCGATAGGTGTGAGCATTGTGTATACCATAAACTGATAATAGGACGAATCAGACTATTGTCCGTATGCAATCATACCGCGATTGGGAACAATGTCAAGATCGTCGTCTTCCCACGAGGCCGATGTATGGCGGCGACGGGTCTCCGGCGGGCGGTAGGGGCGCCCCGCCAGGACAACGGGCAACGGGCGGCAGGGGCGTCCCGCCGGGGCGACAGCGCGGCGGCGGGCGGCAGGGGCGCCCCGGCGGGACAACGGGCGGCGGGTCTCAGACCCGCGGCTACTTGACTTTTCTTAATTTTCTTCTATAATAGGCATATCGTATACTTGTATACAATCACATATCAGCAAGACCTCTCCGCCAGCCGTAGAGCGTTGCGGCTGTGTTGGCAACGATTCGGGATTCCTCATCCGGTAGCAAGGAGACTGCTATGATGCTCCACCTCTCATCCGCACGTTCCCGCCTGACGATCATGGTTTTGCTGGTCTTATGCTCGCAGATTCTCTTTGCGTGCGGCGGCGCACCCCAACCGAGCGCTCCGACGCCCACATCAGCCGGAGGCGCGGCGCCGCCCCCCACCTCCGTCCCTGCGGCGCCTGCCGAGACCAGACCGCAAACGACCAGCCGGTCACGCCTGGTGTTCTTCGGCAACCTCGAACCGGCCAGTATCGACGTCATCACCATGTCGGGTAATGTGAACGAGCGTCAGATCGCCGCCCAGATCTTCGAGACCCTGGTGTACATGGACCAGAGTCAGCAGATCTACCCCGGTCTGGCGCGCGAATGGAGTCGTTCAGACGATGCGAAAACATGGACGTTCAAACTGGTTCCGGGGGTGAAATGGCACGATGGCGCACCGTTTACCGCTCAATCAGTGGTGGACTATTTTGAGTACGTGCGTGATAACCCGGTCGGTAGCGGACCCGGCTCGCTCAAAGCGGTGATTGATAGCGCCAGAGCGATCGATGAAACCACGGTGGAACTCACGCTGACCGCGCCGCGTCCCGATCTTCTGATCGAGCTTGCCGACCCGGGATTGGGAATTGGCAATGCCGCCCATGTGAAACGGGTCGGCGCCGACGCCGGTTTCAATCCGATTGGCACCGGTCCGTTCAAGTTCAAGGAATGGGTGCGCGGCAGTCAGATTGTCCTGGTGCGCAATCCGGAGTGGACGTGGGGTTCGCCTATGTTCCAGATGAGCGGACCTCCCTTGATTGAAGAGGTGATCTTTCGCTTTTCTTCCGAGGCGCAAACCCGATTGGCGGCGCTGGAAGCCGGCGAGGTCGATTTCGTCGATCTCCTGCCATTCCAGGACGTCGTGCGTGTCCGCACCGATCCGCGCTTTACCGTGACGGGCGTCCTGCTGCCCGGCATGCCGCAGATGAACTATCTCAATACCAGCCTCGCGCCGACCGATGACCTGAATGTGCGCAAAGCGATCATCTACGCGACTGATAAGCAGGGCATCATCGAGAGCGTTTATTTCAACATGGTCGAACCGGCATACGGACCGCTGTCGCGCGTCTTCCCGGAGTACGAACCGGCGCTGGAGCAGATGTACGAGTATAATCCTGAGAAAGCCGCGCAATTGCTCGAAGAAGCCGGCTGGCTTCCCGGACCTGATGGCGTTCGTGTCAAGGACGGTCAGCGTCTTGCAGTGACCATTGTGGAGAACAAGGGTTGGAACGACTGGGTCTACGTGCTGCAAGCCAATCTTCAGGCGGTCGGTTTTGACGCGAAAGTCATCACAACCCAGGGTCCATCGAACACCGAGGCGATTGCCAGCGGCAAGCACCATGTTCCGGCGATGGGGGACGTCTTCGCTTCTGCAAGCCAGATGACGCGTGACTGGCACTCAGAGGGGTATGGAACCTTTCCTTCGGGCCATTTCCTGAAGGGGGAAGAAGGCGCCAGATTGGACGCGATGCTGAACGATGCCGAGACAGAGATCGATCCAGAGAAGCGCAAGGAAAAGTATCGTGACATTCAGCGATTCATCATGGAAAATGCGCTGATGGTTCCGATCTTCGAGCTGTACTTCTATGTCGCCCACGCGAACAATCTGAAAGGATTCATTGTCGATGGCACCGGCTTCTACAAGTATTTTGCGCCGGCATACTTCGAGTGACTCGCTGCGGATAAACGAATGAGCGCGTATCTGGCGCAGCGGATGCTGTTGACGATTCCGATCCTGTTCGGGGTCGTCATCCTCACGTTTTTTCTGGTGCACCTGATCCCGGGAGACGCTGTGTCCGCCATGCAGGGACAGTTGAAGATGAGCGCCCAGCAGATGGAACAGATGCGAGAGGCGCTTGGATTGAATGACCCGCTCCACGTTCAGTTGGGACGGTATCTGGCAAAACTGGCTCAAGGCGATCTGGGGCGGTCGCTCTTCGGCGGTCAACCGGTCGCGGTGTTGATCGCCTCCAACATCGGCGCAACTGTTCAATTGACCATTGCGGCTATGGCAGTGGCAATCGTCATTGGCGTGCCGCTGGGGATCCTGGCGGCTGTCAAACGTGGAACCCTCTGGGATGTGACAGCGGTTGTTCTTGCCATGCTCGGCGTTTCGATCCCGTCATTCTGGCTTGGTCTCATGATGATCCAGTTGTTTGCCGTTACGCTGGGATGGCTGCCGATTATCGAGGATCGCAGCGCGCGCGGATTGATTATGCCGGCCGTGGCGCTGGGGCTGGCGGAAGCAGCGATCATCGTGCGCCTGACGCGCGCGACCATGGTCGAAATCCTGAATGCCGACTATGTGCGCACCGCGCGCGCGAAGGGATTGCTCGATCATATCGTGCTCTGGCGCCACGCGCTGCGCAATGGCCTCCTTCCGATCATCACCATGATCGGGATGCAGTTTGGTACGTTGCTGGGAGGCGCGGTTGTAATCGAAAACGTCTTCGCCCGACAGGGACTGGGCACGCTGGTGACGCAGGCGGTCATCAACCGCGATTTCCCGGTTGTCCAGGGATGTGTCCTGGTGGCGGCAACCATGTATGTGTTAGTGAATCTGGCGGTCGATATCTTCTATGTCGTTGTCGATCCCCGGATTCGCTATTCCTGAGGCGCTGTGCATCATGAGCCAGGCAGTACAACAACCGCTGCGTACCGGTGATACGTCCACTTCCATTGCGCTGCGAGCGCGACGCTGGCAACACGCCTTCTGGCGCCATCGCTCACTGCTGGTTGGTTCTGCGCTTCTCGCCGTCATCCTCTTTGGCGTCGCATTTCCTTCGCTGTTCACCAATCGCAGCCCGGTTGTGATGAACATCCGGGAACGGCTCCAACCGCCGAATCCGACCTATCCCTTCGGTACCGACCAGTATGGGCGCGATATGCTGGCGCGCGTGTTGTATGGCGGGCGCACCTCGCTCGTGATGGGAGTCGTTCCCATCTTGATCGCTGCCGGCGTCGGCGCAATGCTCGGACTCATCGCCGGGTACTATGGGCGCTGGCTGGATGCGCTTCTGATGCGCATCATGGATGTCTGGATCGCACTGCCGATCATCCTGCTGGCGCTGGCGATCGTCACGGCGCTTGGCCCCGGTTTGATCAACATTATGATTGCGATTGGCGTCGCATGGATTCCCTACTACACCCGGATGGTTCGCAGCATCACGCTGTCGCTCCGCGAGTATAGCTTCGTCGAAGCGGCGCGTGTGCTCGGATTGAGCGACCGCCGCATCCTGATGCGGCATATTCTGCCGAATACGATCGCGCCGTTGATCGTGATGTCTTCGATGGGCGTCGCCGGCGCGATTCTCACCGGCGCTGCCCTCAGTTTCATTGGCATGGGACCGCAGGCGCCGACGCCGGAATGGGGCTTGATTCTTGCCGATGGACGACAATTCATTCGTCTTGCGTGGTGGATCGGCTTCTTTCCGGGTGCGGCGATTGCGCTCACCGTTCTGGGCGCGAATCTGCTTGGCGATGGATTGCGCGACTGGCTCGATCCCCGCATGAAACTCTGATTCAAGGCAACTATCGCGTGCGACCGCACAGATGATATCCATGGAGCAACTGCATGAAAATTACCCGCGTCTCGACACTCGTTGTGCACGCACGGATGCGCAACTGGATCTTTGTGAAGGTCGAAACCGATCAGGACGGTCTCTACGGCTGGGGCGAGGCGACACTCGAATGGAAAACGAAAGGCGTGGTGGGCGCCGTCGACGATGTCAGTCGCCTGATCATCGGTGAAGACCCCCGGCGTATCGAACACCTGTATCAGATGATGACCCGTCAGTACTTCTGGCGCGCCGGTATCGAGGGTATGACGGCTATCAGCGGCATCGAGCAGGCGCTGTGGGACATCAAAGGCAAATGGTTGAACGTGCCGGTCTATGAGTTGCTTGGTGGTCGGGTACGTGATCGCATTCGGGTGTACAACCATCTCGGCGGCGGCGAGATGGAACAGATGTACGAAACTACCGATCCGCAAATGTTTGCCGAACGCGCGCTGGCAGTCCAGGAGCAGGGGTATACGGCGATCAAGTTCATGGCCGTGCCGCGGACTGAGCCTATCGAAGGCATGCGTCCGGTGCGCTACGCCGAGCGTCTGGTGCACGCCGTGCGCGATGCGGTCGGCGACAGTGTCGATCTGATGGTCGATCTCCACGCACGGTGCGCTTCCCCGGCGATGGCGTTGCACTACTGCCGCGCATTCGAGCCATATGGACTGCTCTTTTTCGAGGAGCCTTGCCCCAGCGAGGATATCGAAGCCACTGCTCAGGTCACCCGCGCCTCGAACATCCCGATCGCCACCGGTGAACGCCTGGTGGGGCGACATCAATTCCGCGAAGTGTTCGAGCGGCGCGCCTGCCACATCATTCAGCCCGATCTTTCGCACTGCGGCGGTCTGTGGGAAGCGCGCAAGATCGCCGCTCTCGCCGAAGCATACTCGATGGCCGTCGCGCCGCATAACCCGAATGGGCCGATTGCAACTGCGGCTGCCATTCATTTTGCCGCTGCAACGCCAAACTGGGTGATTCAGGAAGCGATCAGCAACGATGTCCCCTGGCGATACGATGTGGTCGACTCGGAGCATGAGGTGCGGGATGGGTATGTTGCGGCGCCCTCACGCCCCGGATTAGGCATCGAGGTGAATGAGCGCGAGGCGGCGCGTCACCCGTGGCAACCGGAACTGGTGCAACGCTATTTCCATCCCGACGGTTCCGTGGCTGATTGGTAGATACGGTGCATAAACGTCTCTGCACGTTCACCTGTTTTCCCGGGAAGGATCAAGCCATGTACGACATCTACGCCGGTTACCGGCTTGATAGCGGGTTCGATGTGGCCCAGACGGCCCGTCTGGTAGCGCGTTATCACTATATTGAGGCGCAATTGATGCGTATCGCGGCAGGACGAATGGCCGAACTGCCTGAGTGGGAATTGAAATGTCTGCTGGGACGGCATCTCTGGCAGGATTCGCAGCATGCCGATGCATGGCTGTCCCGTCTGATCGATCTGCGCTGGCCACGCCGCGCGCCGCTCAACCCTGGCGAGGCGACCTGCCGGATGTTGCGGTTGCTCGATGATGCACCCGACAGCGCTGCATTCGTTGCTGCGGTCTATCGCCAGGTGAAGCCGCGCCTTGTGGCAGCGTATGCTGCTCATCACCAGGCGTGCGCATCACTGGCTGATGAGCCAACCCGGGATCTGCTTGCGCGAATCCACGCCGACGAAGAAGAACAGATAAGCCAGGGCATGGCGCTGCTCGAGTCGTTCTCGCCTGCGGCGCGTGCCGTTGCGCAGAACTACGAATCCGCTGTGGCTGAGGCATGCGATGGGATCGGCAGTTTCGCCGACCCGGCAACTGCGGCTGAGCGCGAAGCCAGCGGTTCCTTCGAGGACCAAACGGTGCGACCGGCGCCGCCGATCGCCGCCCGTGATGCGCGCTTCCGCTTCGGCGAGCGGGCCGCCGATCATCCACCCGCCGATGAACACGAAATGGCGCTGATGATGGCGCACCGCGATGCCGATAATGAGATGCACGCCGCCGAACTGCTCGGTCGCAACCTCTATGAGCATCCAGAGATGCCCTGGGAATACCACGTTGATATGGCGCGCCAGCTTTGGGATGAAGTGCGCCACGCCGTGCTCTATCAGCGGTACCTGGAGCATCTGGGCGGCAAACTGGGCGATTTTCCGGTCATCCCCGGCAACTACGCCTATCGGATAAGCCTCGACTTCCCGCACCGGCTCTATGATCTGCATCTGCGCGGTGAAAAACTGGGCATGCCGGATCTGATCCGCTACCGCGAAACCGCCCGTGCGCGCGGCGATTTCCCGTATGCCCTGCTCAACGATTTTGTCCACGCCGATGAGGTGCCGCACGTGAAGAACGGGCGCTGGCTACGCTGGCTGCTCAACAGTGATGAAGCGGCTTTCCGTCAGATCGAGCGCGAGACGATGCGACTGCGCGCCGCATATGAACAGGCCCACGCCGATGACCCGATTGTCATGGCGTATACCGGACTTGTGCCGGCGATCTTGCAACAAGAGGAATAACCATGGCGCGACGACTACACGCTGGAGTCGCTCGAACAGATATCACGCCGCCCCCCGGAATTGCCCATGCCGGGTGGGGCGCGCAGACCCATCAGCGGGCCGCTGGCGTCGATCTGCCGCTCTGGGCGACGGCGCTGGCGCTCTCTGATGGGATCGAGACGGTTGTGATCGTTGATAGTGATCTGGTCTACCTCTGGGATACGGAGGCGCCCGGCGTCATGCAGGCGGTGGAGCATGCGACCGGTCTGCCGTCTTCGCATATCCGTCTCGCCTACACCCATACCCACTCCGGGCCAGTTAACGGCGCAACCTGGAGTTCGTGGGTGAAGGAAGGCGCCGAGATAACACCAGCCTACGACGCAATTCTGGAACATCATATCGCCGGTGTCGCCCGGCAGGCCCTGCAACGGATGCGCCCGGTGCGCATTGCTGCCGGTTCCGGCGAGGCGCGGATCAACGTTAATCGGCGATTTCAGCGACCTGAAGATGGCGCGGTCGTTTGTGGGCGCAATTGGGCTGGTCCGGTTGATCATCAGGTGCAGGTCGTGCGGCTCGACGATCTGGATGGGGCGCCACTGGCGGTGATCGTGAACTATGCCTGCCACCCGATTACGGTCGGTCCTGATTGCGACCTGATTACGCCCGACTATCCAGGGGTGATGAAGCGCGTCGTCGAACAGTCCACCGGCGCGACATGCCTGTTCCTTCAGGGAGCAGCCGGCGATCTCGGACCGATCCGGGGCGTCGCCCGCAATGGTCTGGCTGAGTATCGGCGGTTGGGGAGCATCCTGGGCCACGAAGTGAGCCGGATCTGGTGGGGACTCGAACCGTGGCGGCGGCGTGAGCGCTACGCCGGAACGCTGGAGTCCGGCGCGCCACTGGCGATCTACCAAGATGAGCGCCTGCCCGACCTCGATGCCACGCTCCGGGTTGGTGTGCGCGAGGCGCAATTGCCGCTGAAACAGTTCGCCCCGGCTGCCGAACTGGCTGCGGCGGCAGCGCAGCATATCGCACGGCTCAACCATCTGCGCGCCGAAGGCGGCGATCTCGAGGCGATCCGCACCGAGACGATGCTGGCAAAGCGCGCCGGCATGCGCGCCGATCTTGCGCGCCGCAATGCGGGTCACACCTATCGCACCGTGACCCTGCAAACCTTTGCGATTGGCGACCAGATCGCCCTGCCAGCCGTGCCAGGCGAACCGTTCTGCAACATTGGCAGACGTGTAAAGGCCGGCTCGCCCTTTCCATATACGCTCTTCACCGGTTACGCGAATATCGGCTGGGCGTACATCCCCACCGCCGATGCCTATCCGTTGGGCGGATACGAAATCGAGATCACGCCGTTTGCTCCCGAAGCCGCCGATATTCTGGTTGATGCAAGCCTGGCGCTGTTGCGAGATGTATCACTGGAGCAGCACAGATGAACATACGCGCGATCACGCCTGGCATCACTGCAAGCGAAACGATACAAGGAGCGACCATATGCGGCTACTCGACAAAGTGGCGCTGATCACCGGCGGCGCAACCGGAATTGGAGCAGCATGCGCCCGGCGCTTCGCCCAGGAGGGCGCGCGCGTCGCAATTGCCGACATCAACCAAAACGACGGGAGGCGCACAGCGGAATCTATGAGCGGACAGTTCATCTTCTGCGATGTCGCGATCGCCGAACAGTGTCGCGCAGCGGTTGCAGAAACCGTCGCCTGCTATGGACGCCTCGACATTCTGATCAATGCCGCCGCGCACCTGGGCGGTTACTTCGATGCCGCAGCCATGACGCCCGAAGAGTGGCGCGCCGTGCTTGCTGTGACCCTGGACGGCGTCTTTTACTGCTCGAAGTATGCTGTTCAGGAGATGCTCAAAACCGGCGGCGGATCGATTGTTACCATTGCCTCAGTGGAAGGCATGACGGGCGCCGCCAATCACGCCGCGTATGTGACAGGAAAGAGCGCCCTGTTTGGATTGACGCGTTCTATGGCGATCGACTTCGGCAAGCACGGTGTTCGCGTCAATGCCATCAGCCCCGGCATCATCGATTCTGGCCGGCCCGATATCGAGCGCCTGAAACACGATCCAGACATCTCGCGCTTCTGGCGCGAGATGACGGTGCTCGACCGCATGGGGCGCCCCGACGAAGTCGCAGCCGCAGCACTCTTTCTGGCTTCCGATGAGGCATCGTATATCACCGGTCAGAATCTGGCAGTCGACGGCGGCTGGACGATTGGGCATCCGCCGCTGCCGCGTCCGTTTCGATGAGCCGCGTATCCGGTATCGAATCGCACGAGGTTTGCTATGACCGGTCAACGTTCGTCAGTTCACCTCTTTCATGAACTGACGCGTGACGATCTGCGCGTTGCCAGCGTGAGTGCGCTGCTCATCCTGCCGATTGCCGCAGTGGAGCAGCATGGACCCCATCTTCCCGTCGGCGTCGACTGGATCATTGTTGAGTATGTGGCACGCACCGCCGCCGCAGCAGCAGCACAATACATTCCGATGATTGTTGCGCCGACTCTTCCGTTCGGCTCATCGGATCATCATCTCTCCTTTGGCGGTACGATCTCGTTCAGCGCAACTGTTTACTATCAGTTGCTCGTTGACATCGTGACATCGCTGAGCGCCTGCGGCTTCCGGCGCATGTTCATACTGAACGGGCATGGCGGCAACCAGGAAATCATGCAACTCGTAGCGCGTGATATGGCGCTCCGGCATCCGCTGCGGATCGGCGCCGCCAGTTATTGGGAGATCGCGCGCGAGCGACTGGTCGCGCTGCATGCCCATCATGGTCAACGCCTGCCCGGGCACGCTGGCGGCTTCGAGAGTGCGCTGATGCTTGCGCTGCGTCCCGAACTTGTGCGTCTGCCATTGCCATCCCGCGGCTGGACGAAGGAGAACGAGCCGCCGGAAGCGGCGCCGTTTCGCCTGGAAACGCACGGGTTCTGGCAGGCAATCGATGGGTACAGCGATAACCCGGCACAGGCGACGGCAGAGGACGGGCGCATGTATCTCGATGCCATCGTTGACGCCGTGACTCATGCTTTTCTGGAGTTCGATAAGGTGACCCAATGAAGATTTCGCACATCGAGACCATTCCGGTGCGCGTGCCAATCAATCAGCAACTCGCAATCCAGGGCGGTCGCGGCAGCCATACGGAGTCTCCCTTCGTGCTGGTCAGGGTCCACACGGACGAAGGAGTGATCGGGTTGGGCGAGGTGTCGTGCACGCCCATCTGGAGCGGGGAAGACCAGACGACCGCTGTTCACTGCATCACTGCCTACCTTGCGCCGCTTCTGATTGGCGAAGACCCGACGGCGATCGAACGTCTCACGCTGCGTATGCATCGCGGGATAGCCGGGCACCCCTTCACCAAAGCCGGTGTTGAGATTGCGCTCTGGGATGTGCTGGGCAAGATCGCCGGCTTGCCGCTCTACCGTCTGTTTGGCGGTCCGGTGCGCGACGCCGTGCCGACGAAGTTTTCCATCTCCGGGCGTGAACCGGATCAAGCAGCGCAGATTGCGGTATGGGCGGTTGAACAGGGCTTCCGCACCCTGAAAATCAAAGTTGGCATCGAACCTGAGCAGGATATTGCGCGGGTGCGCGCCGTGCGCGCTGCGGTTGGCCCCGACATTCGGCTGGCAATCGATGCAAACGGCGGATGGTCGCCGCGCACAGCCATTCAAACCATCCGGCGGCTCGCCGATCACGATCTCATCTTCGCCGAACAACCGGTCGCGCCGTTCGATGTGGCATGGATGGCCGAGGTGCGGCGACAGGTCGAAATACCGATTATGGCGGATGAAAGCGTTGCCGCGCCCCAGGATGCGATGGCGCTCGTGCGAGCGTCGGCTGCCGATGTCCTGTCGGTCTACGTCGGCAAAGGCGGCCTGGGCGTTGCACGAAAGATTGCTGCGATTGCCGAAGCAGCGGGGATCGTCTGCACGGTCGGCAGCAACCTGGAACTCGGCATCGGCAGCGCAGCCATGATCCACCTGGCGCTGGCGACGCCAGCAATTGATGCGGAGGCGTTTCCCTGCGACATCATCGGACCGTTTTTCTACGAGTCCGACATTCTGGCTGAACCGCTGCCTGTGCAGGCAGGCATTGCCAGAGCGCCGTCGGGACCTGGATTGGGCGTGGCGCTGGACGAGCGAAAGGTCGAGCGGTATCGCACGGATTGAGAGGGAGAGGGGAGAGGGGAGAGGCGAGAGGGGAGAGGGGAGAGGCGAGAGGCGAGAGGCGAGAGGCATCGCACAGAGTGAAGAGCGATGGGTGCGGGCAGGATGTGTCAGGAACTGCCGTCTCGCTGCGGGCTAATGAAAGTATTTCTTTGGGTATACCGCCAGTAGCGCGCCCCCTGAGCCTGTCGAAGGGTCGAAGGGCAGGTGGCGTATGCCGAATTAAATTCTTGAGTCCACTGAAAAAAGGCTTAACCACAAAGGACACGAAGCGCACGAAGGTTCTTTGTGTCCCTTTGTGACCTTCGTGGTTGCTTTTTGCAGTGAAGTCATTCTTAATATTCATAAGTCCTCGCTGAAGACATGAAAGCCCCGCATGGGCTGGCATGATCTTAGCCGGAGCTTCAGATCGCAGCGCACCGTCGTGCCGAACTATGTTCATTAGCCCGCTGCGCCAGGATGCCGTCTGACGAGTCGCCTGGACACTCCGACGCTTCCAGGGGCGGAACTCCCCTTCTGTCACATATTATTCCAGGAGGCATGCCATGCTGGTCGGATATGTCAGTGATGAACACTATATGGCGCTGTGCGATGTGGTGCTGGAATTTACTGCTGATGGACATACCGTCGCTGTCGCGCGATCAACGCCGGGCGGCGCTGTGCATACCGACATCGCTCCTGGGATGTATCAGGTGACGCTGCACAAGCCGGGATATGGCGCCAAACGGGTGAACATCACCGTATCCGCCGAACATCCGCACCATTTTCGCCTGCTTTCCGACCGCCTGCTCGGCTACATGTGGCCCAAATGGGTGCGCTCCGGCGAACGCAGCGAATTCCGCGTCCACTCGACGACCCCGTATCACCTGAGTCTCTGGCGCTACGGGTGGGAGAAAGTCCGGGTGCGCCCGCTCGGCTGGTTCGACGAACATGGTCCGCGCGCGGTGATGCAGGTCACGCCCGACGGCGATTACACCCAGACCGGGGTGCGCTGGAACACGCAGGGATACGGCAGTCTCCACCACACCCAATATGTTACCGCGCCCGAGCGATCAGGATTGTACTACCTGCACGCCGAGAACGAAGCCGGCGAATTCTTTGCGTTTCCGTGGGTCGTCGCTCCCGCGAAACCGGCGCACCCCATTGCTGTGCTTGCTTCCACCAATACCTGGAACGCCTACAACAACTTTGGCGGGCGCAGCAATTACATCAACGCAACCCGGCTCCCGCCGACTCCAACGGTGAACGCGCGGCTCGATCTGCCGCGCTATGCAGGAAGCGGATTGTCCGAATGGCACGCGCCCAATGACGCCTACGCGCCGTTGTCGTTCGACAGACCCGAAATTGGGAATAGTGTACCCGGAAATGCCCACGTTCTCGATCCGGTTCCCGGGCGACTGGCCAGCAGCCTGGCGCCAGCAGAGTGGCGCCTGCTCGGATGGCTGGAGCGCGAAGGGTTCGCCTACGACCTGTACGCTGACACCCAACTCCACGATGGCACGCTCGACCTCGATGCCTACGCCGTCCTGATCCTCAGTGTTCACCCGGAGTACTGGTCGCGCACCATGTTCGAGCGAGTGAAATCATGGGTTGATGAGCGCGGCGGCAAACTGATGTATCTGGGAGGGAACGGTCTCAACTGTGAAGTCGAGTTCCTGGATAGTGCGACAATGCGCTGCAAGACGCAGCTGCTCAGCAGCGACGGCAGCCTGGGCATGCGCGACCCGCAGCGCCCGGATGTCTATTTCGAGAGCAGGTTCCACGCCACTGTTGCGCCGGAAGCCAGCCTGCTCGGCGTTGTCACGACCGACGCCGGGATTATGACTGCCGCTCCATACCGGGTAGTGAAGGCGGATCACTGGGTGTTTGAAGGCACAGGCTTACAAAACGGCGATATCTTTGGCGCGGAGAGTCTGCACGAACGCTGCCCTGGAGGCGCCTCCGGCCACGAAACGGATAAAATGAGCGCGTCGTCGCCGGCGGGAACGGATCTGCTTGCGAAAGGGCTGAATCCAGACAATGGCGGCGCTGAGATGGCGTCCTACACAACCAGCAGCGGCGGCAGCGTCTTCTCGGTCGGATCAATCACCTGGCCGCTTGCACTGCTGGTTGATCCGCACGTATCACGTATCACCTCAAATGTCATTCATCGCTTCCTGGGTTAGACGACGATGTGCCATCCCCGCGACTGCCACCGAACCCCAGGCGCTGCCGACTTCATAACCGCATCCGGCTGTCTGGAAGCGGGCATGGATTGTCAGGCGGCATTCTGACGCTGCGGGCTAAATAAATCACTAAGAGCCTGCCCGAAAAATCGCTGAATGAAGCTCGTTGGGTAGGCGAAGGCAATGCCTTCGCCTACCCAACGAGCTTTTCCGAATAGGCTCTAAGCATTTTCAGCACACTGCGCGACTGACTGCAGCGCGCCCCCTTCGACCGGCTCAGGGTATGCACACACGCTGTGCAGCAGCGCGCCCCTGAGCCAGCTCCGCTGCACGGGGCTGCATTCGTTCAGTGTGGGCGCTCACATCCACGCTGATGCCCCTGGTCGGGATTGGCGACACAGAGCGGAAGATACAACACCGTGGTTCCTGACGCATCATGACTGCACCCCTGTCTGACGGCATGCTTGACTTTTTGGACAGGTTCTGCTATGTTCTTAGGGGCAGCAGCCATATTGTATGCAAACTGTCCTCTATTGTCTTAATTATGTCTGAATATTTTTGTCAGGCGTCCAAAACTGTATGAAAGACACAACCGATTCTGATTCGCACGGCGAAACCGCACAACGCTCACTGCGCGCAAGTGAAATTGTGCATGTTCTGGAGCAACAGATCCGCGCCGGCGTGTACCGGTTCGGCATGCGCCTGCCAACTGTCCGTGAACTTGCAGAACAGTATCAGGTGAACAAGAATACCGCTGCACGCGCTTACCAGATACTGGAACAACGCGGGTTGATCGAAGTATCACGCGGTCGAGGCGCATTTGTTTGCGCCAGATCAGAGGACGATCAACCAACGTTACAGCAGCAGATCGAGCGCTTCGTTCAGGCTGCTCAGCAGGCAGGGTTAAGCCGCAGCCAGTTGCTCGACCTGATCCACAACGCTGTGCAACAGTCGTATGGGTCTGAGGCGCCTCGCGTGTTGTTTGTCGAATGCAACCGGCGCGATGTTGAAACGCTCGGCGACGAGATCGAAAGTATTGCCGATGCGCCAATGGATCGGGCGTTGCTCGACGATGTCCTGCGCGATCCGGTCACTCCGGCACACCGCTACGATCTGATTGTGACCACGTTTCAGCATCTTGGGCAGATTCGCCAGGCTGTACCGGCTTCAGCGCGTCAGCGGGTGGTTGGCGTCCTGGCGACGCCATCCCATGAATCGCTGCTTGCGCTGGCACGCCTGCATGTGCCGACGTTCGGTCTTGTGTGCGACTCGCCGGGAACAGTTGAGAGTCTGTCCCATATCATTCGCACCTATCACCCGACCTCGGTGGTTGTCCCTGCGCTGATCGATGATCGGACCCGCCTCCACGAAATGATCGAGCAAGTCGACGCGCTTGTGGTCACGCGCTCGTGCCGTGAACGCCTGCTTGCCTTGAACCCCGTGCTTCCCATCATTACCGTGGTATTCACCATTGATCAGCAGTCGATCGATTTTTTACGTCGCCGCCTGGAGGAAACGGTGCGGATCAACGCTCTGCAATCACGGATGTAGAGGAAACAAAGCACCCACGAAGCATCCTGGCACAAACTCTATCATCGAGGAAGCGCCGACACAGTGGTCATCAGAAGCGAGGCAATCCATGAACCTGACGCAGATCCATGGTTTTACCCATTGTGCGGTTGGCGTCGCGCGCCGCGATGTGACGCCGCCGGTTGGCATCTATGCACGCTCCTGGGCGGCTGCGCGCCACGATGTCGCCGAGGGGGTGCATCGGCCGCTCACGGCGACGGCGCTGGTGATGCGCCATATTCACGCGGATGCTCCGGTGCTGGCGCTCGTGGCCCTCGATGTGGGCTGGTTTCCGTACCTTCCCGATGAGCGCCGCATCCGAGACGCCGTCCTGCGCGCAATCGGGCTGGACGAAGATGCGTTGCTGATCAATTTCTCGCATACCCACGCTGGCGCGTGCATTAATAGCCAGATCACCGATAAACCCGGCGCGCACTTGATCGAACCATACATCGATGCTCTGACCAATGCGCTCATCGAGGCGATAATTGAAGCCAGAGCCGCGCTGCGCCCGGCGTGGATCACCTACGGGTATGGGCGCTGTGCACTGGCGGCAAATCGCGATTTCTGGGCGCCGGATATCGGCAGATATGCCTGCGGCTATAATCCGGCGGCGCCCGCCGACGATACGGTGCTCGTCGGTCGCGTGACCGCAGAGGATGGCACAATCATGGCCACACTGGTCAACTACGCCTGCCACCCGACGACCCTTGCCTGGCAGAATCGGTTGCTCTCGCCGGATTACGTCGGCGCTCTGCGGGAAACGCTCGAATCAATCTACGGCGCACCCTGCCTGTTCCTGTATGGCGCTGCGGGCGATCTCGGTCCACGTGAAGGATTCGTGGGCGATCCCGCAGTCGCCGATCGGAATGGCCGCCAACTGGCGTATGCCGCCGCTGCGGCGTTCGAGGCATTACCACCGCCTGCATCACATTTCGTCTACACCGGAGTGGTGGCTTCGGGCGCCAACCTCGCTACCTGGGATTATCAGCCGATTGATGACTCTGCCCAAAGACGCTGTGCGACTCTCCGGCATCACAGTACGCTCGTGCCGCTGCAACGCAAGCCCGACCTTACGCCGGTCGATCCTCCAGGGGCTGACCGCAGCGATGCCATCGCTGAGGCGGAGAAAGCGCTGCGGCGCCGCATGCTCCAGGCGGCCCTTGGCGATGAGCCGGTGTATCCGATGACGCTCTGGTTCTGGCGGTTAGGTGATGCGCTCCTCGTCGCCTGTCCCAACGAAGCGTATGCCCGGATGCAGGTCGAACTCCGCACCCGATTTCATCGCCAACCTGTGTTGGTTCTTGGTTGCACCAATGGCACACTGGGCTATCTCCCGCCCCGCGATGCGTATGGCAGCGGTCTGTATCAGGAACAACAGTCGCCCTTCCTTCCCGGTTGCCTGGAACAAACGATTGCCGCCGCTATCAGCGGATTGGAGAGTCTATGAGCGCAACACAGATCGTGACCCTGGTCGATTTTGAACAGCCTGGCAAGCAGTTGGGGCGACTGGCCATTCCACAATCGACCAACACCTCTGGATGGGCGACCGAATATCTGCCGATTGCCGTGATCAACGGCGCTCCCGGACCGACGGCGCTGCTATTTGGCGGCAACCACGGCGATGAGTATGAAGGACCGGTGACGCTGCTGAACCTGGCGCGCACCCTCGCACCAGACAGTATCCGTGGGCGGATCATCATCCTCCCCATGTTGAACCGACCGGCGCTCGCCGCCGGCGCCCGACTGTCACCGCTTGATGGCAAAAACATGAATCGCGTGTTCCCCGGACGCGCCGACGGAACGATTACCGAGATGATCGCGCATTACGTCACGACGGCGCTCTTTCCGCTGGCTGATCTGGTGATCGACATTCACTCCGGCGGACGGTCGGCGCACTTTCTGCCGCTGGTCAGCATGCACAAGGTTCCCAACCACGACCAGTTGCGCGCCATGATCGATCTGGCGCTGGCGTGGGGCGCGCCCTACGTCCTGCTCTATCGCGATGTGGGCGGCACGGGTTTGCTGCCTGGCGAAGCCGAACGTCTGGGAAAGCTGACGCTTGGCACAGAAATGGGCAGCGCTGCGCAGTTTGGCGCCGAGATGCTCAGCATGACGGAGCGGGGGGTACGCAATGTGCTGCGTCAGGCGGGCATCCTGACCGATCAGGCGCCCGAACCGCCGCCCGCGTCTGCGCAGATCATAGCCGCCGATCAGTACGACGATTACATCATGGCGCCGGTGAGCGGCATCTTCGAGCCTTTCGTCGAAATGGGCGCGTGGATCATCACAGGTCAGGCGCTTGGTCAGATCCATTCAATCGATCAGCCCTTCGAGCCGCCGACGCTCGTGCAGGCCAGAACGGAAGGCTTGCTGATCAGTCGGCGCGCGTTCCCTCTCGTGCGCCAGGGCGACTGCCTCGCAACGCTGGCACGACCATTTCACCTGCCATAGTAGTAAGGAGAGGTTTGTGAAAATTACCGATGTCGAAGCCATCTGGTTGCAACTTCCAACCGTAGACGACCGCGCCGACGGCACGCAGGACACGCTGGTGGTCAAAGTTCACACCGATGAAGGGATCATCGGCGTTGGCGAGGTCGACTCGTCGCCGATGGCGGCAAAAGCCATCATCGAAGCGCCGATGTCCCATCAGATTGCGCGCGGATTACGGCTGTGCGTGCTCGGCGAAAATCCGCTCGATATTGCGCGCCTGTGGCACGCCATGTACCAGGGGTCGATTTTCTTCGGGCGCGGCGGCGCGGTGCAGCAGGCGATCAGTGGCATCGACATCGCCTTGTGGGACATTGCCGGCAAGGTGATGGGGCAACCGGTCTATCGGCTGCTCGGCGGCGGCTTCCGCAACCGTTTGCGCGCCTATGCGTCGATCCTGTTCCAGGAGACGCCCGCAGGAACGTATGATCTTGCCCGCCGCCTCGTCGACCAGGGGTTCACGGCGGTCAAGTTCGGCTGGGGACCGATCGGAACGAGCGAGGAGATGGATCTCGCCCTGGTGCGGATGGCGCGGCGCGGGCTGGGGGATCGCACCGACCTGATGATCGACGCAGGAATCTGCTACGACACGGCGACGGCGATCCGGCGTGCGCATCAGTTTGCTGAATACAATCCGTTTTGGCTCGAAGAGCCGCTGCATCCCGACAATCTCGAAGGGTATACGCGCCTGACCGCCGTCTCGTCCATCCGTATCGCCGCCGGGGAACAGGAGACCACCCTTGGCGGGTTTCAGGCGCTGCTGGATGCCGGTCTGGCAGTGGTGCAGCCAGACGTGGCGCGAGTCGGCGGGTTATCCCAGGCGATCCAGATCGGGCGAATGGCGGCGCAGCGTCATCGTCTGTGCGTCAATCACTCCTACAAAACCGGCATCAGCATCGCCGCTTCGCTGCATTTCCTGGCGGCGCTGCCAAACGCTTCGCTCCTGGAGTATTGCGTCGAGCAGGGACCGTTGCGGCAGACACTGACCCGCGAAACCTTTCCGGTGGTGGATGGGTGGGTGAGCGTGCCGCAAGAACCGGGGCTGGGCATTACGCTCGACGAAGAGGTGATCGCACGCTATCGCGTGGCGTAAAAGAAGGCTTTCCAATGATTATCGACGTTCATACCCACACCCCGCAGTACCGTGGCCCTGTGCCGCCGGATTGCGAGGAAACGTATGATACATGGCGCCCCGACCGGCCTGTGCGGGCTGTGTACAACTGGGAAGATCACCTGGCGGCGATGACACCGGTGGATCGCGCTATTGTGTTTCCCATCGCCTGGTCGCCTGGCTCGAATGACGGCGGCGTCACCGGCACGCCGCTCGCTCTGGATTCGCCGGCGCCTATCGACCCGAACGAAGCGACGGCGGAATTCGTCCGCGCCCATCCCGACAAGTTGATCGGGTTTATGTCGATCCACCCGTATGACCCAAAGGCGCTCGCCAGAATTGACTCCTGTGTACGCGATCTGGAACTGCGCGGCATCAAGCTGGCGGCGAACTACCAGAACTTCGATCCGCTCGAGGATCGCGCCCTGGCGATCTACGAACGCGCCCAGTCGCTCGGCCTGCCAGTCCTGTTTCATCAGGGCACATCACCCGTGCGCACCGCGCCCATACGGCTGGCTCACCCGCTGATCATGGACCAGATTGCCATCCGTTATCCCGAATTACGGATCATCATGGCGCATATGGGGCATCCCTGGCAGGTTGACACGATTGCGGTCATACGGAAACATCCCCACGTCTATGCCGATATTTCAGGTCTCTTCTACCGCCCCTTTTCATTCTATGAGTGTCTGCTGAAATGCTCAGAATGGGGTGCGATGCACAAGTTGCTGTTGGCTTCCGATTTTCCGATCGCCACCCCCGATGAAACCATCACGGCGCTGCGCAATGTCAATCAGATCGTCGATGGAACGCGGCTGCCGAAAGTGCCGGACGATCAGATTGAAGCCATCATCCACCGCGACAGTCTGGCGTTGTTGGGATTGGCATGACCTGGAGGCAACGCGTGAGCCGGAAGCGGCTTGACCGATCACCAGGTCTTTATGTATAGTAACAGCATCCGTATGTGTGAATCGATCACGCCCTATGAACAGGCGCATGCCATCGTGCAACACCCACAGACATGGCAGGCTGCTCCGCCGGATGCTTGCGACCCATGTCCATCGACGTCACACGCCCGCGCGCCCATGTCCCCTGCGCTTTTCGTTTGTTATCCCGGCGCTCGATGAAGAAGCGTTCATCGAGGACTGCGTTCGATCGATCCAGGCGCAGCAGGAGCAGCCCTGCGAGATCATCGTGGTTGATAATGGCTGCACTGATCAGACGGCGCCGCTCGCCCGGCAACTGGGATGTATCGTTGTTCATGAGGAACAACGCGGCCTCAGCCATGCCCGCAATCGGGGTGCGCTGGCGGCAAGCGGAGATATTGTCTGTTTCATTGACGCCGACTGCAGGCTGGCGAAGGGGTGGCTGCGAAGCGCACAGCGCTGCTTTGCGCAATCCGACATTGGCGCAGTGTCAGGGCTGAGCATCTATGTCCATCCGCGTCTGTGGAAACGACTCTGGTATAATCTGTATGTGGTTGGCGTCATCGTTTCGGTCGTGGTATCACAGTTGTTCTTCCGGCGCATGATCTTTACGGGCAACAATCTGGCGATCCGGCGCAACCTGTTTCTGCAGTTGGGCGGCTACGAGCCGGTCATTGGCGAAGGGCTCTGGTTCAGCCGCAGGTTCTGGCGACAATCGGTCTATCGGGGGCGCTTCTGTGCGGGCATGATCCTGTGGAATTCGCCACGCGGCTTCGAGCATCATGGCTTTGTACGGACGCTGGCATACTGGATTCGCGGCGCTGCGCGCAGAGTCTCACAGGAAGGGTATACGTACAAAACCTATTAGAAAGCGATGCCGCCATGCGGGCACGGTTGAGGTTTCTCGCCGAGCAGATGAAGCTGCTCCCCAATCAGCTAACGGCGGCAGTCCGCACCTCTTTGAAATCGGCGCCGGGCGTATTGGGCATAGGTTTGGCCTCCTCCCGTCTGCTGCTACAGCAGGGGTATGAGCGCCTGACGTCTACATGCGAGCAAAATGCCTGCGCACCCAGACGCTCGCCTACCCGGGTCCGCATGCGCGTGCCGATGCGCCGGGCAGCATAGCAAGCAGCAGCAACAGACAACTAATAGGAAGATCAACCGGATATGAGACAATCTCGTGATCGACGTTGGCTTCGACAGGCTCAGCCAACACCAACCGCTTCACAGGCGCCAGCGTGGTTGTCCGGATTTAGACCGATCGTCCTATAAGCCCTGTCACACTCTATTCCAGCGCGGGCTGCCCCCCACCCCGGCGCCGCCCCACCCGCCCCCGCCGATGACCGTCACCCTCACCCAACGCCTGCGCTGCGGCGCATCCTCTGCGCGTCCCGCCAGGCGCCTGCGGGTGACGGTCATCTCCGCAACTGGCAAAGCGCGCCGGAAACGGCTACAATGAAGAAGCGGCGCTGACAAAGCGCTGGTACGATGAGCAGTGAGGAGAACATGCCTCGATACCACACGCCGAAAGAGTATCTGGACGCCGCCAGGTCGCCTGAGACCTCGCCGGAAGAGTTGCGCGAACTGGCAACCTCACCCTACGATTTCGTCGCAGTAGCGGTAGCACGGCACCCAAACACTGAACCTGACGTGCTTGCGGCGCTGCTCCCTGTAACCATCACATCGTGGAATGAACAGGCGCTCGCGGCTGCCATTGCGCAGCATCCCCGCACACCGGTCGATGCGCTGGAGATGCTCGCTGAACGGCTGGCGCCGGTGCTGGACAATGGTCGGGAGCATCAGATGGGATTCAAAGCGGGGGTGTTGTTATGCTGCAATCCCAAAACACCCTTTCAGTCCATCGCAACGCTGCTGCATTCTGAGCGCATCGCCATGCAGTTTCGCAAAGTGGTCGCCCGTGAAACGCGCCGGCGCGACGTTCTGGAACTGCTCCTGAACGACCGCAGCGAAACCGTGCGTCAAATGGCGCAAAAGAGTATTAAAACGCTTGATGCAGAATTGGAATGCTAAGAGCCTATCCAAAAAATCGCTGACTTAAGAGCGACGGGCAGGCGAAAGCAACGCCTTCGCCTGCCCAACGAGCTTTTCCAGATGGAATCTAAACATCAAGCGCAGGAGCAATCATCTGAACATGTTTTCAACCAGGAGAGCCGGACATGATCACTGAGCCCCAGGCTGAACGGTTTAAGTCGTGGAAGGACACAGGGATTATACACATGGCCCCATAACGGGTTTGTTCGGCACGAACAGATCCGGCAAGACATCCATCCTCCAAATATTGCTGTTACTCAAACAGACGGCGGAGTCCTCTGATCGCCAGCGGGTGCTGCACACCGGCGATGAACACGCATATGTCGATCTTGGCACGTGTTCCGACATAGCCTATGCGCACCAGGTTCCTGGATCGCTCACCTTATCTGTAGCATGGAGGCTTGAGCCTGCGCTGCGGGTGGAGGATCCCGTCCGGCCGCACGCTTCGTTCGCCATCCCTGAACTGCGCTTCTCCACCTCGATCAAGGGCACGGATCAGACAATCACGGTCGAACGCTTCGAGTACTCATTTCAGACCGGTGAGCACGACGCGGCGCACCGATACCGCTTCGGCATGGAACAGCAGTCGAAGACAAACGGGCAATCACGCCAGGAGTACGAACTGATGCCGAAGGTTACGATCTGAAGCGTACCCGTGGACGCCCCAAGGATGTTGGCCGTCGCGGCGAATTAGCAGTTGCCGCCATTCTTGCTTCACGCGAGCAACCGACGATCAGGGTCGGCAGGGGGAACAGGCCGACAAAAACTGTCGAAGAGCGTGTTGCGGTATGGATGCGCGAGCTTGGCCTGATCCATGATTTCTCACTGCGGCCAATTGCTGAGAACCGCAAATCGTATGAGGTGCGCACCCGGTTGACGCCGCACAGCCCTGAGACGTCAATCACCGATGTTGGTTTCGGCGTCTCACAGATCTTACCCGTGATTGTGCTCTGCTACTATGCACCTGAGGAATCAACGATCATCCTCGAACAGTCCGAAATCCATCTGCACCCGCGCGTGCAGGCCGGGCTGGACGACATCTTCATCGACGCTATCCGCACCTGCAATATTCAGATCATTCTGGAGAGCCATAGCGAACACCTCTTGCGTCGCCTTCAGCGACGCATCGCTGAAGAGCGGCTCAAACCGGAACATGCCGCTCTCTACTTCTGCACCACCGATAAACAGGGCGTATCACAGCTGCAACCTTTGCAGATTGACCCGTATGGCAACATTACTAACTGGCCCGAGAACTTCTTCGGCGATGAATTTGGCGAAATCGCAGCAATGCAGGAAGCCGCGCTCAAGCGACAATCAGGGGCTTTATGAAGGCCATCGTCGTTGTAGACACCAATGTGCCAATCACTGCGAATGGTCGCGCCGAACAGGCGAGTCCTGCCTGCCAGCTGGCATGTATCACAGCCCTGCGTCAGATTCGAGCGCAACGGCGCATTGCTGTTGATCGGTCGGGATTGATTTTGCAGGAGCACCGCAGGCATCGTTCGCCCGGTGGTCAGCCGGGCCTGGGTGATGCCTTCTTCAAATGGCTCTGGAACAACCAGGCTAACCCCCAGATTTGTGTACCTGTTGCGATCACCTCCACCAATGATGGACGTGACTTCGCAGAGTTTCCCAATGACCCGGACCTGGCATCATTTGATCGCTCGGATCGCAGCCGTTCAAGCGTCCGGTTCGCAAGGCGCAACGATCCACAACGCGCGCCAGCAGGCTGTCGTGGACCGCAGGCCGCCCGGCGGCTGAAGCCGCGGGCTACGGTCGCAAAGCCCGCCTGCGCGGGCTGCACCAAGCGATACCGGATGATGTGCTCTTCCTAACTTGCGGTCAGGCCGCACAGCGGCTGAAGCTGCGGGCTACGGTCGCAAAGCCCGCCTGCGCGGGCTGCACCAAGCGATACCGGATGATGTGCTCAAAAACCATGATTGTCCAAATGACTGCGCATTGGCATCAGTTCTCAGTTCTTGGTTCTCAGCTCTCGGTTCTCGGTTCTCCGGTTCTCACAACCAGCGCCTCCTGCGGCGAACGGACAACGTGAATGTTCTCCAGTGCCACTCCCAGATGGGTCAGGGTCATGGCCACGGTCGCCGAGATGCCGGTAAGCGTCACCTGGCAGCCGAGCAGATTCAGCGCCCGCGCGGTCTGAATGAGCGCCTGCGCCACCTGCGTATCGACCGCCGTCACACCGCTGATATCAAGAATGACCCGTTGCGCACGTTGGGCGCTGACGTCGTTGAGCAGACGCGCAGTGAGCGCCTGCGCGCGGCGGGTATCGAGCGCACCGACGATCGGCGCCAGCAGAACCCCTTCCGAAAGTGAAATGGTTGGCGTCTCCAGCACCGAGACGAGTTCGAGGAGGCGTTGTTGTTCGGCGTTGCGCTGCGCCAGTTCTTCCGCCTGCGCCGCAAGGTCGCGTTCGCGCTGCTCGGCGCGCGCCCGCGCCTCTTCCGCTTCACGCTTTGCCGCTTCCAGACGCTGCACATTGTCGATTGCCAGTCGGCTGAAGACCATCCCGCCGATAACCAACAGGAACGTCGCCAGTTCAAAAGGGTTGACGTAGGGACCGCCGCCCACACGGATGGCAAAAACGCTCAGGAGCGCCAGCGCGCTGCCGACAATCCAGACCGGACCGGTCAGCACCAGCGCCAGCGCCGGGATGACATAGATAACATGGTTGAAGTGAGACGCAAGAAACTGATCACTCATACCGAAGACGATCACCAGAGTAAGAAAGATGACGAGCAGCGGACGTGCAGGCTCCCAACCACGCCAATAGGCGAACCACAAACCGCCGCTGATCCCCAGACCTGCGAGGACTGAGAGGATCGTAGCCTGTTCTACCTCCAAAAAGAACGAGATCAGCAGCGCTATGGCAGCCATACTATTGAGCAATCCAAACGTCCCATGGTTAATCTGTTGTTGCGTCAGGCGGATCACGCGCGTCCTCCGTTTCGACTCAATCCACTTTGCAGGTCACGGCAAGTACGAATATGACTCAGATTGATGCCCAGCCCGACGATGGACTGTGCCACTTCGGGGCGCACGCCGATCAGCGTCACCTCTGCGCCAAGGAGTCGCGCCGCCTGCACGACGCGGATCAACCCCTGCGCGACATGACTGTCTACAATCGGCACGCCAGTAATGTCGAGCAGCAGGCGTCGGGCGCGGGTCGCCGCGAGCCGTTCCAGCGCCTGCTCCTGCACCTGGAGCAACCGGGCGCTGTCGAGCGCGCCGACCAGCGGCATCACCAGCGTATCGTGGCTGACCGGCAGCACAGGGACGCTGAGTTCACGAATGGCTTCTTGCTGGCGCTGAATGACCGCCAGTTGTTCGAGCGCCTGTTGATGCGCCACGTCGAGTGCATCGCGCGCCTGTTTGATCTCCTGATAGTGCGCCTCGAGATCGCCGGTTTGCCGCCGGATCGTCGCCGCCATGCGGTTGAACGTCTGTTGCAGGGCGCCGATTTCATCATTGCTCGTGACCGGCAATTCACCTTCCAGACGCCCTTCTGCGAGACTGCCCGCAGCATTTGTAAGTGATCGCAGAGGGCGAACAATATGTCGCTCGATCAGCCATAGCACACCCGCAGTCAGCGCGACCATGGCAGCCAAAGCGAGCGCAATGCCGCCGAAGGTGAGCGCGACATCATCGGCTATATGCTGCCGGGCAACGTTGCGTATGTCTGCAAAATGTGCATTTGCTTGCTCTGTAAACGACTCGCGCTGCTCTTCGATCGTCTCGATCTCTGCGTAGATCGCTTCGCGCTGTTCGTCGGTCAGGCCCTCCGGGTCAGTCGGCAGCCGGTCGTGAAGGCGCTGCGCTGCATTCAGAATCGCCACTGCCTCCTGTGCGATCAGACCGTCGTGTTGAGCGGTATTATCGAGGAAATCGCGATACACGGCTTCAGATCCGCGCAATCTTGCCACCGTCTCCTCCAACTTCTGCAGGAATTCGGCGCTCTCCTCATACTCTCCAGGATCACCGGTTTGCACATATGAGACTGCTTCGGTCAGGATTTGCTGGAGGGTGAGACTGACTTCTCCGACAGTCTGCACATCCTCTACAATTGACTGATTCACATCGTTGGCGATTTTCTGAATTTCAATCACGGTGAATGTCAGATCGGTCGCCAGGATGCTCAGAATAACGAGATACGCGACTGCAATCATGGCAGTTTTGCGGGTCAGACTCCACGACACGTTTGTTTCCTCCTGAGAGCGTACAAGGCTGATTGACGAAAATGCGTCTGCGACTCGACAACAACGCAGGTTCTTTGTGTTCTTCCTCAGATCATGGTCACATACACGCGACTTGTTGTGAGTATATAGAGCGAATATCACCAGGGTATTACCAACCGTTCAGGGATACGGGCTGCTCCTGGGAACACAGGTAACACCAGGAGCGCTGGCAGCGCGCCCGCCC
>CALGYB010000202.1 GCA_937935075.1 uncultured Roseiflexus sp. | reverse complement strand
GTGAACAGTCCATCACTCACGGTCACGTCGTCTTTGGTCAGCGTTGGACCAATCTGCGCGCCGCCTGTGGGGTCGTCGTACAACTTGAACTCAAAGTCATACGTCCCGTTGGCGGGCGCGCCGCCGTCGGTCAGGCGGCCCTGGGAGGTAAAGCCCGTCCCCAGCACAGCCTGCAAATGGTGCGCCCGCGCCAGGCTGGACGACAACGCCAGGGCCAGAACGATCAACAAAACCATCACCAATCCAAACGATGACAGGCGTCTCATCTTTTGCCTCCTCAGTCAGTATTTGCCAGAAATCCTTTGGCCTCTATCTTCTCTTGTGCTTCCGGCATCTGCGCCTCGAGGAACGTCAGCAAGCCCGCCAGGTCGCCAAAGCCCACCCGCTCGCCGGTGGCGACTTCCTCCAGCAACGCGCGGCAGCGCCTCTCTCCATCCACACGCCACACGCGCAGGAGGTAGGAGGTGTAATGAGAAGGCGAAACAGGGTCGGTCATCAAAGCCTCCTGTGCCGTCCACGCCTCACGTTTCACGCCTCACTCCCCTGAATGATACAGACGAAGCGTCAGGAAAACGTCAGGAGTGGATGAGGGGTGAAAGCAATGCCCCCATTTACCCAGGCTTGACGCGGGTCAGGAAAGGGAGTACAATGTAGTTACACAGGTAACCACATTGGGAGGAACCGCGATGGAAAAGATCGGCATCCGCGAACTCAAGGCCCGCGCCTCGGAAGTGGTGCGCGCGGTCAAGGAACGCCGCGCGCGCTACGTGATTACGCAGCGCGGTCAGCCGGTGGCCGTCCTGCTGCCGGTGGACGCCGTCCCGCCCCAGCCCGACCCGGACGAGGTGTGGGCGCGGCTGGAAGCGATCCGTGAAGAGCTGGGCAAAGGCTGGCAAAGCGAGAAAAGCGCCGTTGAGATCCTCTCGGAGATGCGCCGATGAGCGACGCTTTGACCATTGACGCCAGCGTCTTTGTCAACGCATTTAGCCCCACCGAGGTCGGCAGCGAGCGGAGTTGGCGCTTTTTAATCCAAATCTATCGCGCAGGCATTCCCATTTACGTCCCGACATTAGCGCTCGTAGAAGTTGTCGCTTCTCTGGCGCGCAAGCAAAACAACACCGCGATGGCGCTGAATTGGATGGATGAAGTTCAGCAACTGCCTCATATGGTCTTTGTTGATCTGGACCCCGCCCTGGCGCAGGAAGCCGCCGAGATCGCCGCCCGCCATCGCCTGCGCGGCAGCGACGCAGTCTACGCGGCCGTGGCGCGGCGCTTCGGGGCCACGCTGGTCACGCTGGACGCCGAGCAACGGGAACGCGCTGCCGCCGTCGTGCCGGTGCGCTGGCCGGATGAGGATTGAAAACGTCAAGGAGAGACGATGGCGAAGGCAAAAGCACAATCAACGCGACCAGGCTCAAGCAATGGCGCCACGCTCGGCTTTGAGAAAGACCTCTGGGCCGCCGCCGATGCCCTGCGCGGCAGCATGGACGCCGCCGAGTACAAGCATGTGGCGCTGGGGCTGATCTTTCTCAAATACATCTCCGACGCCTTTGAAGCGTATCGCGCCCAACTGGAACGCGAACGCGACAGGGCGCCGACCCCGAAGACCCCGACGAGTACCGCGCAAAGAACATCTTTTGGGTGCCGGCCGAGGCGCGCTGGGGACGCATCCAGGCCCAGGCGCGGCAACCGGTCATCGGCCAGGTGATTGACGAAGCCATGACCGCCATCGAGCGCGACAACCGGCATTGAAGGGCGTCCTGCCCAACGATTACGCCCGGCCGGCGCTCGACAAGCAGCGCCTGGGTTAGCTCGTTGACCTGATCACCAACATCCGCGTCGGCGACGAGGTCGCGCGCGAGAAGGACATCCTGGGGCGGGTGTATGAGTATTTCCTGTCGCAATTCGCCAGCGCCGAGGGCAAAAAGGGCGGCGAGTTTTACACCCCGCAGTGCGTGGTCAGACTGCTGGTGGAGATGATCGAGCCATACCGCGGACGGGTGTATGACCCCTGCTGTGGTTCGGGGGAATGTTCGTTCAATCCATGAATTTCATCCGCGCCCACGCCACCGGCAACGGCAACGGCGGCAGAGCCAGAGCCGACATCTCCATCTACGGGCAGGAGTCGAACTACAACACCTGGCGCCTGTGCAAGATGAACCTGGCCATCCGCGGCATCGAGGGGCAGATCGCGCAGGGCGACTCATTCCACGATGATCGCTTCCCCGACCTGCACGCCGATTACATCCTGGACAATCCGCCGTTCAACGTCTCCGACTGGGGCGGCGAGCGTCTGCGCGAGGACAAGCGCTGGCGTTACGGCGTGCCGCCGGCGGGCAACGCCAACTTTGCCTGGGTTGCAGCACATCTTCCATCACCTCTCGCCCTCCGGCGTGGCCGGCTTTGTGCTCGCCAACGGCTCTATGTCCTCCAACCAGTCGGGCGAGGGCGAAATCCGCAAGGCCATCATCGAGGCCGACCTGGTGGATTGCATGGTGGCGTTGCCGGGGCAGCTCTTTTACTCAACGCAGATTCCGGCTTGCCTGTGGTTCCTCGCTCGAGACAAATCCGGACTCCCCTCTCCCGGCGGGAGAGGGGCCGGGGGTGAGGGCCGCGACCGTCGCGGCCAGGTGCTGTTCATTGACGCCCGTCAGATGGGCCGCATGGTGGACCGCACCCACCGCGAACTGACCGACGAGGACATCCGCCAGATTGCCGACACCTACCACGTCTGGCGCGGCGCATCCGTCGGGAAATACCGCGACATTCCGGGATTTTGCCGCTCTGTTTCGATTGACGAAATCCGCGCGCACGGCTACGTGTTAACGCCGGGGCGCTATGTGGGCGCCGCGCCGAAGGAAGAGGACGACGAGCCGTTCGCGGAGAAAATGGCGCGGCTGGTGGCCGAGCTGCGTGCACAGCAGGCCAAGGCCGCGCGGCTAGATGAGGCGATCCGGCGGAATCTGGCAGACCTGGGCTTTTGGCGTTTGTGCTACAGACCCTCCAACGCCATCATTCTTGACAACCTCGATGCTGCGTGCTACCATTTTATGTGCTTCGCCGGTGTAGCTCAGTGGTTAGAGCGAACGACTCATAATCGTTAGGTCACTGGTTCGATCCCAGTCACCGGCACCACTTTCATCTGCAATTCAGTCTCTGAATGGACTCTGGCGCCGAAGATGCACATGCGGCGCCACTATTATTCATACGACCCAAAGGAACATGATGGAACCGCCGTTCCCCGGAATGGACCCCTATCTCGAAGCGCCGAGCCTCTGGCCCGATGTGCATCATCGGTTAATCACACTGATGTGTGACCAGTTGCAGGCGCAGTTGGCGCCGCGCTACCGGGCGGTCATCACGCCCTACGTGCTGTTCGAGAGCCTGGAGATTGCGCCGGTGCGCCGGGCTGTGCCCGATGTGGCCGTGGTTGAGCGCGCCTCTTCCGGCGCAGCGCCCGGCAGCCCCACGGCGCTGGAGGACGCGCCGCTCACCCTCCCCGCCTTGATGGAGACGCCGGTGGAGTATGCGCGGATTGAGATTCGCACCGTGCGCGACCAGACGCTGGTGACCGCGATTGAACTCCTGTCGCCCGCCAATAAGCGCCCCGGTCCCGACGGCGCGGACGCCTACGAGAAGAAGCGGCAGGAACTCTTTGCCAGCACCGCTCACCTGCTCGAAATCGACCTGCTGCGCGGCGGGCAGCGCCCCCGCCTGGCGCGCCCGCTCCCCGCCGCCTCGTACTTCATCCTATTGAGCCGGGCGCAGCGCCGTCCCTTCGTCGAGGTCTGGCCCCTGACGCTGCGCGACCCGATCAAGCCCGTGCCGGTTCCTCTGCTGCCGCCCGACCCGCCGGCGGCGCTGGATGTGGGCGCGGCCATTCACGAAGCGTACCGCCGCGCGCGCTACGACCTGGAGATCGATTACACGCAACCGCCGCCGCCGCCGGACCTCGCGCCCGACGATGCCGCCTGGCTCGATCATCATCTGCGCGCGCTTGGACTGCGGCCGTCATCCCAGTAGCCCGCCGTGCCCCAGTTCGACAATCGCCCGCCGTGTGACTCGTTCGCCTGCCAGCAGTCGCGGCAGCAGCAGATCGACAATGTTGGTCGCGCGTGAACGGACGCATCCGGGCGCGCCAAGGATCGGCACACCCTGTTTTGTCCCATTGTCGAGGTACGCCAGCAACAGCAGATTGCCGGGTTCGACCGGCGCGCCGTAGTGCTCAATGTGCCCGCCAGCCATACGAATCCCGAGGGGGGTGACGTCGTCGCGGTCCATAATCGATGTCTCGCCTGCGGTGATCAGAAGGTCGCAGCCAGATGCGTGCAGCGCGGCAATGCCCTCTGCCACCTCCTCTTCATCCAGCCCGGCATACCGCACGACAGCGATAGTCGATCCGAGTTCGGTCACACGCCCTTCGATGGCAGGCAGCACGAGACGGGTAATGCGCTCACGCGCTTCCGGGCTGACGACCAGCAGCACACCAACGCGCCGCTGGAGCAGGCGGCGCACCCCGACGACGCCTCCTGCTTCGGCGCCGATCTGCTCCGCCTGCCGGATCAACGCTTCAGGGATCGCAAAGGGAATGATCTTGATCGTCGCCACACGCTTGCGTTCACGCACCAGAGCATGGTTTGGCAGCGTGGCAATGGTCAGTCCATCGATCTCGTTGATCGCCAGCAGAGCAGGCACATCCACCTCGACCACGCCATCGGCCTCTGCCAGGAGATTGACGCGGCTGTGCACGGCGTCGGTCGGCACTATGCCCGGACGCCGCACGGCATCGGCGAGACGCTGTGCGGCATCGTCTTCGTGAACGTCGCCGGGTTCCAGCACCGCCACGCGCACGGTTGCGATCCCCAGCGTAGAGAGACGCGCCACGTCATCAACAGTAATGCGACGACCTTTGGGCAACACCTTGTGTCCGGCAGCATCGGCGATGTTGTGACGCAGGATGTGACCGATCGCCCGATCAACGGGAAGAGTTGTCAGAAACATGGCGCCACCTCATTCGGCAGATTCGAGCAACGCACGTGCGTGCGCATATGCTTCGGGCGTATCGATATCGAGCAATGGACGGTCGTCATCGAAATGGACATAATGGACGCGCGACGGATTGCGGGCAATGACGCCGCGCGCCCCCTGATCGCCCTCGATGGTGAGCAGTTCTGTGAACACCGACCGGTCGAAGAGCACCGGGTTGCCGCGCATACCGGCGAACACCGGCGCGACGATTGGCGCGCGAGCAGCGCGCCAGGCGCCGCGCAGCGCGTCGATAATTGCAGTGGTTATGAATGGCTGATCTCCAAGCAAGACAATCGCTGCTGCAACGTCGGGCGACAGAGCGGCGATGCCGGCATGGAGCGACGTACTCTGACCAGCGGCGGCGAGCGGGTTCGGCGCGATGCGCACCGGCAGATCGGCAAGCGCAGCGGCAACCTCGTCGTCGGCGCATCTGGTAACCACAATCACCTCATCGAGCCTGGCAGCAAGAGCGGTTTCCACAATCGCGCGCACAAGCGGACGACCAACCCAATCGAGGAGTTGCTTCGGCTGTCCCATGCGTGATGACGTTCCAGCCGCAAGGATGATGCCGGCAATGCGATTAACGCTTCTGCTCATACAGTTCCATGAGCGGTACGCCGAACCGTTCAATCTTCCTCTCGATGATAGCACGCAGCACGCACAGGCGCAATGAATATGCCAGACGCGGGCGCCGCTGCGGCTCCCCCCAACCCCTCCCCCACAGGGGGGGAGGGGAGCCGCCACCCCCAACCCCTCCCCCCACAGGGGGGGGAGCCGCCACGGAAACGATGTCGTTCGGACGCTTGTTGTGCCCGGAGCGACAACCCCTCCCCCACAGAGGGGGAGGGGAGCCATGTTCCCTCCTCCCGCGTGCAGGCGCGGGGCAAGGGGAGAAGAGAGGGCGCGGTTCGACCGGCTCACCGCACGGAGGAAGGGAAAACGGGCATAGGGACGCCGAAAAAGCCCTCGCGCCCCCGCCCGACGCCTCGGCGTCGGACGGATCCGCCGGACGCCTGCCAGCCAGGGATTGCGTATGCTATAATGCGACCGGTGTGTTACGCCTTTGCATATTGGACGAATCAGCGCTATTTCTGAACAATAGCCACAAAACAACGATAATGGCAGACAATGCGTTCCATCCGCAGCACGCGGAGGAGATTCCATGAAAGCATTCTTCGAGAAACTGCTCGGCTTCGGTCCTGACCGTGCGATCAAGCAGATCGAGCCGATTGTGCGTCAGATCAATAGTCTCGAACCATCGATCCAGGCGCTTTCGGACGTCGAACTGCGCGCCAAAACCGATGAGTTCAAGCAGCGTCTCGCCGATGGCGAAACGCTCGATGATCTTCTTCCCGAAGCCTTCGCCGTGGTGCGCGAGGCTGCCCGGCGCACCATTGGTCAGCGCCACTACGATGTGCAGCTCATTGGCGGCATTGTGCTCCACCAGGGTAAAATCGCCGAAATGAAGACCGGTGAAGGGAAAACGCTGGTGGCAACGCTGCCGCTCTATCTGAATGCACTTGCCGGCAAAGGGTGCCATCTGGTCACCGTCAACGACTACCTGGCAAAAGTGGGCGCCGGATGGATGGGTCCGATCTACCACATGCTGGGTCTCAGCGTCGCCACGATCTCGCACGAATACTCGGCGATCTACGATCCAGACTACGTTGATCCGAAGGCGAACCCCGATGATCAGCGCCTCGTTCATTGGCGGCCATGCACGCGGCGCGAGGCGTACCTGGCGGATATTACCTACGGGACGAACAACGAGTTCGGCTTCGACTACCTGCGCGACAACATGGCGTGGGACCTCGCGCAACTGGTGCAGCGCGAATTGTACTATGCCATTGTGGACGAGGTGGACAACATCCTGATCGATGAGGCGCGCACCCCGTTGATCATCTCTGGTCCGGCGCAGGAAAGCGGCGACGAATATCGCCAGTTCGCCGCGCTGGTGCGCCATCTCAAGCCCAGCCCCTACACGCCCGACCAGATCAAGAAGCAAATGATCGAGGACCCGGAGGGCGATTTTGTGATCGAGCCGCGCTCGAAGAGCATTCAGTTGACCGATCAGGGGGTGGCGCGGATCGAGCGGTTGCTGAAGATTCCCGAAGGCGAGTCGCTCTATGACCCGAAGTACTACCGCCTGACCCACTACCTGGACAACGCGCTGCGGGCGGAGTTTATCTACCAGCGCGACCGCGATTACATCGTCGAGAATGGCGAAGTGGTCATTGTCGATGAGTTCACCGGGCGTAAAATGATCGGTCGCCGCTGGTCCGACGGACTGCACCAGGCGGTGGAGGCAAAGGAAGGGGTGAAGATGCGCCAGGAAAATGTCACCCTGGCGACGATCACCTTCCAGAACTACTTCCGCATGTACCGGAAACTTGCGGGCATGACCGGCACTGCCTACACTGAGCGCGAGGAGTTTGCCAAGATTTACAACCTGGATGTCGTCGTCATTCCGACGCACCGCCCGATGGTGCGTAAAGATTACGATGACCAGATTTACCGCACCGAAAAAGCGAAGTTCGAGGCGGTGATCCGCGAGATCGAGGAAATGCATAGCATCGGGCGACCGGTACTCGTCGGCACCACCTCGGTCGAGACGTCGGAGCGGTTGAGCGAGATGCTGAAGCGCCGCGGCATCAAGCACCAGGTGTTGAACGCCAAGTACCACGAGCGCGAAGCGCGCATCGTCGCTCAGGCCGGGCGCAAAGGCGCCGTCACGATCGCCACTAACATGGCGGGTCGTGGAACCGACATCCTGCTCGGCGGCAATCCCGATGGCCTGATCGAAGAGATCCTTGCCCGACGCGGCATCAAGATCGAGCAGGCGACGCCAGAACAGGTCCGCGAGGCGCAGGAAGAAGCGCGACGCATTACCGAAGCCGAAGGCGAAGAAGTGCGCGCATTAGGGGGATTGCACATCATCGGCACCGAACGCCACGAATCGCGGCGCATCGACAATCAGTTGCGCGGTCGCGCCGGTCGCCAGGGAGACCCTGGCTCGTCGCGGTTCTATCTGTCGCTCGAAGACGACTTGATGCGGCGCTTTGGCCCAATGGATCGCGTCAAAGGGTTGATGGAACGGTTCGGCGTCGATGAAAGTCTGCCGATCGAAGCCGGGTTGATCAACCGTACCATCGAAAGCGCCCAAACGCGCGTCGAAGGGTACAACTTCGATGTGCGCAAGCATACCGTCGAGTTCGACGATGTGATGAACAAGCAGCGTACTGTGATCTACGCCGACCGGCGCAAGATCCTCGAAGGCGAGAACATGCGTGAGCGAGTGCTCGACATGATCGCCGATGAGGTGCATGCGCTGGCTGCACGGTACTTGCCGGAGACCAAAGGGCGCGCTGACGATTTCGCGGAATGGGACCTCGAAGGATTGGTGCGCGCAGTTCGTGCCATCGATCCTATGCTGACCGACGAGAAAATCTCGCCAGAGCAGCTGGAACATCTTTCGCGCCAGGAGATCGAAGATGCGCTGGTAGACGCGATCGAAGAAGATTATGAGGCGCGCGAGCAGGCGATTGGCGAGGAGCGTATGCGCTCCTTCGAGCGGCGCATGATGCTTGGCGCGATTGACCGCCAGTGGGTCGATTATCTCACCGGCATGGAGGACCTGCGCCAGGAAATCGGGTTGCAGGCGGTGGCGCAACGTGATCCGCTCGTCGAGTATCAGCGCAATGCCTACGCAATGTTCGAGGAGTTGAAAACCAACATTCAACACGACATTGTGTATCAGATTATTCCGGCATCGTTCCAGTACGAGCAGTACCTGCGCCAGGTCGAAGCCGAGCAGCAGCGCCGCCTGATCGCCGCCCAGCATGCGGGAACGGCCGATGGCGACGGAAAAGCGCTGCGGACGGTTCGCCACAGCGTGCAGATGCCGGGACGCAACGATCCGTGCCCGTGCGGTAGTGGAAAGAAGTTCAAAGCCTGCCACCTGGGGCGTGAAGCGGAACTGGTTGCACTGTTGCAGCAGCGCCAGCAATCGGCGGCGCAAAACGTCTCGGTGCAACTGGCAACGAAGCAACCCTTAGCAGGGCAGTCCGTAAACGCCCCGGCACAACCGGCGGCGAAACAACCTTCGCCGGGGCAATCCGCGAGTGTTCCGCGCGGGCGCGCGGCGCCTACGCCAGCCGCCAACCCGCAACAGCGCGGCAAGTCTCAAGCCCAGGCGCAGCGCGGGAAAGGCGCGTCTGCCAGAAAGAAGTGATATGCATGCACAAGAAAGGTGATAGAACCCTATGACACCTGTTTCACGTCCGCGACCGGTGTTGCTGGTTATTCGCGACGGTTGGGGTGAACGTGATGACGTCGAAGGCAATGGCGTGAAACTGGCGCGCAAACCCTACGATGACCGCTGGCGCATCGAGTGTCCATTTACCCTGGTGCGCGCCGCCGAGAAAGACGTTGGCCTGCCGACCGGTCAGATGGGCAACTCCGAAGTGGGGCACCTGAACCTGGGCGCCGGCTTCGTGGTGCGCCAGGATATTACGGTTATCGACGACTCAATCGCCGATGGAACGTTCTTCACCAATCCGGTGCTCTGCAATGCTATTCGCGCCGTGAAAGAACGCGGCACGGCGCTCCATCTCATGGGGTTGCTCGGTCCTGGCGGCGTCCACAGTCACGTCAACCATACAAAGGCGCTCCTTGAACTGGCAAAGCGCGAGGGTCTCGAACGAGTCTATGTCCACCTGTTCACCGATGGACGCGATACGATGCCGCAGAGCGGGATCGAGTTCGCCCGTGATCTGCTCGCATTTATGGAAGAACAGCAGGTTGGGCGCGTCGCGTCGGTGGTCGGGCGCTACTATGCGATGGACCGCGATAAGCGCTGGGAGCGCACGAAACAGGCGTATGACCTGCTGACAAAAGGCGTCGGTCGCCCTGCCCCCGATCCGCTGACGGCAATCCAGCGCTCCTACGACGACGGCGTGACCGATGAGTTCATCAAGCCAGCCGTGATTGTGGGCGAATCCGGCAAACCGGTCGCCACCATTGGCGATGGTGACGCCATCGTATGCTTCAACTTCCGCGCCGACCGGGTGCGGCAGATCAGCCGCGCCTTCACCCTGCCCGATTTCGATGGTTTCGAGCGGGAGATGCTGCGTGACCTGATCTACATCGCCATGACCGAGTACGAGAAGAACATGCCATACCAGGTCGCCTTCCAGAACGACGATGTCGCCGTGCCGCTCGCAAAGGTGATCAGCGACGCCGGGTTGCGGCAGTTCCATGCAGCGGAAACCGAAAAATATCCGCACGTCACCTTCTTCTTCAACGGCGGGCGCGAACATCCTTTCCCCAACGAAGACTGGCAGATCGTCCCGTCGCCGAAAGAGGTGCCGACCTACGACCTCAAGCCGGAAATGAGCGCCTACGGCGTGCGCGATGTGGTGCTGCAAGCGATTGAGTCCGACGCATACGACTTCATCCTTGTCAACTATGCCAACCCCGATATGGTCGGGCATACCGGCGTCATTCCGGCAGTGGTGAAGGCGTGTGAAGTAGTGGACGAGTGCACCGGCGCGATTGTCGATGCAGTCGTGGCGCGCGGCGGTGCGGCGATCGTCATGGCCGATCACGGCAACGCCGAACTGATGATCGACCCGGAGACCGGCGGGCCGCACACCGCGCATACGACCAATCCGGTGCCGACGTACCTGGTCGCTGCTCCAGAGTTGGGGCTGGGCAAAGGGCAGGTTGCGCTGCGCGACGGCGGCCGCCTTGCCGATGTCGCGCCGACAGTCCTCGATCTGCTGGGGCTTGCCCCCGCGCCACAGATGACGGGCAAGAGCCTGATCGTGCGGCAATAGGGGCTACGAAAACAACCCGTCCACCGCCGCAACCAGCTGGCGCAGGTTGCTCACGTGGTGAACCGCATCGCACATTGGCCCATAGATGTGCATGTGGTTATCTTCACGCGCCCAGCGGTAGGGCGGTTCGGGGTTGAACCAGACGACCCGGTGCGCGCGTCGCTTGATGGTCTCGAAGGCGCGCGGATTCGGCGGCGACATGTGATCATCGCCGTCGCCAAGGAAGATCACCGTCGTGCGGCGGTCAACGGCATCGAGATGATCGCGCGTGAATGTCTCCAGGCATGATCCCAGGCTCGTCTGCCAGGGACCTCCCTGAACCCGATCCGGCACGACGCGGATCGCGTCTTCGGGGCGCAGTTGCTGAAAATCGGACTGGACATCGGCGATGGTGCGGTAGTAGACGAAGGGGCGGGTGCGACTGATCTGATCCTGTAACGCATAGACGAGCATGAGCATGAAACCGGTGACGGCGCGCATCGAGCCGGAGACATCGCAGATGACGGTAATACGCGGCTTCAGGTGCTTGCGGCGGTGGCGGATGTCGAGCGGCACGCCGCTGTAGCGCAGATTGGCGCGGATGGTGCTCTTCGCATCGAGTATTCCTTTGTTAGCGCGTTTCTGGCGTAGTGCGACGCGCGTGCGCAACTGCGCCGCCAGGCGATTGATGATCGCGCGCATATCGTCGTCGTCCTGATATTTGAGTTCCTCGAACGGGCGATCCTGCAAATCCTCGGCGGGGCGACGACGGCGCTCTTCGGCTTCGCGCTGTTGCAGACCATTCCCTACTTCTTTGCCGATCTGCTGCGCCAGCGCCTCGCGGTTCTCGCGCGCCTCCTGTTCCAGTTGACGGAGCGCCGCTTCACTGACGCCCGCCTCGCGCAGTTTCTGGAGCAGTTCCTGGAGCAACTGTTCCAGGCGGTCGAACTGCAATTCGCGCAGAGCACGGCGGGTGGCCCACGGCTGGAACCCTGTCGTCATTTGGGTAGCGGTTGTGTTCTCGTCGATAAACTGGCGCATCTGGCTGCCGCTCATACCCTGCCCGGTCATCATCATCTCGAACAGACGCCGCAGTTGCTCCGGCGAGAGCGATGCGAGCATCTGTTGCAGCATCTGCGCCAGTTGCTCACGCTCTTCGGGAGACATGCCGCTGCCCGGTTGCTGAAGCGGCGGCGGCGTATCGAGGCTAAAGAACCGTGGGAAGAGTTCATCGAACGTCGGCAGGTCACGCGGCTCTTTCACCAGCGACGCGCGCAGCGCCGAACGGAAGAACTGCTTATCGGCGACGCCAGCGATTTCGACGCAGCGCATGGCATCGATGCTTTCGGCGAGCGAGATGCGCACCCCTTTTGCGCGCAGCGCGTGGATAAAATCGACAACCCGCTGATCCATATCGCCTCCCTAGTTGCCGCGAAAGCGACCACTCTCGTCGTCACGCCGCGGACGGCCAAACTCATCGCGTTCGCGTCGGGCGCGGTCGCCCTCATCGCGCACCATGGCGCGGCGCGCGCGCTGCAGATCGCCCTCGAATTTGAGCAGCACATTCAGCGTCTTCTCGATCGTCGCGCGGTCGAGGTGGCGGGCATTGAGTTCGAGCAGCGCGCGCGCCCAGTCGATCGTTTCGGAGACGCTTGGATGTTTCTTCAGGTCCATGCCGCGCAGCCGTTGCACCAGTTCCACCGCCTGCTGCGCCAGTTTCGGAGGAAGACCGGGAACTTTCAGGTTGACGATCTGAAGTTCCTGCTCGGCGGTTGGATAATCGACGTGCAGATAGAGACAGCGCCGTTTCAGCGCCTCGGAGAGTTCACGGGTATTGTTGCTGGTCAACAGCACCATCGGTTGGTGACGGGCGCGGATGGTGCCGAGTTCGGGCACGCTGACCTGGAAATCGCTCAGCACCTCGAGCAAAAAAGCCTCGAACTCAGCGTCGGCGCGGTCAATCTCATCGATCAGCAACGTGACCGGTCGCTCGCTCGTAATCGCTTTGAGCAACGGTCGCGGCAGCATAAAGCGGCTGGAGAAGAACACATCCTCCTCCGCAGCCAGCCGGTCAGCCGCTTCGGCAAGCGTCGTCACGCCAGCCAGGAGATCGTTGAGTTTATCGCGCAGCAACTGCGTGTAGAGCAGTTGCTTGGCATATTCCCACTCATAGAGCGCCTTGGTTTCATCAAGACCCTCATAGCACTGGAGACGGATCAGATCGCGTCCGGTCGCCGCCGCCCACACTTTTGCCAGTTCGGTTTTGCCCACGCCTGCCGGACCTTCGGCGAGGATTGGCTTGCCGAGTTTCTCTGCCAGAAACACCGTTGTGGCAATTTCATCGGAAGGAATGTAGCGCTGCGCGCTGAGCGCCGCTGTGACGTCGCCAATGGTGGTGAACACTGCCGATAGCCTTTCTACTCCGGTTGTACGCCGTAGACGGTGTGTTCCATGCGAACCGCGCCGTCTGTGAGATCGATCAAAACGCCGTGGAAACGGCGCTGATCGTGTCCTGGATTGACACACCAGGTTGCGCCAATTCGGGTGGTGTATGTTCCACTTAACGCGGGCGCTTCGTGAATATGCCCGTGCAGCGTGAGCGGCGGTTGATGCCGTTCGATGAAGGTGTGCAGCGCGCGGCTGCCGACGTGCCGCCGGTTCGACATCAGATCGAGCGGCGTATTGGCGGGTGGCGTGTGGCAGACATACACCGTGCGGCGCGGATCGCTGCGCCCGGCAAGCGCCGCCAGGTCTTCCGCGATCGATGGCAACTCCTCGAACTCATGGCGCTGCAATGGTCGAATCGCGCCGCCACGGCTGGTCAGCGCATGATCGAAATTGAATGGCGACGTTCGTCCTTCGTCACACCGCTCGAAGTCCTTGATGCTGAACGGCGTCGGCGGCACGCAGGCATACCCCGCAAGCCACAGATCATCGCTCAGTTGATAGATGCGCTCGTGGAGCGGTTGCGCCAGTCCTTCCGCCGCAAGCCCCTCCACAGCGGCATACGCCGCCATCCAATCATCATTGCCCGGCAACAGATAGACCGCCGTCGCCGGATGGCGCGACCGGAATGCGCGCAGCAGCGGCGCCAGATCACGCTCAACAAAGGTCCGCTGCATCGTCAGTGCATCGTCGCGCCGCATTGCATGCGGCAACAGATCGCCCCCGACAATGATGATGTTCGCTTCATAGCGCGCCGCAAACTCGCACAACGCGCGATAGTCGGACAGGTTGCCATGAAGGTCGGCGGTGTAGGCAATACGCATGCTTCAATACTGAAAGAACCGTCTGATAACGACCCTGAACGCACAGCGGACAGAAGCGGGGATCTGTCATGAATTATAGCATGGACAACGGCGAAATGGAGGAGGCACGCCTCATGGATCACCATCAATGGGCAGGCAGGGGCGGGTCTCAGACCCTCCCCCCAGCCGCCCCGCCGTCCGAAAGATGGCGACGGCGGGGCGGGTCTCAGACCCGTCCCCTCTGATCACGCATCACCGACATGTGGTATCATCAAAGGAGAAACAGTTATGCTCCATAGCGCGCTCTTATGACTTCACCCGCACGCCGTCGATTTCGCGCCATCGCCCGTCTTCCCGACGACCAGATCAATCTGGCGGAGGCGGCGCTCTGCATTGCCTGGGAAGATCAGGGAGACGGCAATCCGCTGGCATCGCTGCGAATCATCGATGCTATGGCTGCGGCGGTGCGGGAACGCATCACCGGCAGGCAGGGCGGACGCGCAATTGTTGCAGCGTTGAACACCTACCTGTTTGAGGAGCTCGAATTTCGCGGCAACTACTGGAACTACAACGATCCGGCCAACAGTTTCCTCGATCAGGTGATTGCACGGCGCGTCGGTTTGCCCATCCTTCTCTCGGTGCTGTACCTGGAAATCGGCTGGCGGCTGCGGCTGCCGGTTGTCGGGCTGGCATTGCCAGGGCATTTTCTGGTCCGCTACATCGACTCCCAGGAGGGCGATCTGTACATCGATCCCTTCAACCGCGGCAGGTTGTGGTCGTATGCGGAGTGTCAACGACAGATCGTCGCATTTGCCAGTACGGCCAATCCTGCGCTGATCCGGCAGATCATGGCGCCGCCATCGCCACGGTCGATCCTGATACGAATCCTGCGCAACCTGAAGAGCGCCTACATTCAACGCGAACAGTTCGAGCGTGCGCTGGCGACTGTCGAACGGATATTGATCCTGGCGTTCGATGCCGGTGAGTTGCGCGATCGCGGATTATTGCGCGCTCGCATCGGGCAGTGGTCGGGTGCGCTGGCAGACCTCGAGCGCTACGCGCATCTGGCGCCGCAGGCGAGCGATCTGGAGGCGATCCGGCATCAGGCGCAGACGCTGGCGGATGCGCTGGTGCAGTACAACTGATGCGAATGCACGCTCATTGCCAGGGCTGCTGCTGCCAACGTGCAGGCGAAACCGGATGTCTTGCTCACGGTTCATCCGCCCGCAGCGTCATCGCACACCGGATGTCATCCGGCATCTTTGCGCCTTTGCGCCTTTGTGTGAGTCTGAGGCGAATGCGCGCTCATTCGGATACTACCGCCGGGCCGCTGCGGCAGGACGCCGCGCCGCTACGGGCGAAAGCCCTCGCTGAGGACGCGGTTCGACTGTGCTCACCGCACGTGGAAGCCCCGCCAGGGCTGCTGCCGCCAATGCGCGGTTGTGCGTCCACGACATGCCTGCCGGTGCGCGTTGACCATTGCGCCTTGTACAACGAACGCACGAACATCTTGTCTGACTGAACGCCGCCTGGTATGACTATCCTGCGCCGCTGTTCCCCGAACCATACTGCACATACACGGCGCTTGTTTCGCTGAAGAAGTCGATCAGCGCATTGTGATTGACCGGCATCTGCGGCTCGTCGCTGGTGGTTGGCGCATTGATATGGATCGAGCGCGCGTTCATTTCGTCGACGAAGCGTAGCATGCGCGCGCCATCGCGGGTGTAGATGCCAGCAGAGAGCACCGAATGCGGTCGGCCAGCATGCACCAGCGCCTCGGCAAAACTCTCGACGCGCGTCACCGCCAGCACCGGTCCTGGCGCCGGCTCGCGCGCAATCCGCATCTCCGGGCGCACCCGATCCACAATCGTTGGGCGCAGGAAGTAGCCATGCGCCAGCGCTTCATCCTGGGCGCGCGCGCCGCCGCAAAGCACTTCTGCTCCCTCTGCCTGCGCCTGCTGGATCAGAACGAGCGACTGCCGAATCTGCGCCTCGTCAGTGCACGGTCCCATCCCGACCCCTTCATTGAGACCGCTGCCCAGGCGGAGTTTGCAGACGCGCGTAACCAGTTCTTCGAGGAACGCATCCGCCACCGGATGCACAAGAATGACCCGTTTGGTCGCCGTGTGCGACTGACCGGCATTCCCAAAGGCGCCGGCGAGCACCCCTGCCAGCGCCAGGTCCAGGTCGGCGTCTTCGAGCACGACGACCGGGTTGACATCCATCTGCTCGCTCTTGAAGCGAATCATGCGCGCCTCCGCCTGTCGCCGTGCGCCGGCAATATCGGCGTGCGACCCGCCGATCCAGACGGCGCGCACCGACGGGTGGTCGATCAGGGTTGCGCCGGTTTCATCGGTGGCGCCATGGACCAGATTGACGACGCCGGACGGCGCGCCGGCATCGGCGAAGCAACGCACCAGCCATTCCGCAGTTTCCGGTGTTGCCAGCGCCGGTTTCAGCACGACAGTATTGCCGCACACCAGCGCCTGCGCCAGGCGCTCGAACGCCAGCGCCAGCGGAGACCATTCGGGCGTCAGCAGCGCCACAACGCCGAGCGCACGGCGGCGCGTATAGCCGAAATATGCGGGGGTGCGCAACGGAACCGTGACGCCGTCAATTGCAGCAGCGGCAGCGCCGCAGAACTTCGCATACGCGATGGCGCGCAGCGCCTCGGCGCGCGCTTCGGCGAGGGTTTTGCCCTGCTCGCGCACCATCACGCGCGCGACGTCTTCCGCGTATTCCGCCAGCAAGCGCGCCGCGCGCAGCACCAGCGTCCCGCGTTCCGGCACAGGCGTCTGGCGCCAGGAACGAAACGCATGCGCCGCCACTTCGACGGCGGCAATCGCTTCATCGCTGATCGAAAGCGGCGCCTCACCGATCAAGTCACCGGCGTCGGCGGGGTTGATATTGGGTGCGTGGCGGCGCGCCAGCGATTCCATCCACGCGCCGCCGATGTAGTTGCGGTAAACTCTGATGTCTTTGTGCATGTCTCTGCTCTTGTTTCACTTCAATCGATCGGCTTGAGAGCGAACTCCTCCGTGATAGTGCAATCGCATGATTGAGTCCACTGCACAAAGGCTTAACCACCAAGGACACGAAGCGCACGAAGGTGCATAAACATGAAGCGCATTTCCTTTGTGTCCCTTTGTGACCTTCGTGTTTACAGCTTTTTGCAGTGAAGTTATGATTGGAATGGACCTCTGCTGCGCAAGCAGTATAGCATGGTTCACTCGAACAAGCCCGAAGGCGGGAGAGGAGCGACCCCACCCCGATACGCTCAGACGATCGTGGATGGAGAAGTGAGGCTTCCATAGCGTCGCGGACGTGGTTGAGGAGGTTCTTACAGGAAGATCAACCGGATATGAGACAATCTCGTGATCGGCGTTGGCTTCGACAGGCTCAGCCAACGCCAACCGCTCCACAGATGCAAGCGGTTTATCCGGGTCTAGATTGATCTTCCTCATCAGGTCTTGGTTCCATCTGGTCAGATCCAGCGGCGGCGGTTGCCGATGAGGTGCAGTCAGTGTTCCAGATGGTACGGCACGCTCGTTACCACTTTACCACGGCTGAAGAAGAGCGCCGCTTTGAGTTGCAGCCCGGTCTGATTGTGGAGCATGTACTGCCACCACTTCGATGGCACGAACTCCGGCAGAATGATCGTCAGAACATCGTCGTCGTAGCGCGCTTCGACTTCGTCGATGTACTGGAGCAGCGGCTGCATGAGTGAGCGGTACGGCGACGACAGAATGACCAGCGGGATGCCACATCCCCACTCATTCCACTTGCGCCTGATCTTTTCTGTGCTTTCCGCATCGAGATCGACATACACCGCCGTCACATTGTCGGGCGCGATCGAGAGCGCATACTGGAGCGCCGGAATGACGCCGCGATGAACCCCGCTGACCAGCACCAGCGCGGTGTGCCGCCGCACCGGCGAGGGGCGCGGCGCGCCTTCCAGCGACAATTGTTCGGCGACTGCGACATAGTGGTTGTGGATGCTCCGCAACACGATCACCATGATCGGAATGAGCAACAGCACTGCCCACGCCCCTTCGCGGAACTTCGTCACTGCCAGCACCAGCATGACGATGCCGGTCAGCAATGCGCCGAAGCCGTTGATCACGGCGCTGCGGCGCCACCCCGGCGTCTGTGCCCGTCGCCAGCGCTGCACCATGCCAACCTGCGAGATGGTGAACGAAATGAACACGCCAACCGCGTAGAGCGGCAACAACGCCTGTTCACGCGCATGGAAGGCGACCACCAGGATCGACGCGATCAGCCCCAGAGCCACGATGCCGTTGGAGAAGACCAGCCGGTCGCCGCGCTGGGTAAACTGGCGCGGGAAATAACGGTCGCGCGCCAGAAAGTATGCCAGCCGCGGAAAGTCGGCGAATGCCGTGTTCGACGCCAGCACCAGGATCGCCATGGTCGCAAGCTGGAGCAGAAAGTACAACGGCGATCCCGCGCCGAAGATCGCGCGCGCGAGTTGTGAGTTCGCCGTCTCCGGTTCGTGGCTGCCGTCGGGAATGATATGGTAGGCATTCGCCAGTACCGTAACGCCGAGAAACATGGTGATGAGCAGCGCCGCCATGATTGCCAGCGTGATCGCGGCATTGCGCGCCTCCGGCTGCTTGAAGGCCGGCACGCCGTCGGCAATCGCTTCGATGCCGGTCAGCGCCGTGCAACCCGCTGCAAATGCGCGCAAAATCAGAAACAATGAGAGCGCACCGGCCTCAGCGGGCAGGTGCGGCGTCTGCGGCGGCGGCGCGGGTGTGACATTGCCGGTGACAACGTTGAACAGTCCGGCGCCGATCAACAGAAACATACCGGCGACAAAGGTGTACGTCGGAATGGCGAACATAGCCCCCGACTCCTTTATGCCGCGCAGGTTCGCCAGGCTGACCAGACCGATCAACCCGACTGCCAGTTCGACGCGGTACGGGTCCAGTACAGGCCAGGCGGAAGTGATCGCGGCTACGCCCGCCGACATGCTGACTGCAACGGTCAGGATGTAGTCAATGAGCAGCGCCGACGCTGCCGTAAGCGACGGGAGGGTTCCCAGATTTTCCCGCGCAACGATGTAGGTGCCGCCTCCCTGCGGGTAGGCTTTGATTGTCTGGCTGTAGGAGAAGGCGACGGTCATCAGCAGCACGGCGATGCCGAGCGCCAGCGGGGTGGCAAGCCAGAGCGCCGCTGCGCCGGCTGCCGAAAGGACGATCAGGATCGCTTCGGTGGCATATGCCGTCGATGAGAGGGCGTCGGATGAGAAAACGGCAAGCGCCAGGCGCTTGGGCAATCGTTCGTGGACTAACTGTTCGTTGGCGAGCGGACGGCCAACGACCAGACGTTTGAGTTCTGCAATCATAGGCTTATTGTTGCTCCCTCGTACCGGTTGCATCACCAGAGGGACGAGATGTTCTCGAATAAAAAACGGCCCGCGCTGCGGGGATCATCGTCGCTGATCACCACGCGCCGACCGCGCTATTGTTTTTGAACCGGGTTTGAGCGCCTATCCGCATTACCCGCCGTCGCCGTCATTGCGCAGAACGTCAGCGATGACGGGGTGTTCTCTTACGCAGGGAGATTGCTTTGCGATGCCTGCGGCGAGCGAAGCATGACAGTGGCGGCTCGCCATGACATCGCTCCCCTGGGTATTTGGACAGGTTCTTACTACTTTCGCTTCCTTGTCAAAAGGACGCCGCCGGGGTTTTCCCCCTTTGTGTTGGAAGATCATAGCACTCAGGGGGCGAAATATCAAGAGAAGAAACTGCTATTCCTCGGTGACGGCATCGCTACTCCGCAAGAGCATCCGCCAACACTTCAGCGAGGTGCCGCGCGCGTCGTCCGGTTCCATCGGCGATCTGCTGGCGGCAACTGGTTCCCATTGCCACGACCGTCGCATCATCGGCGAGGGATCGCACCGCCGGGAACAGCACCCGTTCGCCGATCTTCTGCGAGATGGCATAGTGTTCTGCTTCATATCCGAAGGAACCCGCCATGCCGCAGCATCCGCTGTCAATGTCGCGCACGTCGGCGCCGGGGATCATGCGGAGCAGCGTCAGCGCGTGATGACTGCCGATCAGCGCCTTCTGGTGGCAGTGCCCGTGGAACAGATACCGGCGCGGCGCCTGATCGCGGACGCGCAACGTTGCGCGTCCGGCGCGCACCTCACGCGCCAGGAACTCGTCGAACAGGAACGACATCTGCGCCAGTGTCGCAGTGCGCGGGTCGTCGAGCAGATCGGGATATTCGTCGCGGAAGGTCAGGATACAACTCGGCTCAAGCCCAATGATCGGAATGCCGGCGGCGGCGTAGGGTCCCAGCGCATCGAGCTGGCGCTGCGCCAGCGCCTTGACTTCCTTCAACAACCCCTTCGAAATCTGCGGGCGTCCACAGCAAATTCGGCGCGTCGGCAGGAGCACGCGGTAGCCGGCGGCTTCGAGAACGCGCACCGCGGCCCGGGCAATATGCGGATCGTTGTAGTCGGCGAAGGTGTCGGGAAAGAGCACAACCGAAGGGTGTCCGCCATCGACCGGCGCCGGACGGCTGGCAAACCAGCGATGGAATGGTTGCGGCGCGAACGGCGGCAGGCGGCGGTAGCGACTGACGCCGATCAGCCGTTCCTGCAAAAGCGGAACGAACGGCAGCGCCAGCAGACGGTTCGCCAGCGGCGCAAGGCGACTGCCGAGTTCGTTGATCTTCCGAATGTTGCCGAACAGACGCGACCGTAACGGGATACCGTGCTGTTCGTAGTAGATCGACAGCCATTCCGATTTCAGGCGAGTCATATTGACCCGCGATGGGCACTCACCGGTGCATCCCTTGCATTCCAGGCAGAGGTCCATAACCTCTTTCATGCGCGCGCTGGTGAGCGCGTCGAGCGGGAGCGCACCGGAAAAGACCATGCGCAGCGCATTCGCGCGGCCACGGGTTGAGTGTTCTTCGTCACGCGTTACCATGTAACTCGGGCACATCGTGCCACCGGCGACTTTACGGCACAGACCGTTGCCGTTGCACAATTCGACTGCGCCGACAATGCCGCCGGTGTCGTTGAAACGGAAGTGGGTGTGCAACTGGATCGGATGGTACTGCTCGCCGTAGCGCAGGTAGTGATCCATCTGCGGGGCATCGACAATTTTGCCGGGGTTGAAGATGTCGTAGGGATCGAACGTATGCTTGATCTCCCGAAACGCCTCATAGAGCGTCTCGCCGAACAACTCGCGGTTGAACTCGGCGCGCACCATGCCGTCGCCGTGTTCGCCGGAGAGCGCACCGCCGAACTCGATCACCAGGTCTTTGATCTGCTCTGCAATCGCGCGCATTTTGCGCACGTCACCGGCGTCCTTCAGGTTGAGCAGCGGGCGGGCATGGATGACGCCGACGCTGGCGTGCCCGTAAAAGGCGACCTGGACGCCATGCGCGTGACAGATGTCGCGGAAGCGCCGCAGGTACACATTCAACTTCTCCGGCGGCACGGCAGAGTCCTCGACGAACGTTTCAGGCTTGACGTCGGGCGAGAGAGATTGGAGCAGCGGCAGCCCCGCCTTGCGCACTGCCAGCACTGCGCTCTTCTGGCGTGCATCAACCACACGGGTAATGGCGCTGCATCGGGGGCGTAGATGCTGCTCCAGCCGCAACAGACCGGCGCGCACGTCATCGTCGGTTTCGCCAAAGAACTCGACCTGTAACAACGCCCCCGGCGATCCCTGAACGAACATCGCCAGATACTGCGCATATTCGCGTGATTTGCGCGTCAGATCGAGCAGAATGTCGTCCATGAGTTCGACGGCTGCCGGCTGGCATTCCAGGCAGGGAACCACTGCATCGAGCGCGGCATCGAGCGTGTCGAACTCCAGGATGGCAATCGCGGTATGCTTCGGGCGCGGCACGAGGCGCACGCGCGCCGCCAGCACGAGCGCCAGCGTCCCTTCTGAACCGACGATCATGTTCGCCATGTTGAAGCGCCGGTCGGGCGAGCGCGCGCCGAACATGATGCCGTAGCGCGTGTGATCAGCTTCACTGACCGGCACAAACGCATCGAGGTTGTAGCCGCCGACGCGCCGCAGCACTTTGGGATAGCGCCGCGCAATCTCGTCGGCGTGTTCGCGCGCCAGGCGCGCCACGGTGCGGTAGATGCGCCCTTCGAGTTCGGTGTCGGCGAGTCTGGCATGTAGCTCCGCTTCGTCGAGCGGGCGAAAGGTGGTGATACTGCCATCCGACAGCATCACCTTCAACTCCAGCACGTGATCGATGGTCTTGCCATACACCAGGGAGTACATGCCGGACGAGTTGTTGGCAATCATGCCGCCGATGGCTGCGCGGTTCGATGGGGAGACATCCGGCGCAAACTTCAGATCATGCGGCGCCAGGGCTGCATTCAACTGATCGAGGATGATCCCCGGTTCGACCCACGCCCACTGCTCAGCGACATTCACTTCCAGCAGGCGGTTCATATATTTGGTGAAATCGAGATGGATGGCGCGCCCGACCGCCTGCCCCGCCAGGCTGGTGCCGCCGCCGCGCGCCACAATCGGCAGTCGCCGCAGGCGCGCCAGCCGCACGACCGCCGCGACATCCGTTTCGTCCTTCGGCAGCACGACACCCAGCGGCTCGATCTGATAGATGCTCGCGTCGGTCGCATAGAGGGCGCGTGAAATCGCATCGGTCTGCACATCGCCTTTGACGGATTCGCGCAGTTCGGCGGCAAGATCGTCATAATTCATTACGGCGTCCTTTCAGGTTGCGCCTGATGGGTCAGTTGCTGTTGCACCACATGCTTTTGCACCTTGCCCAGCGCGTTGCGCGGCAACGACGATACAAACACCACCTGTCGCGGTTTTTTGTAACTCGCCAGGCGGGTGCGGCACCAGTCGATCAACTCCTGTTCCAGCCCATCGGTCACTGGCGCTGCCGGCGCCACCACTGCCACCACCTGCTCGCCAAACTCCGCGTCGGGCAGACCGACCACAGCAGCCTCGGCAACGGCGGGGTGCTCCTGCAACACTTCCTCGACCTCGCGCGGGTAGATGTTGTACCCGCCGCTGATGATCAGTTCACGGGCGCGCCCGGTGATCGTGAAATATCCGTCGGTGCTGCGCCATCCCAGGTCGCCGGTATTGAACCAGCCGTCGGCGTCGAACGCCTCGGCAGTTGCCTGCGGGTTGCGCCAGTACCCGGCGAACACATTCGGACCGCGCACCTGGATTTCACCGATCTCACCATCAGGGAGCGGTTGGCGGGTGCGCACATCGACGATGCGCGCTTCCTGTCCCGGAAATGGCATCCCGACCGTTCCAGGACGGCGTTCGCCGTCGTAGGGGTTGGTCAGGTTCATGATCGTTTCGGTCATGCCGTAGCGTTCCAGGATACGATGACCGAACAGTTCCTCGAACTCAGCGAAGGTCTGCGGGCTGAGCGGCGCGGAACCGGAGACAAACAGACGCATACTATCGACACGCACCGGCGTTCCTGTAGATTGCCGTCGTCGCGCTTCGGCGATCAGGCGGGTGTACATTGTCGGCACTCCGAAGAACATCGTTGTTTGACCGTGCGCCAGGGTATCGAGCACATCCGCTGCATCGAAGCCACGCCGCAGATCAACGGTGCTTACCGTGTATAGCGTGCCGTGCAGGCCAACGCCAAGACCGTGAATGTGGAACAGTGGCAGCGTCAGCAGCAGGCGGTCGTGTTCCGTCCAGCGCCAGGCGCGGGTAACGGCAGCGCTATTCGCCATGAGATTGGCATGGGTGAGCATAGCGCCCTTGGAACGCCCGGTTGTGCCCGAAGTATACCCGATCAGCGCAATATCACCTGGCGCAGGCGTAAGCGTCCAATCGGGCATTTCCCCTGAACCTTCCAGCGCCACGTCGGATGTGAAGATGACCGCGCCAGGCGCGTCTGCCTGCTGGAGCAGATCGGCATGCGCCTGGTCGCCGACAATGACGACCTTTGCCGCCGAGTCGTTCAAAATATGGCGCAGTTCGGTCTGGCGGTACAGGGTATTGACAAGCACCACAATCGCGCCGATCATGTGGGCGCCCAGGTACGCCGTCACGAACGCCGGACTGTTTTCGAGAAACAGCGCCACCCGGTCACCGCGTTCGACTCCCGCTGCGCGCAACCGTGCAGCCCAGCGAGCGGCAATCGCAGCAGTGTCCTTATATGAGAATGACCGTCTGTCAAACAGCAGAAACGGTCGTTCCGGCGCATGCGCCACTGCGCGTCGCAGGGCGTCGATCGTCGTCAAGGGAGTGTTCATAGTGTGTTAACGGGTGAACGAACTCTCATAGAGCGATCAACCCGATGTTGCCCAATACTTGCCCGTGTTGGCCGTCTTGCGGCTGACGTTGGCTTCGACAGGCTCAGCCAACGTCAGCCGCTCTATGTCCTCGATGGTCCCAAGTTTTGGGTGATCGCTCCCTATCAGATTTGCTGTACTTCTGCATGGTATAATATTTTGGAGCAATTTGCACGTCCAGTAAGGCGAGCGGGATGTCTGCGCCGGTTGTGCCGGCAAGATGCCTGCGCTCCCAGGGAGAGTGGGTCTTGTGGGCAGAATGCCCGCGCTCCCAGGGGGGCTAGTTCGGTGGGCAGGAGACGCGCGCTGGTGTTGCAGGCAGGATGCCTGCACTCCCAGGGAGAGTGGGTCTTGTGGGCAGGATGCCTGCGCTCCCAGGGGGACGTGAGCAGTTACCCTGGCGTCGTGCACGCGCTTATGCGGAAAATGCCATGACCTCGCCGCTCGAAGGATTGCGCGTCCTTGACCTGAGCCGCGCGCTTGCCGGTCCCTTCTGCTCGATGATGCTCGGCGATCTGGGCGCCGACATTATCAAGGTTGAGCAGCCGGGCGTCGGCGACCATACCCGCGCCTGGGGTCCGCCCTTTGAGGGTGGTGAAAGTTCGTATTTTCTCAGCGTCAACCGCAACAAGCGCAGCATTGCGCTCGATTTTCGCAACGAACGCGGCGTTGCCGTGCTGCGACGCTTGATCGCCAGCAGTGATGTGCTGCTGGAGAACTTTGTTCCCGGCACGCTGGATCGCCGCGACCTCGGGTACGATGCATGTCGCGCCATCCGCCCCGATCTGGTGTATTGCTCGATCTCCGGGTTTGGTCGGACGGGACCGGATCGTGAGCGCGCAGCCTACGATCAGATTGCCCAGGGATTGGGCGGGTTGATGAGCCTGATCGGTGAACCTGGCGGACCGCCGATGCGCGTCGGGATTGCAATCACCGACATTATGGCGGGGATGTTTGCGGCTTATGCCATTCTGGCGGCGCTCTACCATCGCGCGCGCACCGGCGAAGGGCAGCGGGTCGATACGTCGCTGCTGGAAGGGCAACTGGCGATGCTGACGTATCAGGCGGGCAATTATTTTGCTACCGGTCGCGCGCCGGAACGACCGGGCAATCAGCATCCCTCAATTGTGCCATATGGCGTCTATCGCGCCGCCGACGGCTACTTTACCCTGGGTGTCGGCACCGACGACCTGTGGGGGCGTTTCTGCGACGCGCTGGAACTGTCGGCGCTCCGCGACGATCCTCGCTTCCGCACGAATGTGTCACGCCTGGCGCACCGCACCGAACTGAACGCGCTCCTCGAACCGGTGTTTACATCTCTGCGCGTTGCCGACATCGAGCACAAACTGAATGCGGCTGGCGTGCCGTGCGGCGCTGTGCGCGATCTGGCGCAGGTGTTCAACGATCCGCAAGTGCAGGCGTTAGGAAGCGTTGTAACTGTCGAACATCCAACAGCGGGCAACATTCGTGTTGTGGCGCCGCCGTACCACTTCTCCGCCACGCCGCCGGTCATCCGCCGACCGCCGCCGCTCCTTGGGCAGCATACCGATGAGATTTTGACCGAAATCGGCTACAAACCGCACGAGATTGCGACGCTCCGGTCTGCTGGCGTTGTCGCATAACCTGTTGAGAAAGGGGGAAACGTATGACCGAGCGACAGGGATTGTTCACCGTTCAGACCAGCCTGTATCTCTCGCCTGAAAACCGGGCGCGCCTCGAACATCTGGTACGTGAGCGCCGCAGCGATCCGCCGGACGTCGTTTCTCAGATCCTCGCCGACTATCCGCTCACCCGGCTTCCCGAGGACACGAATGGGATCGAAGGCGAGCCGATCCATATGCGCATCTATCTCACTCCTGAGCAGCGAGCGGCGTTCGAGACGCATCTTGCTGCACACAAAATGACCCTGTCGGCGCTGGTCTCGCGCATCGTCGCCGATCGTCTGGCAGACATGCCGGCGCCGCCGGCAGCGCCGCCGCCACCCCGCCCCAAAGCCGATCTGTCGAAGCGCCGCGCCGATCTTGCCCGCCTGAAAGCGCGCCGCGATGAGGCAGGCAAAGATGCGCCCGCCTGGCTGCATGCCTACATTGCGCAAATGGAAGTCGAACTGCGCCGTCTGGAGCGTGAGGGGTAGTGGCAACGAAGGTGCGGCTCGATCAGTTGCTGGTGCAGCGCGGTCTGGCGGAGACGCGCGCCCGCGCCCAGGCGCTGATCCTGGCTGGCGAGGTGTGGGTCAACGGTGTCACCCGGCATAAAGCCGGCGAACTCATACCCGACGATGCCGAGATCAAACTGCTCAGCGCATTGCCATATGTCAGCCGTGGCGGCTACAAACTGGCGCATGCGCTCGATACCTTCGCACTTTCTCCTGCAAACCTGACGGCGCTCGATGTTGGGGCATCGACCGGCGGCTTTACCGATGTGCTGTTGCAACGCGGCGCTACCCGCGTGTATGCCGTTGACGTCGGGTATGGGCAGATCGACTGGCGGCTGCGCCAGGACCCGCGGGTGGTTGTTCTTGAACGCACCAACATCCGCTACCTGGAAGCCTTGCCTCCACCGGAGGGAATGGAGTCCCCCGCCGCTCCCGTCCTCGTCGATTGCGCCGTGATCGATGTGTCCTTCATATCGCTGAAACTGGTGCTGCCCGCCGTGCAGCGCCTCATACGACCGGGCGCATGGATTGTCGCGCTGGTCAAGCCGCAGTTCGAGGCGGGACCGGCGCAGGTGGGGAAGGGCGGCGTGGTGCGCGATCCGGCGGTTCACGCGGCAGTGCTGCGCGATGTGCTGATGTTTGCCGCCGGTATTGGAATCCCGCCCCACGGTCTCACCCGCTCACCGATCACCGGACCAGCCGGAAATGTCGAGTTTCTGGCGTGGCTCGGCGGTCCCGGGCCAACGCTCTACGTCGAGCAGGCAATCGAGGAAGCCGTGAGAAAGACGACCGGCGACTGACAGCGCCTGTGAAGGTCCTTCGTCCAACCACTCACCCTGCAACAAGGGCGCGTCCGTGCTCTTCGTATGGTCAGCCCAAGAGTCATGATTCTTGATACTAACGTGCGGTCAGTCAGACAAGACGTTCGAGCGCCTGGTTCGCACGGCGTAACGATCCACAACGCGCGGTGGCGGTCGTGGACGTATGACTGCGCCTCAGCAGCCCCAACAGGGCTTGCACTTGCGGTGAGCATGGTCGAACTGCGTCCTCAGCGAGGGCTTTAGCCCGCAGCGCCCCGGCAGTATGGCACGAATGACCGCGCATGAGTATGAGAAATAATCCAGCACTGCGCACACGAGCCTGCGAAGGCACGCTCCGCTTCCTGCAGCCTGCGGCTTCCGCTGTCGGGCGCAGAGCGGATGTCAGATGTGGTTGCGCCAAGCCGTGATTGCGCGCCGGTTTGACGCTTCCGCTGCCGGGCGCAGAGCGGATGCCACAGGACGCCACTCTCGCGCTCGCAGGTCATGCATTACCCCTCTATGGCGCCGTGGAAGCCACCCACAGCGGGTCGGCGCTGTCGGCGGCGCCGGTTGCGCCGAGCGTCAGGTGATAGCCGTTGCCCGAAGCGTCAGCAGTGGTCTGCCCGCTCCCCTCATCGAGCCGGTAGAGCGCGCGGGTGTTCGCATCCGCCGGATGCGCCGTTGACGGCGGCGTAAACGCGCCGCTGTAACGCGCGACGTTCGAGATGCGC
>CALGYB010000201.1 GCA_937935075.1 uncultured Roseiflexus sp. | reverse complement strand
AATCGCATACTCAATGCGCGGTCATTTGTCCACTGCTGCCAGTGCGCATGGCGGGACGCCGGGGCGCTGCGGGCGAACGCCCGCGCTGAGGACGCGGTTCGACAGCGCTCACCGCAAGTGGAAGCCCCATTGGGGGCTGCTGATGCCAGGGCGCAGTTATGTGTCCACGACTGCCAACGCACGTTGGGGATCGTTCCGCCTTGCGAACCGGGCGTGCGAACATCTTGTCTGATTGACTGCAAGGTAGTATACGTTTGCCGTGCACGCTGGCGAGTCGCTGAGGGCAAAGCCCAATGGCGCTTCCAGAAGGACTCCGTGGTTTGCGACTTGATTGGTGTTCGATGAACTCGCCGTGTTTATCGAACATCGGCAAGGATGCTCCTCAAGAAGCGCGTCTGTCTCGCCTTGTCGAAGGCTTGGCGAGCGGCGGGATGTTTCAAGAGACGCGCGCCGATAACGGCATCGGCGTCAAGGGCGCAGTGGAGGTTTCACCTGCGGCGAGGCGCAGCGGCGAAGCCGTCAGGTGGAAGCGCATGTCGGGCAGGCGTCATTCAACGAAGCGGCGAATACGGAAAACTCCTGGTGCAATGACGGCAAAAGCGTGCGGCAATTCAGCAATGTGCCGATTGACTATAGAAGCTGCCATTTCCACCTTGCGCGACTGGGCGATAGTCCTGCCAAACGGATCAATACAATGCCGTGCGTATGCAGGAGCTGGAGAAAAGCCAACTCTCCAAAATCCTTGTCAGCAGTGAGCAGTAAGGCGTTTTCCTGGTTTGCCAATGCCAAAACCACATCGTCAGAAATTCCCGGCTCCATCTCGGTAACATACCACACACGATGACTGTCTTCCCGAAGACGTTCAACAATGTGGCGGTCAACACGTTCGTCAGCCACAAAATTCATGTCGCCGTCTCAGTCACAGGGTAAATTACATCGGCCCGCAAAGCTTCTTTCGCAAAGGCGATAGCGGCTAATACCGCTTCGCGCGTCAGCTGTGGATGGGCTTCAAGAATTTGCTCGATGGTTTCCCCTGCTGCCAGTTTTTCCAGGATCAGTTCAACCGTGATGCGTGTGCCCGCGATCACTGGTTTGCCCATCATAATCTTGGGGTTTGCTGCGATCAAAGGCTTTTCCATATCTTTCATCAAGGATCTCCTTTCGTAATAAACTATGCCCGCCCAACTACTCATCAGAAGGCTTCCGCATTCCATCCCGCCTGGCGCGTTTAGAGCCTGTTATGTACTTTCGAGCATAAAGGTAATGAACCGCTTCAGCCACGTGGACCTTGCCGCCCCCCCCTTTCCCCCCCCTGCGGGGGGGGGGAAGGGGGGGGCGGCGCGTGGTTGCGCTGCGGGGCGTCGTCGGTCATGAAGGTCAGGGAGGGAGCGCGGCGCCTGAGCCGGTCGAAGCGACGAAGGCCCGCTCCTCGTCGCTCACATCGCTTGGATAGGGTTGACATGTCATACTGAAATCATACCACGTTTATCTCTGAAGTGCATAACAGGCTCTAGCGCGAAGATAATGATCTTCTGCCAAACCTGTTCCACCGTCACCTCGCCGGTCCTACCCCATACAACCTTTCCACCCGCACGTTCAATGCCTCTTCCGCAAGCACAATGGCGTCGCTCAGCGCGACGCGGCGCGCGACGGCGTCGGCGTGCTGAGCCGCCCACGGCTCGCGAAAGCGCGCCGGGATGTCGCCGCCGAAGCGTGCGGCGATCGCGCTGCGCAGCGCGTCGAACTCCAGTTCCCACCAGCGCTCCAGCCGCGCCCCCGGCGTCGCGCCTGGCGGACCGAAGTCCTTCACCAGCCGCTGCGTGAACTGCCGCTCCAGCAGCGCCCGTTCGCGCGTCAGAGTGACGATGCGGTGCGCCAACGTTTCCACTGCTGCACGCTCTGCGTCGGTTGCGTCGGGGATTGGCAGTCGCCCGATGCGCTCCGGCGTAAGCCGGTAGACCTTGCCCGCCTGACATTCAACCGCCAGCGCCCGCCATGCCAGGCGGCTCATCAGTATGCCGAGCAGGAAGAAGGAACCGGGCGCGTGGCACGTGCCCGGTCCTGCCAGCCAGCCGGGTTCGGTCAGCGCGAAGCGCTGCGCAACGCTGGCAACGGACCAGATGATGCGCGGTTGGGCGAAGATGGTCGCATCGGGAGTGAAACGTTCCCACCACGTCTCATCAGGCGAATGGGACGCAGCGGCGGGGGCGAGATGCTGCTGGAGGGGCGGGCAGCGCTCTGCCATGCGTTCCCATGCCTGTGCGGCATCTATGCCCGCGCCGAACGTTGCTGCCGTCCATCCTGATGGTAGGAAGATCACATAGCACGGCGCGTCGCAGGACCACGGTCGCACATCTGCGCTTCGCACCACCCGTCGCAGGTGTGGCGCTAGCGATGGATCGAAGATGACGATGCGATCGCGCGTCGCCTTATCCACAATCAGGCGCGCAGTTGGCAACGGTCCGACGCCACGCTGCGGCAGACCGACCATCTCAGCGAGCGGACGACCGGCCGCGCGCATGGTTGCAAGCGTGTCATCACGGTTCATCGATCAATAGCGCAAAATGGTTGCGATGCGCTGATGCTGCGGCAGCGCGCCGTTGTCGACAAACACCACGCGCCCGCCTTTGTCCAGCGCCATGGCAATAATCTCGTCCACGGCATCCTCAATGACTCCCGGCAGGGTTGGATCATCGACCGGCGTCAGCGTCATGCCATCGTCGGCAACCCGCACTGCCTGATGGTAGTCTTCTTCGACAAGGAGCGTGTCCACCCGTCCCTCGTGCGCGAAGCGCCACGCTTCGCCAAGCGTCGAGGCATATTTTTGCGCGCCAACTGCGGCATTCAGTTCTTTCAGCGCCTCGGCGCGGCGAATGGCAAGGTTCTGTTCGACCAGGGGCCACACCAGTTTTCCGAGGTCGTGGGCGGGCGTTTTGTCGTGGTTGCCGGTCAGCGTGGTGACCACTGCACCGGCATGCGGTGATACCTCGCGGAAGAAGGCGAGATAGCGATCCACGCCGACCAGCGCAAGCGGCAGCGGGTCATCGCTCATGAACGGCGTCAGCGCAGCGCTGACCTGGCGGAAGAACTGACGGTGGCGTTCATCGCGGTATGCCGACCGGTTGATCGCCGGGTCGTTGGGCAGGCCGCGCTCGCCGCCTGGACCGGTATGGGTCATCGGGAAGCCTTCGTCGGTAATTTCCTGGAGATGCTCGCGCACCCCCTCAAACAGGCGCGTCGGTTGCTCACTGAGCGCCAGCACCCAGTACCGCGGGGTGCGGTTGAGCGCAAAGACCAGCCCGCGCGTCCAGAACGTCTCGTCGACGACCACCCGTTCCGGCAGGGTAAACGGCAGGATGAACCTGCGCCCGATGTCGCGGTTGACGAATAACGCCAGCCCGTCGAGCGTGTAGCGGTAGTCGATATCATTGACCAGCGCATCGAGCCGGGAGAGGAGCGGCTCGACCTCGCGCCGCTGGAATTCGCCCAGCAACCGGTTCGTCGCTTCGGTCACCAGGTTCTTCACCCGGATCGGGTCTTGCTTGTTGTCGGGTGATGTGCGATGCGTTGGCAGCGTGATCGTCACCGACGGATAGTGCCGCACTGCCTGGAGCAGACGGATGTCGTGGCGATTCATAATCTTTTCTCCTTTTATTTCAGTATCACAGCGGAAACACAACCGGCACGACCAGGAGCGACGTGATCAGCACCAGGACGAGCAGCGGCGTTCCAATCCGCACAAAATCGTTGAAGCGGTAATCCCCTGGTCCCAGCACCAGTGTGTTGACCGGTGAGGCAATCGGGGTGGCAAACGCGGTCGATGCTGCAATGGCGACGGTCATCAGCAGCGGGTAGGGCGATACACTGAGTTCCGCCGCTGCCTGCAACGCAATTGGCGCCATCAGCACGGTTGTTGCGGTATTGGAAATGAACTGACTGAAGAGCGCCGTCAGCACAAACAGCCCTGCCATGAGCGCCAGTGGACCCAGCGCGCCAAGCGTTGCCGTCAGACCGCTTGCCATCAGTTGCAACCCGCCGGTCTTGTCGAGCGCGGTGGCCATCGGTAACATTCCGGCGATCAGCACAACGCTCTCCCAGTTGATCGCCCGATACCCCTCTTCCATCGACACGCAGCCGGTCAGCACCATGGCGACGGCGGCAATCAGCACGGCGGTCACCATAGGCAGCAGATCGAATGAGATGAGGGTCAGCATGCCCAGCATGATTGCCAGCGCAATCGGCGCGCGTCGGGTCAGCGCGCGGGTGGTTGGCGGACGGCGCACGTCGCCAACCACCACAAAATCGTTGCGTTCATCGAGCAGTGAGGCGATCCGTTCCCAGGTTCCCTGTACCAGCAGCGTATCGCCAAAGCGCAGTTCCACCCGCGATGTTGGCGCGTCGAGCGGGGCGCCCAACCGCAGGATTGCCAGCGCCAGCACCTGATATGTATCCTGGAAGCGCGCTTCGCGCAGCGACTGCCCGATCAAGCGGGAACGCGGCGTCAGCACCAGTTCCACAATCCCGGTTTCCTCAGTGATCAGGTCGCTAGGGCTGACGCCGGTTGCCAACACGCGCACGTGCTGTTCTTTCGCCAGCCGCGCAACATCCTCCGCCGTGCCTTTGACCAGCAGCACATCCATCGGTTGCAGCGGCACATCCGAACGGGCGATACGCGGCGTTGCCGCGACGCTGCGGAGCGCCTGCGGTTCGACATCGACCACATTGATGCGGTAGCGAGCGCGCAGACTCGCCTGCGCCAGCGTTTGACCGACCAGCGGTGACGAAGGTTCGATCTGCACGCGCGCCAGTTTGCCGGGGAGGTCGTACAACGCCAGCAGCGCCGCAGG